>NZ_JBEXHJ010000006.1:315322-490515 GCF_040607775.1 Micromonospora sp. NPDC005237 | reverse complement strand
GTTGAACGCCTTCGCCATCACCTTCAGCGACCGCTTCCCACCTGCTGAAACCTACTAACCAAGATCGCCGAAAACACCCTTAGCGAGACAGCCCCATCTAGGCCCCAACGACCACGTAACGGAAAGGCCCAAACCAGACAATCAACGCCAGCCCCGACGAGCATCCGCCACTCGCGCGGCTGATCGACTCCAGGTCGGCGATATCGGGGTGTCCCAACGCCCTGGATACAGCGACTTCGGCGAAACGGAGTTGATCAGACCCCGGCCGCCCGATCCCCGGCCGCGAGCGCACAACGGCGGACCCGGGAACCGCCCCCACCCGTTGATCATGAAGTTATTGCCCCGACACGCCGGCATCGAAGGCAATAACTTCATGATCAACCAGGGATCTGGTGGGGGTGGGAGTGTCCGGGTGGGGGGTTGGGGTTCGACGTTTCCGTTGAGCGGTGCCGGGGCGGCACCGGAGACAGGAGGCCACTGTGAAGTACATGATTCTGCTCTACGGGTCGCAGCAGGACTATGACGTGCTGTCGGGGCGGGCTTCCGACCGGCCGGCCATGTCCGCCGAGCAGATCGCGGCCATGCACCAGCACATGGAGACGTTCCACCAGGCGCTCGCCGAATCCGGGGAACTGGTCGACGCACGGGGCCTCAGCGAGCCGGTGCACACCCGTCGCGTGCAGGTCCGGGACGGGGCGACCGTGGTCACCGACGGCCCGTACCCGGAGACGCAGGAGGTGCTCGCGGGTTACACGATCGTGGAGTGCGCCAGCTTCGACCGGGCCACCGAGATCGCCGCCGGCCTGGTCGACCCGGACACCCCCGGCGCGTACGTGGACGTGCGGCCGGTGCTGGACGGCGTCGAGGACCTGGCCGGCTGACCGGTGTCGGCAACGCCCGCCGAGGATCTGCTGCGCGAGCTGGCGCCGCAGGTCCTCGGCGCGCTGGTCCGCCGCTTCGGGCACTTCGACACCGCCGAGGACGCGGTGCAGGAGGCGCTGATCGCGGCGGCGGACGGTTGGCCGCGCGACGGCGTACCGGAGAATCCCCGGGCGTGGCTGATCATCGTGGCGTCCCGGCGGCTGACCGACCTGCTCCGGCGTGACCAGGCGCGGACGCGGCGGGAGGAGACGGTGGCGCGCTGGGTGTTGCCGGAGCAGTGGTTGGCGCCGGCCGCCGACCGGCCCCCGGCGGATGCCGACGACACGCTCATCCTGCTGTTCCTGTGCTGCCACCCGGCGCTCACGGCGGCGTCGCAGATCGCGCTGACGCTGCGCGCGGTGGGCGGGTTGAGCACCGCCGAGGTGGCCCGCGCGTTCCTGGTTCCGGAGGCGACGATGACCCGGCGGATCAGCCGGGGTAAGCAGCGCATCCGCGACAGTGGCCTGCGGTTCGCGCCACCGACCGGGGCGGAGCGCGCCGACCGGGTCGCCGCGGTGCTGCACGTGCTCTACCTGGTCTTCACCGAGGGGTACGCGCGTACCGCCGGCCCGGGGCTGCTGCGCGCCGACCTGACCGCCGAGGCGATCCGACTGACGCGGCTGGTGCACCGGCTGCTGCCCGACGACCCCGAGGTCGCGGGGCTGCTCGCGTTGATGCTGCTCACCGACGCCCGCGCGCCGGCGCGGATCGGCGCCCACGGCGAGTTGGTGCCGATGGCCGAGCAGGACCGCAGCCGGTGGCGGGCCGACCAGATCGCCGAGGGGGTCGCCCTGATCACGGGGGCGCTGCCGCGCGGGGTCGTCGGGCCGTACCAGCTCCAGGCGGCCATCGCGGCCGTGCACGACGAGGCGCCCACCGCGGCGGCCACCGACTGGGCGCAGATCACCGCCCTGTACGAGGTGCTGCTCGGCCTGTCCGACAATCCGGTCGTGGCGCTCAACCACGCCGTGGCGGTGGCCATGAGCCGGGGCGCGCCGGCCGGCCTGGCGCTGCTGGCCGACCTGGCCGACGACGTCCGGTTGGCCGACGATCCGCGGCTGCCGGCCGCCCGCGCCCACCTGTGGGAGCTGCCCGGCGAGCGGGTCGCGGCGCGGGAGGCGTACCGGATGGCGGCGGCACGCTCGACGAACCTGGCGCAGCAGCGCTACCTCAACGCCCGCGCGGACCGTTTGGCGGACGACCCGCCGGCCGCCGGCTGAGCCGGCGGCCGGCGGCAAACGAGCGCCGAGGGGCGCGACGCCGAGAAGGTCAGGGGCTGGCGGCCAGGAAGACGAACGCGGCCAGCAGCACCAGGTGCACACCGCCCTGCAACACGTTGGCCCGCCCCGGCACCACGGTCAGCACGGCGGTCACCGCGGTGAGCGCGAGCAGCGCGAGCTGGGTGCCGCCGAGGCCGAGCAGCAGCGGGCCGTCCAGCCAGATCGAGGCGATGGCGATGGCCGGGATGGTCAGGCCGATGCTGGCCATCGCCGAGCCGAGGGCGAGGTTCAGACTGATCTGCACGCGGTCCCGGCGGGCGGCGCGGGCGGCGGCCAGGGTCTCCGGCAGCAGCACCAGCAGGGCGATGATCACGCCGACGAACGCGTGCGGCAGGTTCGCCGCCGCCACGCCGGCCTCGATGGTCGGCGAGACGGTCTTGGCGTCGCCGACCACCGCGACCAGCGCCACCAGCAGCAGCCCCAGGCTGATCAGCGCCGCGCGGGTGGTCGGCGGCTTGGCGTGCTCCTCGGCGTCGATCACCCGACCCTCGGTGTCGACGGGCAGGAAGTAGTCGCGGTGCCGGCCGGTCTGCACCAGCACGAACAGCCCGTACAGCGCGAGCGACGCGACGGCGGCGAAGGCGAGCTGGGCCGGGCTGAACTCCGGGCCGGGGCGGGCCGTGGTGAAGGTCGGGATGACCAGGCTCAGCGTGGCCAGGGTGATCACGGTGGCCAGGGCCCCGCCGGTGCCCTCGGGATTGAACACGGCCACGCGTCGGCGCAGCGCCCCGAGCAGCAGGGACAGGCCGAGGATCCCGTTACAGGTGATCATGACGGCGGCGAAGACGGTGTCGCGGGCGAGCGACTGGGTCTTCTCCGGCCCGCTGATCATCAGCGTGACGATCAGGGCCACCTCGATGACCGTGACCGCGACGGCGAGCACCAGCGAGCCGTACGGCTCCCCCACCCGGTGGGCGACCACCTCGGCGTGGTGCACGGCGGCGAGCACCGCACCGCCCAGCAACGCGGCGACCACCACGACGAGAGGGGCGGGAATGTCCCGCCCCCACGTCACGAGCAACACCAGCACGGCGAGCACGGGTACGGCGACGGTCCAATCGAGCAGGCGGGATCGAAGCTGGGCTGGCATGCCCTCAAGAGTGCCAGGTCAGGTGATCATGTGCCCACCATCGACGCAGCCGGCCCTACGCAAACCCGTAACCTATGGGTTACGCTTCGGGCGTGGACGAGGTGGCCACCGCGATCGCGGACCCGGTGCGGCGGCGCATCCTGACCATGCTGCGCGACGCGCCGCTGGCCGCTGGTGAGATCGCCCAGCGGTTCGCCATCAGCCGACCCGCGGTCAGTCGCCACCTGCGGGTGCTGCGGGAGAGCGGGCTGGTCCGCGACGAGCTGATCGGCCGCCGCAGGATCTACCGCCTCGACCCCGGCCCGCTCGCCGCGCTGATCGACTGGCTCGCCGAGTTCACCGCACCGGACCGGTGGGAGCAACGCCTCGACGCCCTGGAGACCGAGGTCCATCGAACCCGCCGGGAACGCCGCGCCCGCGGCCCGGCGGAACACCGAACGGAGCACATCGCATGACCCGTACACCCGCTGGCCGCCTGTTCCGCACCGCCACCGGCCACGACCTCGTCCTGACCCGCACGTTCCGCGCCCCGGCGGCGGACGTGTGGGCGAGCCTGACCGAGTCGGAGCGCACGGCCCGCTGGTTCGGCCCGTGGGAGGGCGACGCCGGGCCCGGCCGGACCATCCGGGTCCAGATGGCGTACGAGGAGCAGCAGCCCTGGTGCGACGTACGCATCGAGGTGTGCGAGCCGCAGCGGCGCCTCGGCGTGTCGATGATCGACGGCTCGGGCAGCTGGCTGCTGGAGTTCGCGCTGACCGAGACCGACGGCACCACCGAGCTGCGCTTCGCCCAGCGCCTCACCAGCCTGGACGGCATCGCCGAGGTGGGCGCCGGCTGGGAGTACTACCTGGACATGCTGGTCGCCTCCCGGGACGGCTCCCGCCAACCGGAGTTCGACGAGTACCACCCCGCCATGACCCCCTACTACCGGGCGCTGGCCGCCGACGGCGTCTAGGAACCCGCCTCCCGCCGCAGCGCCGCGAACTCGGCCGTCAGCGCCGGCAGCGGGAAGTGCGCGTTCAGACCGCTGGGGTTGGGCAGCACCCAGACCCGGGCCGGGCCCAGCCGCTCCGGCTGCGGGCCCAGCCCGGCCTTCGGCCGGACGAACGCGATCCGGTACGCGGTCACCCCGAGAATCGCCACCCACCTCGGCCGGTGCCGCTCGGCCTTCACCGCCAACCCGGTCACCCCGGCCACCAGCTCGGCCGGGGTCAGCTCGTCGGCGCGGGCGGTGGCCCGGTTGCTCAGGCTGGTGATGCCCAGTCCCTGCCGCAGCAGCTCGGCGCGCTCCCACGGGCGCAGCTCCCGGTCGGTGAAGCCGGCGCCGTGCAGGGCCGGCCAGAAGCGACTGCCCCGGCGGGCGAAGTGCTCCCCCACCGCCGCCGAGTACAGACCCGGGTTGAAGCCGCAGAACAGCACCCGCAGGCCCGGGCCGATCACGTCCACCAGGCCGCGACCGGCCGCGGCCGCGACCTCCTGCCGGGTCGGCGGCCGCCAGGGCTGCGCCGCGCCCGCGTCCACTGCACCGATCCTGCCGTACGCCCCGACACCCGTCCCGACCTGCGCGCAACCCGAACGCACCCCACCCGGTGCGCGCCGGTGATCACGACTTGACACCCTGAACGGATGCACAGCACCGACCACCTCGCCGCCAGCCGGTACGCGCGGATGCGCTGGAACACGCCGCTCTCGGAGGAGCACGCGGCCCTGCTGCTGCGACGACTCGACGTACGCCCCGGCGCGCGCGTGCTGGACCTCGGCTGCGGCTGGGGCGAGCTGCTGCTGCGCGCCGTCGCCGCGGGCGGCGTGGCAGGCCCCGTCGCGACGAGGGGCGTCGGTGTCGACACCGACGAGGCCGCCCTCGCCCGCGGGCGCAGGCTCGCCGCCGAGAAGTCGCTGAACCGGCACGTCGCCTTCGTGATGGGCGAGGCCGCGGCCTGGCACGAGCCGGCCGACCGGGTCCTGTGTATCGGCTCGGCACACGTCTTCGGCGGCACCGGCGCGGCCCTCGACGCGCTCGCCAGCGTGGTCCGACCGGGTGGGCGGCTGCTGCTCGGCGAGGGGTACTGGCAGTCCGACCCCACCGCGGAGGCCACGCGAATCTTCGGTGCGGACGTCACCGATCTCGCGGGCCTCGTCGAGGCCGCCCGCGCGCGCGGTTGGCGGCTGCTGCACCTGAGCACCGCCGACCAGCGGGAGTGGGACGACTTCGAGTCCACCTGGCTCGCGGGACGGCAGGAGTGGCTGCTGACGTACCCCGAGGATCCCCGCGCGGACCAGATCCGCGCGGAGCTCGACGACCGGCTGCGCCAGTACGTCGGCGGCTACCGCGGCGTCCTCGGCCTCGCGTACCTCGTCCTCGGTCGCTGACGCCTCCGGCGCAAGCCTGCCCGTACTACTCCGTCTCCACCGCGGACCGGACCACCGCGCCCGAGCTGGAGCGGTTCCTGGCCGAGCGGATGAACGCGACGACGATCGAGGTCGACTCCTCGCACCTCGCCATGGTCACGCACCCCGAGGCGATCGCCGACCTCATCCTCATGGCGACCAGGGGCACTCGCGACCCGGAGTCGAACGGCCGAGGCTGACCACCGCGACGCTGGCGCGCACCGTCAGGTCAGGACGCACGCGGTGCCGCAGTACGGGCAGTGCGCGCGCTTGGCGTTCGAGGTGACCTCGACATCGCAGCGTGGGCACCGGCCGTCCTCCCACAGGCCCTGATCCAGGCCGAGCTCACCGCCGTAGTAGTCGCGATCGGGCCAGGCGACCAGCTCGACGTCGAGGCCCGGGTCGACATCGTCCTCGAACCAGGTGACGTTGGCCAGGGTCAGCACCGTTCGCATGCCGTACACCTCCTGCGTGAACCGCGGCAGGGCACGCCGCAGGACGTCGACCAGCTCACGGACCGGCAGCGCCGCGAGTTGCCCGGCGAGGCGCTCGCGATCTTCGTCGGTGGACATACCGCCGACCCTACGTCCCGCTCCGACGCCGGCGCTGACCGTGCCACGGTGCGTCCCAGGCCGGAGCGGGTGGGCTTGACGGGGCGCAGACATCGGAGGTTTACTGCGTCAGCGATGTGAGTCGATGCACTGCGACCGTCCACAGAGGTTGGTCGGAGTCATCGGCTGGCCAATCGCACGTTCACCACCGCTCCACATCACCGCACCATCTCAGCCGAGCATCGGCGGCCCGGCTTCCGCACCACCGCCACCCTGGCCCCGGGCGTGCCCTCGAGCACCCCTCGGGGTCGACGCTCAGCAGAGGAGCAAGACCATGCGTTCCCGTCCCCGCCTGTTGGCATTCGTCACCGGCCTGGCCGTGTTGATGGCCGGCCTGATAGCCCTTCCCACGACGGCCTCGGCCGCACCGCTGACCAAGGTCCTGGTGTTCAGCAAGACCGCCGGCTTCCGGCACTCGTCCATCCCGAACGGAATCGCGGCCATCCAGCAGCTCGGCGCTTCCAACGGCTTCAGCGTGACCGCGACCGAGGACGCCGCCCAGTTCACCACCTCCAACCTGGCCCAGTACCAGGCGGTGGTCTTCATGTCGACGACCGGCGACGTCCTCAACGCCAGCCAGCAGACGGCCTTCGAGCAGTACATCGCCGCCGGCGGCGGGTACGTCGGCGTGCACGCCGCCGCCGACACCGAGTACAGCTGGCCGTGGTACGGCCAGCTGGTCGGCGCGTGGTTCGACTCGCACCCGGCGATCCAGACCGCGACCGTGAAGATCGAGGACCGGAGCAACCCGTCGACCGCGCACCTCGGCGCCACCTGGGTCCGCTCCGACGAGTGGTACAACTACCGCACCAACCCCCGCTCCAGCGCGCGGGTCCTCGCCAGCCTCGACGAGTCGTCCTACAGCGGCGGCAACATGAACGGCGACCACCCGATCACCTGGTGCAAGGCGTACGGCGGCGGTCGGGCCTGGTACACGGGCCTCGGGCACACCGAGGCGTCGTACACCGACCCGAACTTCACCCGGATGCTGCTCGGTGGCCTGCAGGTCGCCGCCGGTTCGGTGAGCGCCAACTGCTCGCCGGGGACCACGCCGACGACCCCGCCGCCGACCACGGCCCCGCCGACGACCGCCCCGCCGACGACCGCCCCGCCGACCACGGCCCCGCCGACGACGGCCCCGCCGACGACCCCGCCGCCCGCCGCCACCGGTTCCACTC
This sequence comes from Micromonospora sp. NPDC005237, assembly GCF_040607775.1. Lineage (NCBI taxonomy): Bacteria > Bacillati > Actinomycetota > Actinomycetes > Micromonosporales > Micromonosporaceae > Micromonospora > Micromonospora sp. NPDC005237. Next base: position 483,047 of record NZ_JBEXHJ010000006.1, on the reverse strand, counting down.
TGCGTGCCCTCGCCAACAACCAGTACGTCAGCGCCGCCAACGCCTCCACCCCGCTGATCGCCAACAAGACCACTGCGGGGACCAGCGAGCGGTTCGAACTGGTCAACCTCGCCAACGGCAACGTCGCGCTGCGCGCCAAGAGCAACGGGCAGTTCGTCGCGGCGGAGAACGCCGGGGCTGCCGCGCTGATCGCCAACCGGGCCACCGCCGGGGCGTGGGAGACGTTCCAGCTGATCCGCAACTCCGACGGCACGGTCAGCCTGCGGGCCACCGTGAACAGCCGGTACGTGGCCGCCGACAACGGGGGCTCCTCCCCGCTGATCGCCAACCGGACCTCCATCGGCCAGTGGGAGAAGTTCAACCTCGTCACCAACTGACCGCGCCGCGGCTCGCTTCTTCACCACCCTCACCTGGCCGTGGTGCGCCCCCGCACGCCCGGCCCTGGTCGTCGAGGAAGGACGATCATGCTCTCGAACCCCCGGCGCTGGTCCCGGGCACTCGTCGCGGCGGTCACCACCGTCGCGAGTGTGACCCTGGCCGTGGCCGCACCCTCCACCGCCGCCCAGGCGGTGGTTATCCCCGCCAGCGACTATCAGCAGGTCAAACTCGCCACCGGCTCGGCCGAGCTGGGCGAGGCCATGTCCCTGGCCATCCTGCCCAACCGCTCGGTGCTGCACACCGCCCGCAACGGCGTCCTGCGGGTCACCGACGTGGCCGGCAACACCAAGGTCTCCGGCACCCTGTCCGTCTACACGCACGACGAGGAGGGGTTGCAGGGCGTCGCCGTCGACCCCAACTTCGCCACCAACAGATGGATCTACCTGTACTACTCGCCCACGTTGAGCACCCCGTCCGGGGACGCCCCCACCACCGGCACGCAGTCGGACTGGGACCGGTGGAAGGGGCACCTGCGGCTGTCCCGGTTCACCCTCAACAGCGACGACACGCTCAACCTGAGCAGCGAGAAGATCGTGCTCCAGGTCGCCAACGACCGTGGGCAGTGCTGCCACGTCGGCGGTGACCTGGACTTCGACGCCGCCGGCAACCTGTACCTGACCACCGGCGACGACACCAACCCGTTCGAGTCGTCGGGCTACGCGCCGCTGGATGAGCGCACCGACCGCAACCCGCAGTTCGACGCCCAGCGCTCGGCGGGCAACACCAACGACCTGCGGGGCAAGGTGCTGCGGATCAAGCCGCAGGCGGACGGGACGTACACGATCCCGTCGGGCAACCTGTTCGCGCCCGGCACGGCCAACACCCGTCCGGAGATCTACGCGATGGGTATGCGCAACCCGTTCCGGATGAGCGTCGACAAGGCGACCGGCGTCGTCTACGTCGGCGACTACGGCCCGGACGCCGGGAGCACCAACTCCAGCCGGGGTCCGCAGGGTCAGGTGGAGTTCAACCGCATCACGGCGCCCGGAAACTTCGGCTGGCCGTACTGCACCGGCAGCAACACGAGCACGGAAACATACAATGAATACACCTTCCCGTCCGGGCCGTCGCAGTCGAAGTACAACTGCACGGGCGGGCCGACCAACAACTCGTTCCGCAACACGGGCCTCGGCACGCTGCCCGCGGCGAAGCCGGCCTGGATCAAGTACGCCGGCGACTCCGGATCACCGTCGGAGTTCGGCAGCGGCTCCGAGTCGCCCATGGCCGGGCCGGTCTACCGGTACGACGCCTCGCTCAACTCCAGCATCAAGTTCCCGCAGTCGCTCAACGGCCAGTTCTTCGCCGGCGAGTACGGCCGACGCTGGATCAAGCCGATCGCCATCAACGCCGACGGCTCCCGCGGCGAGATCTCCTCGTTCCCGTGGAGCGGCACCCAGGTCATGGACATGGCCTTCGGCCCGGACGGCGCGCTGTACGTGCTGGACTACGGCACCGGCTCGAACAACCAGGCGCTGTTCCGGATCGAGTACATCGGCGGCGGCAATCGCAACCCCATCGCGGTTGCCTCGGCGAACCCCACGTCGGGGGCCAACCCGTTGACGGTGAACTTCTCGTCGGCTGGCAGCTCCGACCCCGAGGGCGGGGCGCTGAGCTACCTGTGGACGTTCGGCGACGGCACCACGTCGACGGCGGCCAACCCCACCAAGACGTACACCACCAACGGCACCTACTCCCCCACCCTGAAGGTCACCGACCCGGCCGGCCTGACCGGTACGGCGAGCCTGGTCATCACCGTGGGAAACACCGCGCCGACGGTGACGCTGACCTCGCCCGTCGACGGGCAGCTGTTCAACTTCGGCGACACGGTGTCGTACCAGATCAGCGTGAGCGACCCACAGGACGGCACGATCGACTGTTCCAAGGTGAGCCTGACGTACGCGCTGGGCCACGACAGCCACGCTCACCAGATCACCTCGAAGAACGGGTGCAGCGGCTCGATCACCCTCCCGACCGACGGTGAGCACGACGCGGCGGCCAACATCTACGGGGTCTTCGACGCCGCCTACACCGACAACGGCGGGCTGACCACGCACAGCATCAAGACGCTGCAACCGAAGCACCGCCAGGGTGAGCACTTCGGCGCGACGTCCGGTGTCCAGGCCACCGACCACACCAGCGCCGAGGGTGGCCGCACGGCCGGGTTCATCGAGAACAACGACTGGATCTCGTACACGCCGTACAACCTGGCCAACGCCAACCGCATTACCGTGCGGGCGTCGTCGGCCGGCGCCGGTGGCACCATCGAGGTCCGGACCGGGTCGGCCACCGGCACTCTGCTGGGCACGGTCACGGTTCCGGTGACCGGCAACTGGGAGACGTTCGTCGATGCGTCAGCCACTATCAGCAACCCGCCCAGCGCGTCGACCACGCTGTACCTGGTCTTCAAGGGCGGGTCGGGCTACCTGTTCGATGTCGACGCGTTCACCTTCACCACCGGCACCGGTGGCAGCACGCCGGTGAGCACGCTGCGGGCGCAGGTCAACAACCAGTACGTGTCGGCGGTCGGCAGCACCGCGTTGATCGCCAACAAGGCCAGCGTCGGCACGACCGAGCAGTTCGACCGGGTGGACGCCGGCAACGGCAACATCGCGCTGCGGTCACGTGCCAACGGGCTCTACGTTTCGGCCACGAACGCCGGCGCCGCAGCGTTGGTCGCCAACGCCACGTCGGTCGGGTCGTGGGAGACCTTCCAGCTCATCACCAACTCGGATGGGACGGTCAGTCTGCGCGCCACGGTCAACAACCAGATCGTGTGCGCGGAGAACGCCGGGGCCGGGTCACTGATCGCCAACCGTACGTCCGTCGGGGCCTGGGAGAAGTTCGTCCTCACCACCGGCTGACACGTGGTGGGCCCGGCCCGTTCGGTGACCGGGCCGGGCCCACCGCACCATCGACTGCCGACGCGCCGCGTCGAGAGGGGTCCCCGCCGTCAGGAGTCGGCGGGGACCCCGCTGTCGAGTTGCCCGATCATCGGCGCCAGCAGGTCGTTGAGTTCCCGGGCCAGCACCACGACCGCCCGACGTGCCGCGGCGGCGACGTCGTCGTCCGGGCCGTCGGGTGTCGGCGGCAGGCCCTCGAGCGGCAGCGGCGCCTCCACCTGGAGCAGCGCGCGAAGATGCGGACTACGCGTCCGGTCCTGCTCGGTGGGCGTGGTGAACTGGCCGAACAGCTGCGGCCAGTCCCGCCAACCACGGTCGCGTTGCCACTGCTTGGTCCAGGTCAGCTCCGCGGGCCAGCGGGAGGCCACGGTGACCGCGCAGACCATGCCGCCGTCCCACGGACTGCGTTCGCAGGTCGCCGAGATGATGCGCCGGTGCCACAGGACGAAGCCGGGCGACAGCTCGCTGGCCACCCGCCAGGCCGTCGCGGCGAACGCGACCGGCGCGAAGTCGCCCCACGTCTCGGCGAATTCGTCGATCCGGCGGAGCACCTCGGCCTCGTAGCGACCGTGCCCGCCGGTGCCGTGCTCGCGGTCGAACTGCTCGTCCACCCAGAAGGCGCGCGGTTCCCGCATCCTCGACCCCGTTCTCGACGACCGTCAGCACCCCGGTCGCACGAGTGCCACGCCACTATCCCACCATGATGCAGAACGGGTGGCCGGCCGGGTCGGCGTACACGCGCAACGGCTCGTCCGGGTCCTCGATCCGGTCGTAGCGCAGCCGGCCGCCGAGGCGCAGCACACGCTCGTGTTGAACCAGCAGCTCGTCGACGGAGTCCACGGTCAGGTCCAGGTGTAGCTGTTGTGGCACGTCGTTCTTCGGCCACGTCGCCTCGGGCAGGTCGTCGATTTGCTGGAACGCGATCTGTGGGCCACCGTCCGGGGACCTGAGCACCAACCAGTCACGGCCGCGCTCGTCGGGTCGGCCGTCCACGGGTGGCTCGTCGCCGGGTCGATAGACGAAGCCCATGAGCTGCCGGTAGAACTCCGCCAACTTCCGCACGTCGGTGCCGTCGAGCACCACCGACGTCAGCCGCGGAACGCTCTCCTGGTCGATCATCCTCCATCACCTCCGGACGCCATTGTGGTCGCGCCCTGCCCCCGTCGCACCCGCAGCCGCCGCGTGCTTGACACGCACCCCACTGCAGAGTGGACGATTCAGCGTGCGGATTCTCGTGGTGGGTGGCAGTGGCCTGATCGGCGCGCACGTCGTGGAGGTGCTGCGCGAGCGCGGTCATGCCACGACCGCGGTGTCGCGTACCGCCCAGCAGGGAGTCGACCACCTGCTCGACGTCGAGTCCGCCTCGATCGACGACCTGCGGTCGCTGCTCGCCGGTCACGACGGCGTCGTGTACGCCACCCGGACCGACGAGCAGCGGCCGCTGCCCACGCCGATCTACCCGCAGTTCCGGCGCGACAACGTCGATCCGGTGGTACGCCTGTTCACCGCCGCCCGCGCCCAGGGCCTCACCCGTGGCGTGATCATGGGCTCGTACTACACGTACTTTGACCGGTCGCACCCGCAGTGGCGGCTCGCCGAGCGGCACACGTACATCCGCTGCCGCCTGGAGCAGGCCCGGGAGGGGCGCGCCGCCGCCGGGGCGGGTCTGCCGGTCGCCGTACTCGAACTGCCCTTCGTCTTCGGCCGGGCCGGCGACCGGCTGCCGAACTGGGCCGGTCCGCTGGACCGGTGGGCGCGCTCGCGTACACCTCTGGTCGCGCCGACCGGCGGAAGCGCGGCGGCTTCGGCGCGCAGCGTGGCCGAGGTCGCGGCCGACGCCCTGGAGCAGGCCAGCGGCGCGGACATTCCGGTCGCCGACGAGAACCTCACCTGGCACGACATGATCGCGCGCATCGCCGACGCGGTCGGCCGACGCCGCAGGGTCGGCCGGCTACCGGCCGGCGCGGCACGCACGGCCCTGCGGCTCGGCGGCGCGTTGCAGGCCCTCAGTCGCAAGGAGTCCGGGATCAATCCCACTTACCTCGCCGACCTCCTGCTCGCGGAGTTGTTCATCGAGCCGACGACCGGCCGCGCGCTGGACCCGGCGCTGCGCGAAACCTTCCCTGGCTAGCCGGTTGGGCGCGCGAGGTACGCCGTCTTGACGTCGGCGGAGAACCCGCAGGCGCGGTAGAACGCGTGGGTCGCCAGGTTCTGCGAACCCGTCATCAGCATCGCCTTGTAGCAACCGGCGTCCCAGGCGGCCTGGAGCGTGCCGGCCATGATCTGCCGACCGAGCCCGGTGCCGCGTCGGGATTCGTCGACGACGACGTTCTCGATGACGGCGTACGGCGATGCCGATCGGCTGAGGTTGGGGATCACGTTGAGGTACGTCGTGGCGACGACGACCCCGTCCAGGTCGAGGACGAACAGACGCAGCCCGGGTGAGCCGAGGATCTGCGCGAAGGCCGCCGCATCGGTGCCGTCGTCCAGCACCGGATCGTCCGGGTTCAACTGCCGGTACAGGTGGATGATCTGCGCGAAGTCGTCGGGCCGGGCCGCACGGAACATGCCGCGAGCGTAACGAAGGCGGCGGTCGCCGTGAGCGCCGCGCTCAGTGGCAGTGCTGCGGCGAAGCCGCGCCGACCGGACCGACTCCCCAAGATCTGCGCAACTTCGGGGATATCGTGGTCTCCCTGCGCCGGGAGGCCGCAACAACCCTGAAGTTGTTGGCTCCGCCAGTGGCGGTGTCGCCCTCGTCGCCCATCCCCGCCGGCCGGGTTTCGTCGCGCTGCGCGTGACGGCCACCGGCACCGCCGGCAACACCGTGACGCAGACGGTGCTGCTGGCCTACCGGACCGCGTGACGGGTGGAGTCCGGGGCGGCGGTAACCACCCCGGACTCCACCGCCCGTGCTGTCGGCGACACTCACGTCGTACGCCAGCGTGACGTGTTGTCCAGCATTGGTCCCGGCTCCCGCCTCCGGGCAACCGCACGATCATGTGTGCGAGGCTGGCGCGGTGACCGACTTCGGCATCCGCGCGGCCACCCCAGCCGACGCCGACTTCCTGGTGGACATGCTCGTCGAGGCCGTGAACTGGCTGCCCGAGCGCGACTGGCCTCGCGAGCGGATCCTGGCGGATCCCGCGCTGGCCCACTACGTCACGGGGTGGATGCGACGCACCGACGTCGGTGTGGTCGCGGTCGACCCCGCTCACCGGCCGCTCGGCGCCGCCCTGGTTCCGGCACCTGAGCGCCGAAGATCCCGGCTACGGGTACGTCGCCGACGACGTGCCGGAGCTGACCATCGGTGTCCTGCGAGCCTGGCGAGGGCGGGGTGTCGGCCGGGCGCTGCTGCGTACCGTCCTGGGCGCCGCGCGGGACCGCGGCATCCGGACCGTGTCGCTGAGCGTGGAGCGGGCGAATGCCGCCGCCCGTCTCTACGCGTCCGAAGGGTTCCGCACGGTCGAGTCGTTCACGGACGCGGACACCATGGTCGCCGAGGTCGGGGCCTGACTCTCGCGGCTCAACGGAGGTGCTCGGCCAGTCCGACGATGATGCCCTCCGGGCCGCGCAGGTAACAGAGCAGGAAGATGTCCTCGTACCGCTCGACCTCCCCGACGAGTTCGGCCCCATGGGTACGCAGTCGGGCGATGACGTCCTCGATGTCGTCGACGGCGAACATGATCCGACGGATCCCCAGGGTGTTCGCGGGCGCGTTCTCCGGTGCGGGGCTGATCGCCTTCGGCGTGTGGAACATCGCCAGCTCGACCTTGCCGTGACCGTCCGGGGTCCGCAGCATCGCGACCTCCTGGCGGACGTCGTCGATGCCGATCACACGCTCCACCCACCGTCCCTCGATCGGCCCCCTGCCCTCCAGCTCCATGCCGAGTTCGACGAAGAACGCGATGACAGCGTCGAGGTCGTTGACGACAATGAGGACGTTGTCCATCCGCTGGATCGCCATGCGGGATCTCCTCGCTCTGGTGCGCCGCCGTGGTCGCATCCTCCCCCGAGACGAAGCCACCAGCGGGTTCTCGACACGGAAAGGGTCCCGACTGGTTTTTCTCTCGCCGTGCGACGCCTGGGCCGCGCTCGCTCGAAGGCGGCTGCGTCAACGCCACACCCTCCCGACGTGGGGCGGCATGGCTGGCAGGCTGCCCTCCCGGGATCGACCTCGGCGGGGAGTACAACCGGGTGTGCGATCATCGGGTCGTGGATGACCGGCTCCCAGGCGCGGTGGCGAGCACGGCCGATGACCTGGGCGGCAGAGGCGATGTCGCCCAGCCGGGCGTCGTGTCGCTTGGCACCGCCCTCCGGCGTTGGGCCCTTGGCCTCACCATGGGAACTCTCCTCGTCCTGGCGCTGTCCTAATTCTACTCCGACGGGATGCTCGCGATTCTCAGCGCGTTGGGCCTCCTGCATCGCACGGATGACCGACGGTCACGGTGGGTACTGGGCTCAGCGGTGCTGATCGCAGTGCCAGCGGCCCTTGCCGCTGCGGTGCTGTTGAAAGGGTCGCTACCGCAGCCCTGGGACGGCATCCTGTTCGCCGCACTCGGCGCTCTGCTCGGAAGCGTCGCCTACGCTGCCGTCACCCAGATCCGGCCAGGGACACGCTGACCACCCACCGGGGTCATCGTGGCCAACCAGGCTGTCGCCCCTCCACGTCGCGGGCAGCCGGCACCCGAACTCCGGTTGGGGCGTCCGATGTTAGGTTCGCTGGCATGACGCGGCAGATCACGGCCAGCGAGTTTCACGCGGCCGAGGGTGTGGAGGACTGGCGCTCCCTGTATCACCTGGTCTCCGCTCACTTCCCCACCGGTTCGTTGACCGAGGGCATCGCGTTCGTCGATGAGATCGGCCGCCTCACCGACGAGGCCGAGCAGCGGATTCTGACCATCGACGTACGCGGCACCGGCGTGACGGTGTCCCTGTCCCGGCGCGATGCCGGGCTGGCCAGGCGGATCTCGGCCGCCGCCAGGGAGCGGGGCCTCTCCGCCGATCCGACCGCCGTGCAGGTCATCAACCTCACCCTCGACGCGCTCGTCAGCGCGGAGGTGCTGCCGTTCTGGCGTGCGGTGCTCGGCTATTCCCAGATCGGCGACGACTACCTCTACGACCCGTCGCGCCGTGGCCCCGGCTTCGGCGTCCAGCAGATGGACGTGCCGCGCCCGCAACGGAACCGCATGCATCTCGACATCGCTGTTCCGCACGATCAGGCCGAGGCGCGCATCGCCGCCGCCCTGGCCGCCGGCGGCCAGTTGGTTTCCGACGCACACGCGCCGATGTGGTGGGTTCTGGCCGACGCGGAGGGCAACGAGGTGTGCGTCGCCACCTGGGTCGGCCGCGACCTCAGAGCGTCCGGGGCGATCTGAGCTGCGGGTCCGAGCACCCGCCAGCAGCACAGGCCCCCACGGCTTCTGGCTGCCCAATAGGGTCGGCGGCATGACGCCAGCCCCTGCCACCACCGCCTTCGACTCGCTCCGCCTCGACGCGGTGCCCGACCAGCAAGCGCTGCGCCGGGCCTACGACCTCCCCAGCGAGGCGGCCGTACGGAAACAGATGACCGAACTCACCGAGCAGACCCGACGGTTGATCGGCTGTGCGTCCCTTGTCCTGGTCGCGAGCGTGGACGCCGAGGACAACTGCGACGTCTCCCCGCGCGGCGGCCCCGCCGGATTCGTGGCCGTGCTGGACGCACGGACGGTGGCGATCCCCGACGCGACTGGCAACAAGCGCCTGGACACGCTGCAGAACGTCATCGCCACCGGACGGGCCGGGCTGCTGTTCATCATCCCCGGGCGCACCACGACGCTTCGGGTGAACGGCCGAGCCTGCGTCTCCACCCGCCCCGACCTGCTGTCGCAGCTGACCGCCGTGGGTAAGCCGCCGGCCAGTGCGCTGGTGGTGGGAATCGAGGAGGTCTACCCGCACTGCCCCAAGTCGCTCCTGCGCACCGGGGTCTGGGAGCCCGAGCGGTGGCTGCCAGCGGACGCGCAGCCGACCTCGGCCGAGGTGACGCTGGCCCAGCTGCGGATGCCGGAGCTGACGATCGCCGACATCGAGCAGGCGGAGGCGGACTCGCTGAAGTACCGGTACGAGTGACGAGCCGCGCAACGATCGTTTGAAACGATTCTTCGATCTTCCAGCGGCGGCCGGCCACCAGGACGAGGCTGCGTAGCGGGACGGCCTCGGGTGTCCAGCAGCGGTAGAAGGCCAGCTTGCCAGTCCTGCGGTTGCGGCGGATCAGCAGCCAGTGGTGCCCGCCGTGGGCGTCGGCGGCGTGTGGCAGTGCGGTAGAGGACTAGTCGTAGTAGCGATAGCCTTTCGCGCCTCGACCGGCGGACACCCGCTGCCAGGCGGTGGCAGGAAGACCGGCGGCTAGCACGTCAACGCGGTAGACGCCAAGGCCGGTGATCACCTGATGCGAACAGGCCACGGCCAGGACGTAGCCCAGTCGCAGCTCACGAAGCCGTGCGCCCAGATGCGGATCGTTGCCGTAGGCCTCGTCGCCGGCCACCCATCGACATGGCAGCGCGGCGGTGACCGCCGCGGCGATCATCCGAGACGCGAGCTGCGGCTTGGTCGCGAACCGCACCTGCTCAGGGACACCGGCCTCGGCGCGGCGCTCGGCGTCGTCGCACCAGGACCTGGGCAGGTAGAGCGCCGTGTCGAGCATCGCGTGAACAGCATCGGTGGCGTAGACGAGGTGCACGGCGACCTGACAGTTCTCGATCTTCCCGGCGGTGCCCGAATACTGCCGCTGCACGCCGACGGTGTGCCGGCCCTTCTTCAGATCGCCGGTCTCGTCGATGGCCAGTACCGCCTCGGCATCACCGAGGTGGTGGCCGACGAACTCGCGAACATCGGCGCGGACCTCGGCATCGTCCCACTTCACCCGGGTCAGCAGGTCCTGCATTCCGTCCAGACCCCTGTCACCCGCATGCTCCGCGATCGTCCAGCAGTTCTTTCGTGGTAACGGCGCCAGCAAGCCCCGGACGAAGTCACGCACCCGACGACGAGGCTCCGGCCTGCGGAGACGCTGCCCGGTCGTCAGCATCAGGTCATCGAACAACACCCGCCACCGCTGGGCGTCTACCCTGTATCCGGCAGTCACCGCCGCGTCATGCTCAGTCCACACAACCGTCCATGCTCGATGGTGGCTGCACCCGCTCCGGCCCCGGGTGAGCCCTCCCCCGGATCAGACCAACATCTCTGGCTGGAGTACGAGCTGATCGCAGCCGGCGCCATACCAGGCCTGCCGAGATACTCGCCGCAACGCCGATGACGACGCAGTTCAATAGGCGAGCGGCCGCTGGGACGGAGATTCGGACGGGACTGAGGCCATCTTCAGGCCCCGCTGCGCGCACTCTCGGTTCGGTCAACAAAGTTCTGGAATGCTCCTCATCAATGATCAGGAGAAAGCGTCGTCCTCGCCTCGTCCCCGCCGTACTCGCCGCCCAGGACCCCCGAGCCATCAGCCAGAAACGCCGAGCGACGTCGCCACGAAACATGCCGCCCAGCATGTCCCGAAGCAGCGGCTCCGAGATGGTGCCAATCTCGTAGCCCATCCAGGCGTACTGCAACAGCAGGTTGGTGTAGATGTGCTGCCGCTTGGCGGTGTCATCGGGCAAGTCCAGCGGACCCCAGCAGGGCAGGTAAACAGGTAAATCATCGAGTTGCATCCGGATCAGATCCGCGTGGAAACCGCGGATGGCCTGGATCCGTTCCGCTCTGGTCTGGCGGGCCTGGAGCAGCAGCGACGCCGCTACGCCTCCGAGCGCAAGTGCCGACAGGACCGCCGACGTGGCTCCGTAGGTCTGGCCGATATCACTTAACCGGCCCCAGTCTTCCGCCTCTCCCAGGCTCACAGCTCGCAGTGCGATGGGCGACAGGATCACCAGCCCCACCACGAGAAGGACTACAGCGACTGCGGCCGACGCTTGGCCGACGCGACGGGCCAGGCTCCGCCCTCCTATCGCCGGGCCTGGCACCGAAGCGCCACCGACACTGCGTCCGTCTGCACGGTCCCGACCCCTGGTGCTTCGATGCATCCCGGCATTCTGCCGTCCCGTGCTGCTCTTCTGCTGACCGTAACAATGGCTGGGTTGCGCCCCCGTGCTGCTGTCGTACCAGCGAGGACGGCATGAAGGTTCGGATCACGATCTCCGGCTGGAGTACTAGCCTCGGTGGCATACCACGACGACCGCTTGCCCTTAGGCAACAATCACGGGCGTCTACCTGCTGCTCTGTCGGCCATCCGCTACCGGCGTGGTCCGTGCTCGTCCGGTGGCGCCCGAGCCGGTCGTCACCCAAGCGCCGCCCTGGCTGATCTCGCAGCGGCGACACCTGCGCCCGCGATTGCGGATGCCGGCGATGATCCTGCCCTTGCCGGCGCACACGCGGCCGGCTACCTGCGTGCGTGGGCCGCCCTAGGCATGATGGTGGTCATGGAAAAGAGCCACTCGTTGATCGCGACGATGTGGGCGGTAGCTTGGTAGCGGACGGCGGGTTTGTCGTAGCGAGTAACGAGTGCCCGGTAGCAGCGTCCACCACCCGATCCGGGTACCCGGATACCGGCCAGGACCGGGATTGACTGCGGGCTGTCTCCTCGATGGCCGGTCAGCCCGGTCTACGAGTCGTCTCGGCCCTGCCAGGTCGTCACACAAGCCTCGTTACCCTCGATATCGGCGAGAACCCAGAAGGCGGGAGCATGGGACGCGGATACAAGTCGGCCACCGGCCGTCAGCGCGGCTTCGATCCGCCGTGGAGATTCGTCGTGCGGGACACAGATGTCGAAGTGGATGCGATTCCGGTCCCGGCGTGGCTGATCCATTTGCTGAAACCAGATCGCCGGACCCTGCCCGACCGGGTCGACGATCGGATCCTTCGGACCGTCGGCTCCCGCCTCGTCCGTGTAGCCCAGCACGGCCTTCCAGAACGGCCTGACCGCTGCGATGTCGAGCGCGTCGATAGCGATCTCCACGAGCTGGACCGACCGGGGCGCTCCCGTACCAATCTCAGGCTCCGTCCGTAGCCCGACATTCCAAATGGCGGCGGAAACTTGATGCGCCAGGTCGATATCGCAAGCGGTAAGCGCCGCCTGATCCAACGATTGCAGGGTCATGACAACCCGGTCTGGCCGGATATCAACGCGTAGGTGCTGATCGGCATGGCTGCCGCACGCCGCCACCACGCGCGCCGCCACCTCAGTTGCCTGGACCAATGAGCCGACGGGGACCGACGTGCGCAACGCGCCCAGCAAATACCGCCATCCCTGGTCGCTGACCGCGTCCGAGGCCGCCCGCCGACTCAGTGTCCGTTCCATGTAGGCATCCTCACATGCGCCCAAACGAATTCCGCACGCTGGCAAGGATCTAAATGGTCTAGACGTGGTCGTTACTTGGCGTTGAAGTAGCTCGCTTCCGGATGGTGGACCACGATGGCGTCGGTGGCCTGCTCCGGCATCAGCTGGAACTCCTCGGACAGCTCCACGCCGATCCGCTCCGACCCGAGCAGATCCACGATCTTCGCCCGGTCCTCCAGGTCGGGGCAGGCCGGGTAGCCGAACGCGTACCGGCAGCCCCGGTAGTCGTTGCGCAGGATTCCGGCCAGGTCGCTCGGGTCGTCGTGGCCCAGCGGACGCCCGTCGGGCAGGGTCAGCTCGGCGCGGATGCGCCGGTGCCAGTACTCGGCGAGGGCCTCGGTGAGCTGCACGGACAGCCCGTGCACCTCCAGGTAGTCGCGGTACTCGTTGCGGGCGAACAGCTTCGCCGCGTACTCGCTGACGGGTTGCCCGACGGTGACCAGTTGCAGCGCGACCACATCGAGCTGGTCGCCCTTGGGCTTGAAGAAGTCCGCGAGGCAGAGCCGTCGCTCCTGGCGCTGGCGGGGGAAGGAGAACCGGGCGCGCTCCGCGTGCCCGTTCTCGTCGAGCACCACCAGGTCATTGCCTTCGGAGTACGCGGGGAAGTAGCCGTACACCACGGCTGCCTCAAGGACCTGGTCGGCGATGAGCCGGTCCAGCCAGTACCGCAGACGCGGCCGGCCCTCGGTCTCGACCAGTTCCTCATAGGACGGCCCGCTGCCGCCCCGGGCGCCGCGCAGCCCCCACTGCCCGAGGAACGTGGCCCGCTCGTCGAGCAGCGCCGCGTAGTCGGCCATCGGTACACCCTTGACCACCCGGGTGCCGAAGAACGGCGGGGCGGGCACCTCCACGTCCAGCGCCACATCGGAGCGCACCGAGGAGTCGTGCAGCTCCGGCAGGGACTCGGTGACCATGGTGCGCTGCCGTTCCCGGCGGGCACGACGGGCCGCCAGGGCCGCCTCCCGCTCCGGGTCGATCACCGGCGCTCCGCCGCGCTTGGCGGTCATCACCTTGTCCATCAGGGACAGACCCTCGAACGCGTCCCGCGCGTAGTGCACCTCACCGGGGAACATCGACCGCAGGTCGTCCTCGACGTACGCGCGGGTCAGCGCCGCCCCACCGAGCAGGACCGGCCAGCGGTCGGCGACCCCGCGCGTGGCCATCTCGGCCAGATTCTCCTTCATGATGACCGTGCTCTTGACCAGCAGCCCGGACATGCCGATCGCGTCGGCGCGGTGCTGCTCGGCGGCGTCCAGGATGGCGCTGATCGGCTGCTTGATGCCGATGTTGACGACCTCGTAGCCGTTGTTGGACAGGATGATGTCGACGAGGTTCTTGCCGATGTCGTGCACGTCGCCGCGCACGGTGGCCAGCACGATGCGGCCCTTGCCGCCGTCCTCGGTGGTCTCCATGTGCGGCTCCAGGTACGCCACCGCGGTCTTCATCACCTCGGCCGACTGGAGCACGAACGGCAGCTGCATCTGCCCGGAGCCGAACAGCTCGCCGACGACCTTCATGCCGTCCAGCAGGATGTCGTTGATGATCGACAGCGGGGCTCGGCCGCCGGCCATCGCCTCGTCCAGGTCGGCCTCCAGGCCGTTGCGCTCACCGTCGATGATGCGCCGCTTGAGCCGCTCGTCCAGGGGCAGCGCCGCCAGCTCCTGCGCACGGGTGGCGCGCGCGCTGGTCACGTCGACGCCCTCGAAGAGCTCCAGGAAGCGCTGCACCGGGTCGTACCCCTCGCGGCGCCGGTCGTAGACCAGGTCGAGCGCGACCTCGCGCTGCTCGTCGGGGATCTTCGACATCGGCAGGATCTTGCTGGCGTGCACGATGGCCGAGGTCAGGCCGGCCTGGACGCACTCGTGCAGGAACACCGAGTTGAGCACCTGCCGGGCCGCCGGGTTGAGCCCGAAGGAGATGTTCGAGATGCCCAGGGTGAAGTTGACCCCCGGGTAGCGGGTGGAGATCTCCCGGATCGCCTCGATCGTCTCGATGCCGTCGCGGCGGGTCTCCTCCTGACCGGTGGCGATCGGGAACGTCAGCGCGTCGATCAGGATGTCGGCGCGGTCCATCCCCCACCGGCCGGTCAGGTCGTCGATCAGCCGTGCCGCGACCCGGACCTTCCACTCCTTCGTACGCGCCTGGCCCTCCTCGTCGATGAGCAGCGCCACCACCGCCGCGCCGTGCTCGCGCACGACGGGCATGACCCGCGCGTACCGGGAGTCGGGGCCGTCGCCGTCCTCGAAGTTGACCGAGTTGACCACGCACCGGCCGCCGAGCATCTCCAGCCCGGCCTCGACGACGGCCGGCTCGGTGGAGTCCAGCATGATCGGCAGCGTCGACGCGGTGGCGAACCGGCCGGCCAGCTCGCGCATGTCCCGGGTGCCGTCGCGCCCGACGTAGTCCACGCACAGGTCGAGCAGGTGCGAACCGTCGCGGGCCTGGCTGCGGGCGATCTCCACGCAGGCGCGGAAGTCACCGGCGAGCATCGCCTCCCGGAACGCCTTCGAGCCGTTGGCGTTGGTCCGCTCCCCCACCATCAGCACCGACGCGTCCTGGGCGAACGGCACCGGGTGGTAGACCGACGAGACACCCGCCTCGTGCTGCGGCTCGCGGGCCGGGGCGGTGACGCCGTGCAGCCGCTCGGCCAGCACCCGGATGTGCTCCGGCGTGGTGCCGCAGCAGCCGCCGACGAGCCCCACGCCGTACTCGGTGACGAACCGCTCCAGGGCGTCGGCCATCTCCACGGGAGTCAGCGGGAAGTACGCGCCGTCGGCGGTCAGCACCGGCAGGCCGGCGTTCGGCATCACCGACACCGGGATGCGGGAGTGCTGCGACAGGTAGCGCAGGTGCTCGCTCATCTCGGCCGGGCCGGTGGAGCAGTTGAGCCCGATCAGGTCCACCCCGAGCGGCTCGATCGCGGCCAGGGCCGCGCCGATCTCGCTGCCCACCAGCATCGTGCCGGTGGTCTCCACGGACACCTGACAGATGATCGGCACCTGCTGCCCCAGCTCGGCCATCGCTCGCTTCGACCCGACGACCGCCGCCTTGACCTGCAACAGGTCCTGGCAGGTCTCGATGATCAGAGCGTCCGCGCCCCCGTCGATCAGGCCGGCGGCGTTCTCCTGGTACGCGTCGCGCAGGGTCGCGTAGTCGGCGTGCCCGAGGGTCGGCAGCTTGGTGCCCGGCCCCATCGAGCCCAGCACGAACCGGGGCCGGGCCGGGGTGCTCGCCGCGTCGGCGGCCTCCCGCGCGATCCGGGCGGCCGCCGTCGACAGCTCCCGGATGCGGTGCGGGATGTCATATTCGGCCAGGTTGGCCAGGTTGGCGCCGAAGGTGTTGGTCTCCACGCAGTCCGCGCCGGCGGCCAGGTAGGCGTCGTGCACCCCCCGCACCACGTCGGGACGGGTGACGTTGAGGATCTCGTTGCACCCTTCGAGCCCGTCGAAGTCGTCGAGCGTGAGGTCAGCGGCCTGCAACATCGTGCCCATCGCCCCGTCGGCGATGAGGATCCGATCGGCCAGCACATCCAGCAACGAAGTCCGCACCCGTTCAGGTTAGTGCGATCCTGCGTGAACCCGAGCGCCGTCCGGGCCCGATCCCATATTGTGTCGGGCGGATCACGCTGTCCGGTTCGCCGCCGTATGCCCGGTGGTGGACCGGGCGGACCGGCGCGGCCGACGGGCCGCATCCCTGCCCGGCACGTAGGCTGGCGGACGTGAAGGACAACAGGGACGCCGCCGTGCACCACGGCCCGACGACCGGGCGCGGTCCCGGTGTCGGCCGCGACGAGCAGGGTGAGGTGACGGCGTGACCGAGTTCGACGGACTGCCGGTACTGCGGTCCCCCGTGGCCATTGCCGCATTCGAGGGTTGGAACGACGCCGCCGACGCGTCCACCGCGGCCGTCGAGCACCTGGAGCAGGTCTGGAACGCGCGGCAGATCGCCGAGCTGGACCCGGAGGACTTCTACGACTTCCAGGTCAGCCGGCCCACCATCACCATGGCCGACGGGGAGACCCGCCGGGTGGAGTGGCCGACGACCCGGTTCATGGTGGCGAGCCCCGAGGGCACCGACCGGGACGTCGTGCTGATCCGGGGCATCGAGCCGAGCATGCGCTGGCGGACGTTCTGCGAGCAGGTTCTGGAGATCTGCCACAGCCTGGAGGTGGAGCGGGTGGTGCTGCTCGGCGCGTTGCTGGCCGACGTGCCGTACACCCGGCCGTTGCCGATCAGCGGCAGCGCCTCCGACGCGCAGGCCGCGGAGCGCTACCAGCTCACCCCGACCCGCTACGACGGCCCGACCGGCATCGTCGGCGTGCTGCACGACGCCTGCGCCCGCGCCGAGGTCGACGCCGTGTCGTTCTGGGTGCACGTGCCGCACTACGCCAACAACCCGCCCTGCCCCAAGGCCACCCTCGCCCTGCTGCACCGGGTCGAGGAGGTCGTCGACCTGCCGGTGCCGATGGCCGACCTGGCCGAGGAGTCCGCCGAGTGGGAGCAGCGGGTGCGCAGCGCCGCCGAGCAGGACGCCGAGCTGGGCGAGTACGTCCGCGAGCTGGAAGAACGGGTCGGCGACGAGGGCATCACCCCGTTGACCGGTGACGAGATCGCGCAGGAGTTCGAGAAGTACCTGCGGCGTCGGGGCGGTTCGGCCGGCCCCACCGCCGGCTCCTGGTAGCACTGTTCTCTGCGGGCCCTCGGACCTTTTTGGTCCGGGGGCCCGTTTTCGCGTGTCCGGGGTGGCGCCGTCACACCCTCTACGGCATCCTAGGAACCTAGATGTGATCAAGGAGGCGGGTGTGCAGATCAATCCCGGCGCGGCCGAGTTCCCCCACCGGCAGATCGCCGCGCAACTCAAGGACCAGGTCCGCCGCGGTGACTGGGGGCCGGGCGAACGGCTGCCGTCCATCCCGGCCATCGCCGAGATGTTCGGCGTCGCCAAGCAGACCGTGCAACGCGCCGTCGACCAGCTGCGGGTCGAGGGCATCCTGATTACCAAACCCGGCTCCGGTACGTACGTCCGGGGCACCCGGCGCCGACTCAACCGGCTCTCCCGGGGCCGGTACGGCGGTTTCCGGGGCTACCACACCGACCTGGCCGCTCGGTACCGCCAGCAGCTCGTCTCGGTCGGCCGCGCCCCCGCGCCCGCCGAGGTCGCCGACGCGTTCGGCGTCTCCGACGGCACGGACCTGCTCTGCCGCCGCCACCTCGTGCGCACCGACGACTCCCCCGTCGAGGTGGGCGCCTCCTGGTTCCTGCCCGCCGACACCGCCGGCACCTCGCTGGAGCGCGCCGAGGCGTTCGGCCGGCCGCTCTACCAGGAGGCCGAGGAGGCCACCGGCCGGCGGTACGTCTCGGCCACCGACACGATCAGCGCCCGCCAGCCCAGCCGGGAGGAGGCCGAGACCCTCCAGATCCGGCCCGACACCCCGGTGCTGCACCTGCTGCACGTCGCCTTCGACGCGAACCGCAAGCCCATCGAGGTGGCCCAGGCCACCTGGCCCGGCCCGATGACCACCCTCACCGAGGAGTACAAGATCCCCGGCCCGACCCCCGACCCGGAACCCGACCCCGACCTGGTCCTGGGCTGACCAGCTCGTCACCGCGCCCCGGTGCCGCCCAGCCGTCTGCGTCCGCTCGTCGCGGTGCTGGTTCGGGGGGTGGGCCGGCATTCGTGTCCGCGGGTGGGGTCGGATGCGGCGGCCGAGGAGGTCGACGCCGGTGCGCGGTGACCCGCGGCGCGGTCAGGGCCTCGAGATGGCTGGGTGCCATCCACGCTGTTGGGCGTCATTCCTCAGAGTCATATTCATACCGCAGAGTCATGAGGGTCGAACGCGAACCCGCCCCCGGCCGGCGTCGGCCACCACGTCCTGCGCGCTGCTCCGACAGGAAACCGTCTCCCCGCGCCGCGGAGGGCTGCGGCGTGGCCGTGGACGCGGGTCAGAGGCGGATGCCGAGGAGGGCGTCGACGGTCTTGGCGAAGAGGGCGGGGGCCTCGGCGTCGTCCGTGGCGCCGGACAGGGTCGCGTCGGCCCAGCGGTCGGCCACGGCCAGGGCGCCCGGGGTGTCGAGGTCGTCGGCCAGGCGTTCGCGTACCCCGGCCAGCAGCTCGGCCTTGGACGGCCCGGCGGGCGCGGCGGCGGCCCGCCGCCAGCGGTCCAGGCGCTCCTGCGCGGCCGTGAGCAGCTCGTCGGTCCACGTGCGGTCGCCGCGGTAGTGCCCGGAGATCAACGCCAGCCGGATCGCCATCGGGTCGACCTTGTCGGCGCGCAGCCGGGACACGAAGACCAGGTTGCCGCGCGACTTGGACATCTTCTCGCCGTCCAGGCCGATCATCCCGGCGTGCACGTAGTGCTCGGCGAACGGCGCCTGGCCGGTGAGCCGCTCGGCGTGCGCGGCGGACGCCTCGTGGTGCGGGAACAGCAGGTCGTTGCCGCCGCCCTGCACGTCGATCCGGTCGCCGAGCAGGTTCAGCGCGATGACCGCGCACTCGATGTGCCAGCCCGGCCGGCCCGGGCCCAGCTCCCCGCCCGGCCAGGACGGCTCCCCCTCGCGGGCGCCGCGCCACAGCAGCGGATCGAGGGGGTCGCGCTTGCCGGCGCGGTCCGGGTCACCGCCGCGCTCCGGGAAGATCTCCAGCATCTGCTCGCGGGTCAGGTTGGACTCGTAGCCGAACCGGCCGGTGGCGGAGATGTCGAAGTAGACGTCGCCGGTGCCATCGTCGAGCCGGTACGCGGCGCCGTCCTTGAGCAGCACCTCGACCTTGTCGGCGATGTCCGGGATCGACTCGACGGCGCCCACGTAGTGCTCCGGCGGGATGATCCGCAGCGCCTCCATGTCCTCGCGGAACAGCGCCGTCTCCCGCATAGCCAGGACCACCCAGTCCTCGCCGTCGCGGGCGGCCCGCTCCAGCAGCGGGTCGTCGATGTCGGTGACGTTCTGCACGTAGCGCACCGGGCGCCCGGCGTCCCGCCACATCCGCTGCACCAGGTCGAACGTGATCATGGTGGCGGCGTGGCCGAGGTGGGTGGCGTCGTACGGGGTGATGCCGCAGACGTACATGCTTCCCGCGTCGACCGGCTCGCTCGGGTGGACGCCCTGCCGCGCCGAGTCGTACAACGCCAGCGGCTCGCCTCTGCCCGGCAGCCGTGGCACCTCGTGTCCCGCCCAAGACTCCATGGCCTCAGCCTAACCAGCCCTCAGGCGGCACCGGGCCGCCCCACGGGTGATCAAGATGACAGCGGTTCACATCGGCGGCCAGGGCACCGCCGGCCAGTCCTCCGGCGGCTGCGGAAAGCGGCCGGTCTTGCGCAGAACGTCGATGCGGGCGGCCAACTCGGCGATCTCGCTGATCGTCAGGTGATCGGCCAGCTCGTCGCCGAGCGCCCCGGCGACCTGCCCGGCAAGGCCGTCGAGCATCTCCACGGCGTCCGGCGGCAACTGCTTTCCGGCCCAACCCCACAGCACCGTCCGCAGCTTGCCCTCGACGTGGAAGCTCACCCCGTGGTCCACGCCGTAGATCCGGTCGTCCGCGCCGACCAGCACGTGGCCACCCTTGCGGTCCGCGTTGTTGATCACCGCGTCGAGCACCGCGAGACGGGCCAGCCGGGGGTCGTCGGCGTGGGCGAGGGCGTACGCGACGCCGTCGTCGTCCCGCGCCGCCGCGATGGGGAACCAGCGTGGCGGCAGCTCGTCGGCCGGCACGAACCCGACGAGCGGCTCGGCGTCGTCCGGCTCGTCGATCCAGAGCTGGCAGGAGCCGGGGCCGAACGGCCCGTCGCGCAGCACGGTGGGCGGCACCAGACCCCAGCCGGTGGCGTCGGAGACCAGGAACGCCGACACCTCCCGCCCGGCGAGGGTGCCGTCCGGGAAGTCCCACAGCGGGCGCTCGCCGCGCACCGGCTTGTAGACACAGCGGGCCGTGACCCCGTCGAGGGTCAGGATGCCCCGCAGGGTGGTGTTCGACGCGTCGACCAGCCGGCCCTCCAGGTCGAGCGTGCCGTCGCGCAGCAGCCGCAGCGCGGCGTCACCGTCGCGCAGGGGCTCGAGGCCGGACAAGGTCACCGGTGGTAACCGTTGTGCCGCGGGCACAGGTGCCCGGCGGGATCCAACGGCTGGCCGCACAGGGGGCACGGCGGCCGGCCCGCGTTGACCACGCGCCGGGCCCGCTCGATGAACTGGCGGGTGGCCTGCGGGGTGAGCCGGACCCGGAGCCGGTCCAGGTCCTCGTCCGGCTCGTCGTCCTCGTCCTCGTCGTCTTCGTCGCCCAGCTCGACCTCGGGCTCGACCTCGCCAGCGGCGATCGCCTCGATCACCACGGTCGCGGTGTCCACGTCGAAGGCCAGCCCGAGGGTCCCGACGCGGAACTCCTCGTCGACCGGAGTGTCCAGCGGCTCGTTGTCGCCGATCACCGGCGCCAACTCGGGCAGGTCCACCCCGAAGCGACGCTGCGCCTCGGTGAGCAGCTCCTCCAGCTTCTCGGCGAGCAGGGACACCTGGACCTTCTCCAGCGCGACGCTGACCAGCCTGCCGCCGCCGCGGGCCTGCAGGAAGAACGTGCGCTCCCCCGGCGGCCCGACAGTCCCGGCGACGAACCGCTCCGGCGGTTCGAAGGCGTGCACCTGGTGGGTCATACCCACGACCCTATCCGGCCCGCCATGGCATCGCGCACCCCACCGACCCGAATCACCGCAGGGGCAACGCGCCCGGTGTATCGGGGGCCACACCCGGGCGTGGCGGCCCCCCGGGCCGTGGCGGCCTCGGCGTTCGCGGGGGTCGCGGCCCCGGCCGTGGCGGCCTTGGTCGGTGGTGGCGTCACCGCGCGCGTCACCTGGCCGCACCAGCCCCGCCGCCCACGGCGGCGTCCGAGTCGGCCGCCCGCGTGTTCCGCCGACGCCGCTTGCGCGGCGGCGGCACCAGCGCGGCGAGGTCACCGCCGGTGTCGTTGAGCCGCACCAGGAACGGTCGCAGCGGCGTGAAGCGGATCGCGGTCACCGACGCCGGGTCGGCCACGATCCGCTGAAAAGCATCCAGGTGTACGCCGAGCGCGTCCGCCACGATGGCCTTGATCACGTCACCGTGGCTGCACGCCAGCCAGACCGCCTCGGGCCCGTGCTCCGCGCTCACCCGGGCGTCCCAGTCGCGTACGGCCGCCACCGCGCGGGCCGCCATCGCCGCCATCGCCTCCCCCTGCGGGAAGACCGCCGCGCTGGGGTGCTGCTGGACCACCGGCCAGAGCGGCTCCTTGGCGAGCTTCTTCAGCGGCTGCCCCTCCCAGCTGCCGTAGTCGCACTCGATCAGCCCCTCCTCGACCACCGGCGTGGCCTGCGGCACCGCCAGTTCCAGGGTCTGCCGGCAGCGGATCAGCGGACTGGTGACGACCGCCGCGAGCGGCACCGCCCGCAACCGTTCCCCCACCGCCGTGGCCTGGGCGCGCCCGGTGTCGTCCAGCTCGACCGGCTGCCGACCGGCCAGGCCGCCGTCGGCGTTCGCCGTGGTACGGCCGTGTCGCAGAAGCAGAAGGGTCGCCACACCGATCACCCTAGGGCCTCACCCGTGCCTCCGATCGCCGCGGGCTCCGCGCCGCACCCCGTGCCGTTCTCCGAGGCCGGGCTCCGAGGCCGGGCTCCGAGGCCGGGCTCCGAGGCCGGGCTCCGAGGCCGGGCTCCGAGGCCGGGCTCCGAGGCCGGGCTCCGAGGCCGAGTTCCTTGATCGACTCGGGCTCTTGAATGTCGGGGTGTCCCGGTCGTCCGGATGCCCCGGTTTGCAGGAACCCGAGTCGATCAAGCCTGAGGGTGCGAATGACTGCCACCGGCAGGTCAGGCGCCCTGCTGGCTATCAGGGATTGGCCAATCGGGCGCCGAGCCCCGGCAGCGATGTGGGAGTGTCCCGCTCGCTTGGTATGACGATGTCGCCGACCTGGAGTCGATCATCGCCGGGCAGCCGGCCTGACGCGCCCGACCTGTCCAGTCGGGCGTGATGTCTGCTTGGCGACGGCTGGCGACGGCTGACGCGTTCGGCAATGATCGACACGGTATGGGCGATGTGGGGATGTCCCACTCGTCTGATACGGCGATGTCGCCGACCTGGAGTGGATCACCGCCGAGCGACCGGCCTGACGCGCCCGGCTTGGTGTGTTCTGGGCCTGGTGTCTGGTTCGGGCCGGCGCTCACCTGTGACCGGTCGCATCCGTGGGCTGGAATCGTGGCGGGCCGGTGGTCGTTACACACCCTGACGATCGCAGGACCACGGCCACCCCGCCCGCTCAACCGGGATGGGAATGGCCGGCCCGGCCGGGTCGTTGCAGACCCCCGAACGACCGCAGGCCCCGCCGACCGGTGCGCCCCTCCGGCCCACCGCCGCGGGAATCCCCCCGGCCCGACAGCCGTTACACACGGTCCGGCGCCACGAGCCCCACTCGCGGGCCGCCCCGGGAATCCCCCCGGCCCGACGGTCGTTACACACCGTCCCGGCGCCACGAGCCCCGCTCGCAGGCAGCCGCCCCGGCGCCACGAGCGATCAGCCCGCCGGCCGCCCCCAAACTTTCCCCGCTTGATAGTGCAGCGCCCGACGAGGTGCTCACACCCGCGTCACCCACCCCCGGTGGTGGCGTGTGGTGTTCCTACCCCTGAAGGAGCTACCCCCATGAACACGATCTTCCGTAAGAGCATGCTGTCCGTTGCTGGTCTCGCGTTCGCCGGTGGTGTCTTCGCCGGTCCGATCGCCGCCCACGCCAACCCCGCCGCCGATGCGAAGCCCGTCGCGGCCGTGCAGACGGTGTCGAAGCCGCAGGGCGACCAGTCGCACATCAGCCTCAACGGCGAGCAGACGGCCAACGCCAAGGCGATCATCGCCGCCACGAAGAAGGCCGGCCTGCCCGAACGCGCCGCGGTCATCTCCATCGCGACGAGCCTGCAGGAATCGAAGCTGGACAACCTCGGCCACCTCGGCGACATGAACGACCACGACTCGCTGGGCCTGTTCCAGCAGCGCCCCTCCAGTGGTTGGGGCACCCCGGAGCAGATCACCAACCCCGAGTACTCCACCACCGCGTTCCTCAAGGGCCTCAAGCAGGTCGACGGCTGGCAGGACATGCCCCTGACCCAGGCCGCGCAGACCGTGCAGGTCTCGGCGTACCCGGACGCCTACGCCCAGTGGGAGCAGCAGGCCACCGACCTCGTCGCCCAGCACTGGAACAGCTGACCCACCGCACGAACCAATGGCCGGCACCCCGAACCCGGGGTGCCGGCCATTGTCATGCCCGCGAGATCTTGGACAGTTTCCGTCAGCAGCTGACGGAAACTGTCCAAGATCTCAACGGAACGACGCCGCTGATCAGGTGGCGCTGATCGTGCCGGTCAGCAGGAGAGCCAGGACCAGGGTGCCCAGCGCGACCCGGTACAGCACGAAGACGTACAGGGTGTGGTGGGCGACGTAGCGCAGCAGCCAGGCGATGGCCGCGTAGCCGATGCCGAAGGCGATGGCGGTGGCCACGATCGTCTGGGCCACGGTGGGCACGGACGTGCCCGGGGCGGACGGTTCGAAGACGTCGCCGAGGCTGAACACCCCGGACATCACCACCGCCGGGATGGCCAGCAGGAACGAGTAGCGCGCCGCCGCCTCCCGGGTCAGGTTGAGCAGCAGGCCGGCGGTGAGCGTGCCGCCGGAGCGGGACACCCCCGGGACCAGGGCCATGGCCTGGGCGAAGCCCATGACCACACCGTCCTTCATCCGGAAGTTCTCCAGCGTGCGCGTCTGCCGACCCCAGTACTCGGCGAACGCCAGCACGAACGCGAACACGATCAGGGTGGTCGCCACCACCCACAGGTTGCGCCCGGCGGTCTTGATCTGGTCCTTGAAGAGGAACCCGAACAGCCCGATCGGGATCGAGCCGACGATCACGTACCAGCCCATCCGGTAGTCGAGGCTGGAGCGCACCGACTTGTCGCGCAGCCCCACCAGCCAGGTACGCGTGATCCGCCAGATGTCCTTCGCGAAGTAGATCAGCACGGCTGCCTCGGTGCCGAGCTGGGTGACGGCGGTGAACGACGCGCCGGCGTCGCGGTCGAAGAAGATCGCCGAGGTGATCCGCAGATGCCCCGACGAGCTGACCGGCAGGAACTCGGTCAGCCCCTGGACGACGCCCAGGACGATGGCCTCGATCCAGGTCACTCGCCGACTCCGGAGAGGTCGAGCGCCTCGGCGACGGTACGCAGGGTCTGCACGCCGCTGTCCCGGTCGGCCACGAACAGGGTCACCGACAGCGTGGTGACGCCGGAGGCGGCGTACTCCCGCAACCGTTCGGCGATGCGCTCCTTCGGGCCGAGCAGCGAGGTGCGGTCGATGAACTCCATCGGCACCGCGGCGGCCGCGTCGCGCTGCCGCTTGGCCAGGTACAGGTCCTGCACCTCGCGGGCGGCGTCGCCGTAACCCATCCGGGTGGCGAGCTGGTTGTAGAAGTTCTGCTTCCGGCTGCCCATCCCGCCGACGTAGAGCGCGGCGTACCAGCGCACCAGCTCGGCACAGGAGGCCACGTCGTCGCCGATGACGACCGGCACGGAGGGCACCACGTCGAAGCCGGCCAGTTCCTTGCCGGCCTTGGCCCGCCCGGCGGCCACGGCGGCGAGGTGCTCGTCGGCGAACTCCGGGGCGTAGAACACGGCGAGCCAGCCATCGGCGATCTCGCCGGCCAACTCCAGGTTCTTCGGCCCGACCGCGGCCAGGTAGATCGGGATGTGTTCGCGAGGTGGGTGGAAGCTCAGCCGCAGCGCCTTGCCGGGGCCGTCGGGCAGCGGCAGCGTGTAGTGCTCGCCGTCGTACGCCACCTCCTTGCGGGCGACGGCCAGCTTGACGATGTCGACGAACTCGCGGGTCCGGCCCAGCGGCTTGGCGAACCGCACACCGTGCCAGCCCTCGGAGACCTGCGGGCCGGAGACGCCGAGGCCCAGCCGGAACCGGCCGCCGGAGAGCGCGTCGATGGTGGCGGCGGTCATCGCGGTGGCGGCCGGCGTACGGGCGGGGATCTGCATCACCGCCGAGCCCACGTCGATCCGTTGCGTCTGGCCGGCCATCCAGGCGAGCATGCTGGGCGAGTCGGAGCCGTAGGCTTCCGCCGCCCACACCACCGAGTAGCCGAGGCGATCCGCCTCCTGGGCCAACGCCAGGTGGTCGGCCGGCGTGCTCCACGCCGTCTGGTATCCAAGGCTGAGCCCGAGTCGCACTGGTCCTCCCCCATCCGTGGCACAGGTCGCACCAGGTTACGCAATGCCGAAAACGGACCCGATCACCGGCTCACCGCCAATGATTCCCCGTCCGTCGCGGTGCCCGCCGGAGGCGGAACCGGCAGAACCGGCAGAGATGACGGGAGCGAGGATATCCGTGGCGGCGGGTTCGAAATAAGGTTCACCCATGCAACAGCGACCGCTCGGCCGAAGCGGGCTGGCGGTTTCGCGGCTCGCGCTCGGCACCATGACCTGGGGCCGGGACACCGACGCCGACGATGCGGCCGCCCAGCTGAAGAGTTACCTGGACGCGGGCGGCAACCTGATCGACACCGCCGACGTGTACGGCGACGGCGACGCCGAGTCGGTGATCGGGTCGCTGCTGGGCACCCTCGTACCGCGCGACGAGCTGTTGATCGCCACCAAGGCGGGGTTGCGGCCGGGGAGCGGTCGGCGTCGCGACGGCTCCCGGGGCCACCTGCTGCGCACCCTCGAGGCGTCGCTGCGCCGGCTCGGCACGGACCACGTCGACCTTTTCCAGGTGCACGGGTACGACCCGGACACCCCCCTCGAAGAGACCCTCGCGGCGCTGGACCACTCGGTGGCCAGCGGAAAGGTCCGCTACGTGGGTGTGTCGAACTTCTCCGGCTGGCAGACCGCGCGGGCCGCCGCCTGGCAGACGGCCTGGCCGGGCCGGGCGCCGGTGGTCGCCGCCCAGGTGGAGTACTCGCTGCTGGAGCGGGGCGTGGAGCGGGAGGTGCTGCCGGCGTGCGACACGTTGGGCCTCGGCGTGCTGCCCTGGTCGCCGCTGGGTCGGGGTGTGCTCACCGGCAAGTACCGGCACGGCCGGCCGGCGGACTCGCGGGCCGCCTCGCCGCACTTCGAGCGGTTCGTCTCCACGTACCTGGAGCCGCGCTGCTCGAGCATCGTGGAGGCGGTGGCGACCGCGGCCGGCGGCCTGGGGGTGTCGCCGCTGGAGGTGGCGCTGGCGTGGATCCGGGACCGACCGGGGGTGACCGCGCCGATCCTCGGCGCCCGGACGGTCGGGCAGCTGCTCGGCGCGTTGCAGGTCGAGCGGATCACGCTGCCCGAGGAGATCACCACCGCGCTGGACGACGTCTCGTCGGTGCCCATCGGCTACCCCGAGCGCGACGGGTGAGACGCGGGCGCTCACCGAACCGGCGCTGACCGGGGCGCCTGCTAACCGCGGGCGGCTCCCGCGCGGCGGAGACCACGCGCGGGCGCCCGGGGCGGCACGAACCACGCAGGGCAGCGGCGTTGGTCACCCCGCAGGGGGTGGCGAACGGCCGCTGGGCTGGGCAGCATGGACGGCATGGACTACGAGTACGCGCCGCTGCGGCTGCCGCCGAACGTCGACCGGTTGACCGCCGCGGCGCAGTTGGCGATCCAGGCGGAGTTCTCCGGATGGGAGTTGGCCCGGGTGCGGCTGTTCCGTGACGGCACGCGGCAGGTCATGCTGCGCCGTCGGCGGGTCAACCAGCCGCAGCCGGGCCTGTCGTACTGACACCGGGCCGGGACGGGCGGTGACACGCCCGGGGCCCGAACCGCGAACGGTTCGGGCCCCGGGCGTCACCTGGCCTCGTGCCTGGCCCTCGGTCGGTCCGCGGCGGAGGAGCCCCGGCCGACGCCGGCCCTAGTGCTGGTGCCCGGCGTGGTCGTGGTCGTCGTCGAGCTCCAGGAACGGGTGCTCGTCGAGTCGACCGACGAGCCGGTCGTCGCTCGCCGGCTGGAACGGGCCGGCGGCGTCGTCATCGTCGAACGACTCCAGGTCCACGGGGGTGCCCACCTCGCTAACCATGACCACCCCGTCGAGGGGCTCCAGCTCGGGGACGTCCAGCGCGCCGAGCGAGCCGTCGCCGCTCTGCAGCAGCTCCAGCACCGCCTCGCCGACGCCCTCCACCGGCGCCGGCTCGTCGTCCTCCGGGGTGCCCTCGCGCCGGGCCGCCTCGGCCGCCCGCAGCAGCGCGGAGATGCTCGGCACCCGGTAGTCGCGGCGTTGACGTACCGAGATCACCCGCGGGTGGGGGTCGCTGGCCTCGGCGCCCTCGCCGCCGAAGCGCTCGTCGGCCTCGTCCGGGTCGATCGAGTCGACGTCCCACGGGGTCACCTCGCCGAAGGCGTCGAGCAGTTGCTCGTCGTAGGCGAAGGACGCGTTGTTCAACGCCACGTACGCCTGCCAGACGTCGTCGTCGTCGACGCGGCCCTGCGCGGCGCGTACGGCGGCCAGGTGGTGGCGGGCCGCTTCGATCACCCGCTCGAGAGCGGCGTCCAGCTCACCGTGCTGGTCGGTCATGTGGGGCAGTCCCTTCACGATGGGGAGATAACGCGCCGGGTGCAGCTACCGGACACGGTTAGCAGGTGCGGAGGAACCGGTCGAGAACCCGCACGCCGAACTGTAGTCCGTCGACCGGAACGCGCTCGTCGATGCCGTGGAACAACGCCGAGAAGTTCAGGTCGGCGGGCAGCCGCAGCGGCGCGAACCCGAAGCAGCGGATGCCGAGCTGCGAGAACGCCTTCGCGTCGGTGCCGCCGGAGAGCATGTACGGCACCGGCCGGGCGCCCGGGTCCTCGGCGCGCAGCGCCGCCGACATGGCCTCGACCAGGTCGCCGTCGAAGGTGGTCTCCAGTGCCGGCTGTCGCTGGACGTACTCGATGGCGATGTCCGGGCCGACCAGCTCGCGCAGCTGCCGCTCCAGCAGCTCGGACTGGCCGGGCAGGCTGCGGCAGTCGATGGTGGCGGTGGCGCGGCCGGGGATGACGTTGTCCTTGTAGCCGGCGCTGAGCCGGGTGGGGTTGGCCGTGTTGCGGATGGTCGCCCCGATGATGTTGGCGATCGGGCCGAGCTTGGCGATGGCCGTCTCCGGGTCGTTCGGGTCCAGCTCGATGCCGAGCAGGTCGGAGACCTCGGTCAGGAACGCCCGCACGGTGTCGGTGACCACCACCGGGAAGCGGTGCCGGCCGATGCGGGCCACGGCCTCGGCGAGGGCAGTCACCGCGTTGTCGTCGTGCACCATCGATCCGTGCCCGGGGCGGCCCTTGGCGTGCAGCCGCAGCCAGTCGATGCCCTTCTCGGCGGTCTCGATGAGGTAGAGCCGCTGGCTGTCGTTGACCGAGTAGGAGAAGCCGCCGACCTCGCCGATGGCCTCGGTGCAGCCGTCGAACAGGCCGCGGTGGTTCTCCACCAGGAAGCGCGCGCCGTAGTCGCTGCCCGCCTCCTCGTCGGCGGTGTACGCGAGCACGATGTCGCGCGGGGGCCGTACGCCGGTGCGCTGCCAGTGCCGCACCACGGCGAGCACCATCGCGTCGAAGTCCTTCATGTCGATGGCGCCACGGCCCCACAGGTAGCCGTCGCGCTCTTCGCCGGAGAACGGGTGCACGGACCACTCGTCGGCGTCGGCGGGCACCACGTCCAGGTGGCCGTGCACCAGCAGCGCGCCCCGGCTCGGGTCGGCGCCGGGGATGCGGGCCACCACGTTGGCCCGCCCGGGGGCGGACTCGTGCAGGACCGATTCGACGCCCACCTCGGCGAGTTTCTCCGCCACGTACTCGGCGGCGCGGCGCTCGCCGACGCTGGTGTCGTTGTCCCCCGTGTTGGTGGTGTCGATGCGCAGCAGGTCGCGGCAGAGGTCCACGACCTCCGCGCTGGGGTCCGGTCGGGCGGAGGCGGCATCGCTCGTCATCGCCCCTTCATACCAGCCCGGGGTGACCGGCGGGCCGGCGCACCGGCGTGCCGGGGCCGGGCATTCACCTCGGCGGATCCGCGTGCCGGTTTCGCGGCGTCCGCGTTCGGGTACCGCCGCCCACGACCGCACATCCCCTGCCGGAGCTTCCGCCCGCCAGTCGAGGAGGGCACCATGTCCGCCGTCCCCCTGCCCCCGTTGCCGCCCGCGCCCGCATCCGAGGAGGGTTACCGGCCCGGTGGCCGCAGCATCGCCGACATCGTGGACCGCGAACACCGGCAGCTGCTGGCTCTCGTGGACCAGCTGACCGGCCCGGACGCCACCCCGCAGGAGGGGCTGGCGGTGCTCACCGCCGCGCTGTCGCGGCACGTCTCCGCCGAGGAGCAGTACCTGCTGCCGGCGGTGCGGGCGGCGCTGCCGGCCCAGGCCGACCGGGTGGACGCGGAGATCGACGCTGACGCCGCGCTGCTGGCGGCCCTGAAGGGGCTGTCCGACGAGACCCTGACCGAGGTCGCCGAGCGGGTCCGCCGCCACGTCGACGGGGTGGGCGCGCTGGTGGCCGAGTTGCGCGCGGTGGCCACCGGGGAGGAGCTGATCCGGCTGGGCAACCGGTTCAAGATCGCCGAGGAGGCCGCGCCGACCCGGCCGCACCCGGGCACCCCGGCCACCCCGCCGTGGAACCGGATCGTCGAGCCGGCGGTGGGTGTGGTGGACAAGGTCCGCGACGCGGTGACGCGGCGGCCGACGTACCTGGCCGACCTGCCGGAGCCGCCGCGCGACTGAAGCGCGGGCCGCGCCACGAAATGCATTCAACGTCACCGATTCGCTTGGCCTCTTCCGCAGGCTGCGACGTGGTCCTACCGTCACCGTATGAACCTGGAGCTGCGACACCTGCGGGTGGTCTGCGCGATCGCGGAGACAGGGAGTGTGACCAAGGCGGCGTCGGCGCTCGGGCTCGCCCAGCCGGCGCTCACCGCTCAGCTCCAGCGGATCGAGCGGACGCTGGGCGGGCCGCTGTTCGACCGGGATCGGCGCGGCGCCCGGCCCACCGCGCTCGGTGAGCTGGTGCTCGCCCGGGCCCGGGTGCTGCTGCCGGCGATGAAGGGCCTGCAGGACGAGGCGGCACGGCTCGCCGGGGCGGGCGCGGCGCCTCGCTGCTACCGCCTCGGCGGGGTGAACAGCCCGATCCTGGGCCGGTTGGTGCACCGGCTGGCCGCCGAGCAGCCACCGGCCCAGATCACCACGTACGCCTCGTGGTCGGTCGACGAGCTGGCGCAGTTGGTGGCCGGCGGGCGGTTGGACTTCGCCCTCACCGGCGTGTGCGGCGACGCCACCCCGTCGGCGGCGTTCGGGTTGCGCTGGCGGGAGGTGGCCATCGACCCGGTGCTGGTGCTGCTGCCGGAGACCCACCCGCTCGCGGAGCGGGCCGAGGTGCGCCTGGCGGACCTGGGTCACGAGCAGTGGGTGGCCGCGCCGGGCGACGGCTGCTTCGGCGACTGTTTCGCCGCCGCGTGCGCCCGCGCCGGCTTCACCCCCCGCAAGGTGTACGAGACCGACATCCGCGGCTGCGTCGACCTGGTGGAGGCGGGCGTGGCGGTGGCCCTCTGCCAGGCGACGTTCCGCCCGGTCGCCGGCCTGGTCACCCGACGGCTGGCCGGTGTCCCGCTGCGCTGGCGGCTGCTGCTGGGGTGGCATCCGGACTCGCCCGCCGCCGGGGACGCGGAGCTGGTGCTGGCCACGGCGAAGGCGGCGTACACCGACTCGCTGGCCCCGCACCCCACCTACCTGGACTGGCTGGTGCGCAATCCGGGTTTCGGCGTCCGGCAGCCCAGCGGGGTGTGAGGGCCCACGGGAGGTCTAGCGGGGCGCGGCGACGGGTTCCTCGTCGCCGGAAGAGGGCGTGGCGGACCGTGGCGTGAAGAAGCGGACGAGGTCGTCGGCCGCCGTCGGGGACAGCATCATCGCCTGAACTCGTGCGCACATCTCGGCGATCGGCTCGATCCTTTCGAACATCGCCTCCTCGTACGCCCGGATCGCCGCGTCCGGGTCGGCGGGGTTGGCGGCGAGTTCGCGTGCGAGTTCGGCGGCGTCCAGCATGGCCTGGTTGGCGCCCTCGCCGACCGGCGGCATGAGGTGCGCGGCGTCGCCGAGAAGCGTGGTTCCCGGCTGGTGGGCCCAGCGCGCGCCGACCGGCATCGCCTCGACCCGGCGCGGCGTCGGCGGGCTGTCGGCCGCGTCGATGAGGGCGGTGAGACGGGCGTCCCAGCCGTCGAACAGGTCCAGCAGGGCACGCGTGTCACGGTAGGCGTCGAGGTCGCGGTCGTCGGCGGGCAGGGAGATCCCGACCCGGATGCTGCCGTCGCCGAGGCGTTGCGCCGCGAGGATCTGGTTCACGCCGACGCACCACAGGTTTCCCGGGCCGACCAGCTCGGCGAGATCCGGGTGGCGTCGGTCGGCGTCGTCGATGGTCAGCTCCACGTGGCTGGACACGTGGGACAGTCCCGCGTCGGTCAGCAGCGCCCGGACGACCGAGCGCGCGCCGTCCGCGCCGACCAGGATGTCGCAGTCGGCGCGGTGGCCGCCGTCGAAGGTCAACCCGAAGCCCCCGCCCGGTCGTGGCGTCGCCGCGACGAGGCGGTGCCGCCACGCCACCGCGTCGGGCGGCAGCGAGTCGAGCAGGAGATCACGCAGGACGGTGCGGTCGATCTCGGGGCGGCCGGCGAACGAGCCGGGTCGGGGCGTGTGGTGCACGAGGGTGCGC
Source organism: Micromonospora sp. NPDC005237 (assembly GCF_040607775.1). Classification (NCBI taxonomy): domain Bacteria; kingdom Bacillati; phylum Actinomycetota; class Actinomycetes; order Micromonosporales; family Micromonosporaceae; genus Micromonospora; species Micromonospora sp. NPDC005237. The sequence continues at coordinate 450,658 of NZ_JBEXHJ010000006.1, read as the reverse complement.
CCGGCCGGGTCGAGGATGCGATGTTCCTCGCCCTCGGGCCGCGCCTCGGAGCGGAACCGGTCGTCGAGACCCGCCTCGGCGAGGGCCAGTTGCCCGGACTCCGGGTGCAGGTCGAGCATTCCGCCCTGGGAGCGTGCGGATCGGCTGGCCTCGCGTTCGTAGACCACCGCGTCGATGCCGTGCCGGTGCAGGATCCGTGCCAGCGTCAGGCCGCCCAGGCCACCACCGGCGATCGCCAGTCGCATCCTCATGCCCTACCATACACTGTATCGCGTGGATACATCGTACGGTAGCGAGGTCGTGCCCATCTGGGAACGCCCGGAGCCCCAGCCCCGGGCGACGCCGGTGCCGTTGAGCCGCGCGAAGATCGCCGCCACGGCGATCCGGCTCGCCGACGCGCACGGCCTCGACGGACTGTCGGTTCGCAAGATCGCCAAAGAGCTCGGCGTCGGTCCGATGCGGCTCTACGACTACGTGGCCAACAAATCGGAACTGCTCGACCTGATGGTCGACGCCGTCTATGCCCAGATCGCCGAGACCGGCCAGCACTCCGGGTGGCGGGCCACGGTGCTGGCCGTCTTTCGGCGGACCCGCGCCGCCGCCCTCGACCACGAGTGGTTCTCCGACCTGCTCGGCGGCCGGCCACACCTGGGCCCGCACGCGCTGGCCGTGGGCGAGATGAGCGCGGCGGCCCTCAGCCAGGCCCCCGGCATACGCGACATCGACGACCTCCAGCGGGCCCTGGGCGCCCTCAACGCCTTCGTCGTCGGCGCCCTGCGCCGAGAGGTCACCGAGCGGCGCACCGCCCGCTTCACCGGCACCGATGTCAGCGCCTGGCAGGCCAGCCTCGGCCCGTACCTGACCCGCATGCTCGACACCGGTCGCTACCCCACCGTCGCCCGGCTCGTCATCGAGGGCGCCCACCTCAGCGCCGAGGAGACCTTCGACCACAACCTGACCACCATCCTGGACGGCATCACCGGCCACCCCCACCCGGGCGAGTAGTCCCGGCCACGCGACCGGGACGTCGGCTACTGCCTGGTCGGTGGCGGTGCGAACGGCCGCTGTCGGGGTATCTGGCGGACATGACCGATCTCTACCCGCCCGCCGACGACCGGGAACTGCTCCGCCAGGCCGCCGCCGCGCACACCGCCGCCACCCGCCAGGTGGAGGCGTTCCTGCGCCGGCTGCCGGAGGTGCCCGACCCGGCCGACGTCACCGAGTACGCCAACCTGCTCACCCGGGAGGACCAGACCCGGGGCGAGCGCGACGCCGCCGCCGACGCGGCGGGGCTGACCATCGGCAGCCTGGAGTCCGACCAGGGCCAGTAGCGGCATGCGACGGTGCCGCCCCGCACCCGGGACGGCACCGTCGCGTACGGCATCGCTCAGCGTTCGACGAGAGGGTCGTGGCCGAGGTCGAGCAGCGAGTGCCGCCACTTGTCGTCGGCGTTGCCGCGCTGGGGCTTGGCGTCCATCAGCTCGCGGATCCGCTCGACCGCCTCCCGCATCACCTCGATGTCCTCCGGGGTCAGGTCGACCTTGCGCTTGTTGAGCACCTTGAGGATCTCCCGTCCCGGCTGGGGCAGGTCGAGGTCCGGGTTCGGGCTGAACGACTCCTCGCCGGAGCCCCGGGTCAGCAGCCAGGTGCGCAGCTGCTCCGACGGGACGTTGACCTCGGCGTGGAAGTCCTCCCAGAGCACTTCCACCTCGGGGTCGATCCGCGTGTCGCGTACCATCAGGTCTCCTCTCGACGATGGTGACCCGACGTCTCCGGGTCGTCCTGGTCGGTCTTCGGATGCAGGCCCTCGGCGGGCACCCGCGTGCGGCGCGGGTTCGCGGTCGGGGGCGCCAGGATCGGGTCGGGATGGTCGTCGTCGTCGTCCTCGTCCCGGGGCTTGGCGGACTCCGCGTGCTCACGCGGGTCCTCGTGGTCGTCTCGTCGCGCCGGCCCGGTCATCGCGGGTGTGTTGTCGTGGCGGCGGTGTACCCCCGCTCACCTGCGGTCACGTCGAAGGTGAGCTGCCCGTCGCGGGCATCCACGATGACCTTCTGCCCGGGCGAGATCGCCGACTCCAGCAGCATCCGCGACAGGTGGTTGTCCACCTCCCGCTGGATGACCCGGCGCAGCGGACGGGCCCCGAACTCCGGCTGGTAGCCGTGCTCGGCCAGCCAGTCGATGCCGGCGGTGGTGAACTCCACCTGGATGTCCTGGGCGTGCAACCGGCGGCGGGTCTCCTCCAGCAGCAGCGCGGTGATGTCGCGCAACTGCTCGGCCTCCAGCCGGCGGAAGATGATGACCTCGTCGATGCGGTTGAGGAACTCCGGCCGGAAGTTCTCCTGCAGGCGGCGCATCAGCCGTTCGCGCAGCTCGTCGTTCTCCTGCTCGCTGCCGGGCGCGCCGGTGCCGAACCCGACGGCCCGCTGGGTTCCGGTGATCAACTCGGAGCCGAGGTTGCTCGTCATGATCAGGACGGTGTTCTTGAAGTTCACCGTGCGGCCCTGGCTGTCGGTGAGCCGCCCGTCGTCGAGCACCTGGAGCAGGATGTTGAACACGTCGGGGTGGGCCTTCTCGATCTCGTCGAGCAGCACCACCGCGTACGGGCGGCGGCGCACCGCCTCGGTGAGCTGACCGGCCTCCTCGTAGCCGACGTACCCGGGTGGGGCGCCGACCAGCCGGCTGACCGTGTGCCGCTCCTGGAACTCGCTCATGTCCACCCGGACCATCCGGTCCGCCTCGCCGAACAACGCCTCGGCCAGGGCGCGGGCCAGCTCGGTCTTGCCGACGCCGGTGGGGCCCAGAAACAGGAAGCTGCCCATCGGGCGTTCCGGGTCGGCCAGCCCGGCCCGGGAGCGGCGCACCGCCTCGGCCACAGCGGTGACCGCGGCGTCCTGGCCGACCACCCTCTCGTGCAGGTGGCCCTCCAGGCGCAGCAGCCGGTCGCGTTCCTCCTCGGTGAGCTGGCTGACCGGGATGCCGGTGGCCCGGGAGACCACCTCGGCGATCTCCTGCGGGCCCACCTCGGGCACCTGCGAGGTCGAGCCGTCAGCGCCCCTCGCGCGGCGCATCTCCTCCTCCAGCTCGGAGATCCGGTCCCGCAGCGCCGAGGCCCGTTCGTACTGCTCGTCGGTGACGGCCTGCTCCTTGTCCCGGCGTACGTCGTCGAGCTGCTGTTCCAGCTCCCGCACGTCGGACGCCGGGGTGCGGGTGCGCAGCCGGACCCGGGCGCCGGCCTGGTCGATCAGGTCGATGGCCTTGTCCGGCAGGAACCGGTCGGTGACGTACCGGTCGGACAGCTCGGCGGCGGCGACCAGCGCCTCGTCGGTGAAGCGCACCTGGTGGTGGGCCTCGTACCGGTCGCGCAGGCCACGCAGGATGGCGATGGTGTCGTCGACGCTGGGCTCGGGCACCAGCACCGGCTGGAACCGCCGGGCCAGCGCGGCGTCCTTCTCGATGCTCTTGCGGTACTCGTCGAGCGTGGTCGCGCCGATCACCCGCAGTTCGCCCCGCGCGAGGGCGGGCTTGAGCATGTTGGACGCGTCCATTCCGCCCTCGCTGCCGGCCCCACCGGCGCCGACCAGGGTGTGGATCTCGTCGAGGAAAATGATCAGCTCGTCCCGGTGCGCCCGGATCTCGTCGATCACCTTCTTGAGGCGCTCCTCGAAGTCACCCCGGTAGCGGGTGCCGGCGACCAGGCCGGCGAGGTCGAGCTGCACCACCCGCTTGCCGAGCAGGGTCTGCGGCACGTCGCCGTCGCAGATCCGCTCGGCCAGACCCTCGACGATCGCGGTCTTGCCGACACCGGCCTCGCCGATCAGCACCGGGTTGTTCTTGGTCCGCCGGGACAGGATCTCCACCGCCTGCTCGATCTCGTCCGCCCGCCCGATCACCGGGTCGATCTGGTCGGCGCGGGCCAGGTCGGTGAGGTCCTGCCCGTACTGGTCCAGGGTGGGTGTGCCGCGGTCCGGCTTCGGCCCGGCCATCGGGCCGCGTTCGGCGTTGGCGGCCTGCAACGACTCGGGCTGGATCCGACCGGCGGCCAGCATCCGCCCGGCCGGCGACTCGGGGTTGAGCGGCAGGGCCATCAGGATGTGCTCGGGGCCGATGTAGTTGGCCCCCATCGCCCGGGACAGTTGGTGGGCGTCGAGCAGCGCCCGCTTGGCCGCCGGGGTCAGCGACAGGTTGGGCGGCACCTCCCCGCGCGGCGCGCCGTCGCCCTTGCCGCCCAGCGCGTTGAGCAGGGTGTCCGGGTCGGCGCCGGCCCGGCGTACCAGGTCGCGCAGGGGTTCGCGTTGCAGCGCAGCCCAGAGCAGGTGGTCGGTGTCCAGGTCGTTGCTCTGCCGCTGCGCGGCGCGGCGGGCCGCGTCGGCCAGCATCTCCCGCGCGTCGGCCGTCATCAGTCGGGTGATGTCGACCCGGTGCGGCGGTCGGCGTCCTCCCTCACCCCGGCCGAAGTACCGGGCCAGGAATTCGTCCCACGGGTCGGAGCCAGGGTCACCGGGTCCCATCATGTCTGTCCTCCGCAGTCGGGCGCGGCACGGTCGCCAGGGGCTACCCGGCGCTCGGCCCGACAAACGCCGCAGGCGGCGGCGCCCACCGCGATGTGGAGTGGCATCGGGCCGGCGCCGGCCGCAGGTGGCAGGCTGACGCCATGACTGAGAACCCGCTGCTGATAGTGGACGGCGCCAACGTGGTGGGCTCGCGCCCGAACGGATGGTGGCGGGACCGGGCCGGGGCCGCCGCCCGGCTGCGGGACTCCCTGGCCCCGGTGGCCGCCACGGGCCTGCCCGCCCGTCTGACCGCCCCGGTCGAGGTGGTCCTCGTGGTCGAGGGCGCTGCCCGGGACGTGCCCGGCACCGACGACGTCCGCGTGGTCTCCGCCCCCGGCTCCGGCGACGACACGGTGGTCGAGCTGGTGCAGGCGGCGCCGCAGCGCCGTCGGCTGGTCGTCACCGCCGACCGGGAGTTGCGCGAGCGGGTCACCGCCCTCGGCGCCGAGGTGTACGGCCCGCGCTGGCTCCGCGATAATTGAGAAGTTCTCATACTGGGACTCCCACAGAACGGACTCCCGGCACTTCAGGTGGGTTAACGGTCAGTCGGGCAGGAACACCGCCAGGGCGGATGTTCTCCCATGGACGCCAGTAAGCTCTAATGGAGATCTCCCCGCCCCCAGGAGGTTCCGCCGTGGCGAGCGTCGCCGAGCTGAAGGCTGCCATCGATGTCGCTCTCCAACAGATCGGCGACGGGCAGACAGCCGTCCAGGCGGCCGGTGAGAAGCTCGCCGAGGCGCAGCAGACCCTGGCCGGCGCGCTGGAGGGCAGCGGGCACGAGACGGTCGAGGCGGCCCAGGCGTCGCTGACCCAGGCCAGCCAGGAGCTGGAGGAGTGTCTCGCCGCGACACTGGTCGCGGTCGAGCAGGCGCAGCTCTACGTCTCCACCCTGTAGGCCACCGTGTCCATCATCGAGGACATCGGCGGCCAGGTCCGCGCGGCCAGCGAGGAGTTCCCGGTCGGCCTGCTCGGGCAGGCCCTGGAGAAGTTCGGCCTGGCCGCGGAACGGCTGCGCTGGGTACGACAGGAGTCGGCCAACCCGATGGGGGTGCCCGAGCTGTCCGCCGCGACCGAGCACGCCGAGAGCGCCAACTACGCGCTGCGGGTGGCGCAGGAGCAGCTGTCGGCGTATCTGGCCGCGATCGGGCTGGCCGCCGACGGCGCCCCGCCGCCCCGCCCGCAGCAGCGCGACCCGCGCCACGACGCGGCCCCGCCGCACGGGCCGACCACCGTGGCGCCCGAGCAGGCCGAGCAGGTTCGGATGCGTCGCTGGTGGTCGGTGCGGGTGGCCGAGTTGACCGGCGGGCGCGACGGCGACGCCGACGAGCCCGACGAGCGGCTGCGCGACTCGCAGGAGCTGCTGCGCCGGGTCGTCGGCGGGGTGCGCGCCGGTGACCGGGACCGGCTGCGCACCGAGCTGCGGCGGGCGCCCGCCGACGTGGGGCTCGGCATGGCCGCGCTCGCGCCACCGCTGCTGCGGGAGCTGGCCGGTGAGCTGCTGGGGCATCCGCCCCGCGCCGCCGACCTCGGCCGGCTGCGCGGCGAGCTGGACGGGCGGGTCCGGGACCTGCTGCCCGGGTTGCCGCCGCCGGTGCTGGAGACGTTGCTGACCCGGGTGTGCCGGATGCCGCCACCCCGCGCGTCGGGAGAGCCGCCCCACGCCGCCGACTCCGCGGTCACCGCCGGCGTGGCAACCGCGCTGCTGCTCGCTCGCCTCGGCCGGGACCTGCCCGTCGGCACCGGCACGCCGCAGGCCACCGGTGACCAGCGCCCCGGCGACGCGGGTCCGCGCCCCGCTGAGCAACGCTCCGCGAAGGCGAATCCACGGTCCCCCGAGCCACCCTCCGGCGGCGTCGGTCCACGTCCTGGCGCGGTTAGCGGTAGGCAGGCGTCCGGCGGCGTCGTGCCGCAGCGGGGCGCCGGGCTGCCGCCGCGGACCGGCAGTCCGTGGCGGGACGCGCCGGCCCGCCGGGGTTCCGATGGCTGACCGGCGTGGCCAGCTCGCCACCCGCATCCGGGACACCCTCTCCGAGGCGCTGGGTGCCACGCGTACCCGGTTGTCGGCCGCCCAGGCCGAGCTGACGGCGGGCCGCGAACGGCTGACCCGGGTCCGGCGGGCGGCCGCCGCCGTACCGCAGCGGGTGGGCGCCCAACGGGACCGTCGCCTCGCCGAGATCGACGCCCGGCACGCCACCGGGATCGCCGAGCTGGCCCGCCACGCCGCCGACGCCGCCCGCCGGGAGGCGCCCGGCTGCGCCGGCGCCGACTGGCCGGGCTGGACGCCCACGCCCACCCGCCGGGCCGAGCCGCCCGGTGCGCTGCGGGTCGGCACGGTCCGGATCGACGACGTCGACCCGGTGCCCGCGCTGGTGCCGCTCCTCGACGCCGGGCACGTGCACCTGTCCGGGGACGACCGCGCCGGCTGCGACGCGGTCGTGTCCGCGCTGCTGTTGCGGGCCGTCGGCCGCGCCGACCCGGGCGGGGTACGACTGGTCGGGTACGACCCGGAGCACCTCGGCGGCGGCCTGGCCGGGTTCGCGCCCCTGGGCACCGCGGGGCTGCTCACCTTCGTCGGCCCGGGCGGGTTGGGCCCGCTGCTGGACGACCTGGTCGAGCAGATCCGCCGCATCAACGAGACGGTGCTGGCCGGCGAACACGGCTCACTGCGGGAGCTGGCCGCGGCGACCGGCCGCCGCCCCGAGCCCTGGCGGGTGGCGGTGCTGCTCGGCGGCGACGAGCTGAGCCGGCACGAACGCGGCCAGCTCGAACGAGTGGTCCGCGCCGGCGCCGCCTGCGGGGTGCACCTGGTGGTCCGGGGCGTCCCCCTGCCGGACGACCCGACGGTGACCCGGGTGGTGACCGAGGCGTCCGGCGCGCGGATCGGCGGCCCGTCCGGCCTGTCGGTCCGGCTGGACCCGCCGCCACCGGCGACGCTGGTCACCGAGACCTGCCGGGAGATCGCGGCCCAGGTCAACGCGGGCCCGCCGCCGACCCCGTTCGCCGACCTGCTGCCCCCACCGGAGCAGATGTGGCGGGAGGACTCGGCCAGCGGCCTGACCGCCCCGATCGGCGAGGGGCCGCAGGGCCGACCGGTGCGCCTGACCCTGGGCGACTATCCACCGCACGCGCTGATCGGCGGACCGTCCGGAACCGGCAAGACCAACCTGATCTTCGCGTGGATCGGCGCCCTCGCCGCCCGCTACTCCCCCGCCGAGCTGGAGTTCTATCTGCTGGACTTCAAGGAGGGGGTGTCCTTCGCCCGGTTCGCGCAGGGCCGGCGTGACCCGAGCTGGCTGCCGCACATGCGTCTGGTCGGCATCAACGTCAACACCGACCGGGAGTTCGGGTTGGCGCTGCTGCGGTTCCTCACCGAGGAGCTGCGTCGCCGCGCCGACGCCGCCAAGAAGCACGAGGTGACCAAGCTGGCCGAGCTGCGCGCGGTCGACCCGACCGGGCACTGGCCCCGGATCGTCGCCGTGGTCGACGAGTTCCAGATGCTGCTGGCCGGCCGGGACGTGGTCGCGCGGGAGGCCGCCGACCTGCTGGAGGACCTGGCCCGCCGCGGCCGGTCGCAGGGCATCCACCTGGTGCTCGCCTCGCAGGACGTGCGGGGCATCGAGGCGCTGTGGGGCCGTCCGGCGCTGGTCGCCCAGTTCACGTTGCGGATCGCGCTGCCGAAGGCGTTGCGGATCCTGGCCGAGCGCAACGACGCGGCACAGTCGCTGCCCCGCTGGCACGCGGTGGTCAACGCCGAGTCCGGCATGGTGGAGGGCAACGAGGTCGCGCGGATCCCGTCGGCAAGCGACTGGGAGACGTGGAGCGGCCTGCAACACCGGCTGTGGCGGATGCGCCCGCCGGACGCCGCGCCGGCCCGACTCTTCGACGGTGACGCGATCCCCCGGCTGGACGAGGCCCCGGACTTCCGGGCGCTCGCCGCGCCGCCGGACGGCCGCGCGCCGCGCAACCCGGTGGCCCTGCTCGGCGAGATCATCGACGTGCAGTCCCGCTCGGCGGCGCTACGGCTGCCGCGCGCACCCGGGCGCAACCTGGCGGTGCTGGGCACACGGGTGGACGAGGCGTGCGCGGTGCTCGACTCGGCGGCCCGGTCGCTGGCCCGCCAACACCCGCCGGGCACCGCCCGGTTCTCCATCGCCTGCCTCGACCCGGACGCCGATCCGATCGCCCGCGCGCTCTACGACGACCTCGCCGACGACGCCTCCTGGTACGACGAGGAGACCGTCGGCGAGTTGATGACCGAGACGGCCGACGGGCTGTCCGGCCCCGGCAGCCCGCACTATCTGCTGCTGTTCGCGGTCGACGCGGCGGCCGGCGCCCTCGCCGCGCGCACGGGTCGGCGCACCGGCCTGGAGCAGCTGCGCCGCATCCTGCACGACGGACCGGAGCGGCGCACCCACGTGCTGGCCTGGTGGCGGGGCGTGGCGCGGATGCGGGCGGACCTGGGCGGCCCGGCCGCCCGCACCGACCAGATCGGCGCCTGGGTGGCGCTTGACGCGCACGGCGGCGAGTTGGGCGCCTCGCTCTATCCGGGCACCGGCGGCCCGGACTGGTATCCCCGGCCGTGGCGCGGGCTCTTCTTCGACCGGGCGGTGCACCGCACCGGCCAGGTGCTCATCCCCTATGGACCGTCGCGATGAACCAACCGGTGACCAGTGACACGTACACGGCGCAGCTGCGGCGACTGGCCGAGCTGAGCGCCCGGGTACGCGAGCAGCGCGCCGAGGCGCACACGTGGTACGAGCGGCAGTGCGCGGCGGCCGAGCGGGCCGTCGCCGACGCCGCCGACCAGGTGCGCCGCGCCGAGGAGGAGTTGGTGGCGGCCCGCGAGGAGCAGGAACGCGTCGACGCCGAGGTGGCGCACCTGTGGCAGCAGGTGCGGGCCCGCCTCGGCGCCCGCCGTCTCGGTGCGCCGCCCGCGCCAACCAACGGCAGTGCGGCCGGCGAGCCGGTGCTGCTGCTCGGCCGGGCCCGGGACCTGCTCGACCGGGCCGGGCAGCCCGGTGAGCTGCCGAGCTCGGTCAACCCGCTGCTGGCGCTCTGCGGGGTGGCCGGCGCGGTCGTGGCGTACGCGCTGGGCTCCGGCGCGCGGGCGCTCGGCGTCGGGTACGGCGGGGACCTGGCGGTCGGGATGCCGGTGCTGGCGCTGGTGGTGACCCTGCTCGGGCCGTTGATCGGTCTCGTGCCGGCGCGGGTGCTGGCCGACCGCCGGCACGCGCTGCTCGGCCCGCGCCCGATCACCGTGGTGCTCGGCGCCGGCTTGGTGGCCACCGCGCTGCTGCTGGTGCTCGGCCGCTGAGCTGAGCCGACGACTGGGGCCCGCTGGCGGCGGTCACTGTCGGTCACGTCCGTCGAGGCGAATGCGGTGGTGAGCGGTATACCTCAGAGTCATATTTATGCCTCTGAGGTATACCGCTCGTCAGCCACATCGGCCCGGCAGGCCGGGGGTGGGACTCAGTCAGGCCGGGATCAGGACGGCCTCGCGCAGTAGGCGGCGGGCCAGGGTGACCCGGTCGGCGTCGTCGGGCAGACCGGGCAGGTCACCGACGCGGGTGACCGTCCCGCCCAGCAGGGCGCGGGCCGCCGGCTCGCAGTCCGCCGGCAGGGTGATGGTGCGGTCGAACAGGCGCAGCGCCACCTGGTCCGACCCGTGCGGCACGAGCTGCCAGCGCAGGCCCGGACGCAGGGTGAGCCGGGAGTCGGCGTCCAGCGTGGCCACGGCGCCGGCCTGGGCGAGCGGCCGGATCGGCGCCGGTCGGGCGGCCGGCCAGGCGCGGTGGCGCAGTCGCGCCGCGACGGCGGCCGGGTCGGCGCGCAGCAGCCAGTCCCGCAGCGCCTCCACCGTCTCGGTCAGCTCCGGCTCGATGGCGTCGGGATCGGCCACGTCGGTGCCGAACGGCAGGCTGGCACGCAGCCGCTGGTCCTCGGCGGCCAGCGCGAGCAACTCTTCGACCAGGGCATAGCGCGTCAGCGCGCGGATGCCCACGGTCAGGTGCAGGGAGCTGGCGTCCTGGGCCTGCGCGCTGTGCAGCCAGCCGCGGGGCAGGTAGAGGGCGTCGCCGGGGGCGAGCACCACGTCCAGCGCGGCGGGGCCCTGCGCGGTGGCGGAAACCTCGTCGGCGCGGCCGCCCCACGGCTGCTTCTCCAGCGGGTCGGGCAGCACCGGCGGGTGGATCCGCCAGTGCTTGCGGCCGTCGACCTGGAGCACGAAGACGTCGTGGGTGTCGTAGTGGGTGGCGAAGCCCTGGCTGCCCGCGGGGGTGAGGTAGGCGTTGATCTGCAGCGGCTGGTTCAGCGCGAGGCCCAGGTCGCGGGCGAAGTCGACCAGGGGCGGCCAGATCCGGTGCAGGCCCTGCAGGACCAGGGTGGCGCCGGCGGCGTACTGCTCCAGGACCCGCTCGTCGAGGACCTGGTCGCCGATTTCCGCGCCGGCGCCGCCGCCGCCGGTCCACCGCGCCGCCGGCACGAGCTGGCCGTCCTTGGCGACCCGCAGGAACGGGGTACGCAGACCGCGCCGGCTGAGCAGCTCGTCGGCGTCGGCGGGGCTGAACAGGTCGGTGAAGCCGGCCGGGTCGGGCAGCTCGGCGGCGCGGGACAGCAGCGGGGTGTGCCCCCAGTGCGCGGCGGCGAACTTGGCCGGCTCGACCGAGACACAGCGGGCCAGCGCGGCGGTGGCGCCCGCGGACGGAACCGCCGGGCGGCCGTGGCCGCCCGGCGGGTCGAGGTGCGTCATGACGGTCCGTTACCGGGCGCTGCCGTCAGCGCCGCCGTCCTGGTGACCCGGGGTCGCACCGCCGTCGGCCGGACCCTCCGCGCCACCGTCAGCGCCACCGTCCTGGTGACCCGACGTCGCGCCGCCGTCGGCCGGACCCTCCGCGCCACCGTCGGCGCCGCCGTCCTGGTGACCCGGGGTCGCACCGCCATCGGCCGGACCCTCCGCGCCACCATCGGCGCCGCCGTCCTGGTGACCCGGGGTCGCTCCACCGTCGGCCGGGCCTTCCATGCCTCCGCCGCCCGTGGTCTGCATGTCATCGTCGTTGAGTGCCATCGGTACTCCCTCGGGTGTGCCGCCCCGCCGTACGCCGGGGTCCGTCGTGCTGCGGGTGGTACCCCACGCGCGATCTTCTCTAACCCACACCGTAGACGCCGAACCGGGGCGACACGGGCGGTTCGCGGGCGGTGGCGGTCGGTGTCAGGATGGGGAGGTGATCCTGGTCGGCACCTCCGGTTGGCAGTACCGGGACTGGCGGGGCCGCTTCTACCCGCAGCGGCTGCCGCAGCGACTCTGGTTGGAGCACTTCGCCGCGGGCTTCGCCACCGTCGAGGTCAACAACGCCTTCTACCGGCTGCCGGAGCGGGAGACGTTCGCGGCGTGGCGGGCGCGGACACCGGCGGACTTCTGCGTGGCGGTGAAGATGAGCCGCTATCTCACCCACATCAGACGTCTGCGGGACCCGGCCGAGCCGGTGGCCCGGTTCCTCGGCCGGGCCACGGCCCTCGGTGACCGGCTCGGGCCGGTGCTGCTGCAACTGCCACCGAACCTGCGGGCGGACGTCGAGGCGCTCGACGCGACGCTGCGGCTGTTCCCGGCGCAGGTGCGGGTGGCGGTCGAGCCGCGGCACCCGTCATGGTGGACCGACGCCACCCGTGCCGTCCTGGAACGGCGGCGGGCCGCGCTGGTCTGGGCGGATCGCCTCGGTCGTCCGGTGGCGCCCCGCTGGCGTACCACCGACTTCGGCTACCTGCGGCTGCACGAGGGGCGGGCCCGACCGTGGCCGCACTACGGTCGTACCGCGCTCGGCTCGTGGGTTCGCCGGCTCACCGACGCGTTCGGCGCGGACGAGCCGGCGTACGTCTATTTCAACAACGACCCCGGCGGCGCGGCCGTCACCGACGCCGTCGCCTTCGCGGCGCTGGCCCGCGCGGCCGGTCATCCGGTGTCGCGGGTGCCCTCCGCTGCCGAGGCCGACGCGGCCGAGCGCTGAGCCCGCCCGACGGCGTCGTCGGGCGGGCTCACGCGTCACGGCGTCACGGCATGAACGTGGCGAGATTCTTCGGCATGGTGTCCTTCACGTCCTGCCACTCGCCCTGGGTGACGTGCCGACGCAGGGTGTCCAGCACCACCTGCGTCACCCGCTCCGCGCCGCCCTCGACGTCGTACGGGAAGCCCTGCCGGACCTCGTAGAGGAAGTCGTCGCGGTTGAGCTTGATCGGCACGTCCGACGGGTTCCAGCCGTCGAAGTAGATCCCCCGGACCAGCACCGGCAACTGCTGGGCGAACTCGACGCTCTCGTTGACCGGCAACCGGTCGCGCAGCAGGTGCAGCACGGTACGCAGCGCCGCGTACGACTGGTTGCGCTGCTCCTTCGGCCACCCGTAGGCGTTCTCGATGTCCTTGAGGATCAGGTTCGTCTTGTCCAGCGAACTCTCGAAGGCGGAGATCATCGCTTCAGCCATCGGTCGACCCCCGTTCCGTCGTGTCCCACCGTCGGTCGTCAGCGCGTCGCGGCGGCCCCACCGGGCCGCGGCGGGCCCGTACCGGGGTGCCCTGTGGCGCGCGCCGGGTGTTGTCGGCAGTGCCGACCACGTGCAGGACGGCGCCCCGCCGTCGATCCGTCACCACTCGAACCGTCATCCCCCGTCACCTCCGTGTCCTCTCCGGCGTCGGCCACCTCCGTGCGGCCGTACCCACCGTGTCCACCGTGCCGGTCGGGCGGGTGAGCCGGCCCCACCCGGATCGGGTGAGGTCAGCCGACGTCGAGGAGATTCGCGAGGGTTTTCGCGTTGGTCTGGGCGAAGTCCCGGTAACAATTGTTCATGAGGACGTGGGTCTGCCCGGCGGAGTCGGCCAGCTCGCGCAGCTTCGGCGCCCAGTCGGCCAGTTCCCGCTTCGAGTAGTGGTAGCCGAACTTCTCGTGGATGTCCTTGCTGGTCCACTTGTCACTGTGGCCGTGAAAGCGCATCACCGCGAGGTCGCCGGTGGCGGCCAGCACCGGCGGCACCGACGAGCGGTGGCCCTGCGGCATGTCCACACAGACGTACGGCAGTCGGTGCTCGCTGAGGAAGGCGAGGGTCTCGTCGGCGTTGTCGCCGTCGAACCAGGACGCGTGGCGGAACTCGTAGGCCGGTCGCAGCGGCGCACAGCGCTTCGCCACCTCCAGCAGGTACTGCTTGTTGGCCCGCTTGATCGTGAACCAGGGCGGGAACTGGAACAGCAGCGCCCCGAGCTTGCCCGCCTCGACCAGCGGGTCCAGCGCGGACAGAAAACGCGTCCACACCTCCTCGTACGCCTGCGCGGGCAGGTCGTCGGGGTAGACGTTCTTCTTGTCCGTCTCCGGCCGCAGGTCCTTGTAGAGCGCGCCGACCCGGGTGGGATGCCCGGTGAGCAGGCTGAAGGCCTTGATGTTGAACGTGAAGCCCGCCGGGGTGCGCTCGGCCCACAGCCGTGCGGTCGCCTCGGCGGGCGGTGAGTAATAGGTCGCGTCCACCTCGACCAGCGGAAACTGCCGGGCGTAGTACGCCAGGCGCTTCTCCGGCGTGTCCGCGGTCTGGGGATACCAGCCCGAGTCGAGCAGTGTGCGGTCGGTCCAGGACGCGGTGCCCACCAGGATGTCACCCATGGGGGAAGTCCATCGTGTCGTGGACCGACCGGCAACCGCTGCCGTCGCTCAGGCCGCCCGCCGCTCGCGGGTCTGCTTGCAGGTCACGCAGGTGGTCGCGGCCGGGAAGATCTCCAGGCGCTCCACCGGGATCGCCGCCGAGCAGCCCTCGCACCAGCCGTACGTGCCCTCGGCGAGGCGGCCCAGGGCGTGCTCGTACTGGGTGCGCCGGTCGAGGATGGTCCGCAGCAGGGACTGCGCGGTGTCGCGCTCGGCCGTCTTGGTGCCGCTGTCGGCCTGGTCGTCGCCGGCGGTGTCACCGACCTCCACCAGACGCAGCACCTGACTCTGCAGCACGGCCTGCTCGTACTCGGCGGTCAGCTCGTCGTAACGCGCCTGCAGGGAGTGCCGGATCTGGTCGATCTCCGTCTGGGATCGGCCCGTACCGACCGTGTCGTGGACGAGCATCGCTGCCTGCCTTTCCTGGGCCTGGTGGCTCAAGGTGAACCGGGTGCCGGCGGCGTGGGCCCCGGTCAACGGTCGCATCCGGTACGCGGGCGGTCACCCGCGCTCTGTGAGCCGGGCGAGTACCCGGCGGACGTGACACGCAAACCGACGATTTCTCAGCTGCCGCCGGCCTGCACGAGCGCGGGGTGACGGGGGTCGTCGGCGCGTACCACCACGTCGGCGAAGCTGGCGGGGACCACCTCCTCGGCGTAGCGGTCGAAGGCCGGCAGGGTCCACTCGTCGGCCGGACCGGTGCGGCGGCGCAGCGCCGCCGGGGACAGCTGAAGGTGGACGGTCACGTCGAAGGGCAGCGCCCCACCGAGCAGGAGCGCGCCGCTGACCAGGACCACGCCGCCGGGTGGCAGGTCGACGTACCGGGCGCGGCTGGCCCGGTCGGCGACGGCGTCCCACAGCGACGGCAGCACCCGCCCGTCGCCGCCGGGGCCGGCCGGGTCGAGCACCTCGCGGCGCAGGCCGGCCTCGTCGTTCCAGCCCTCGTAGTAGGCGTCCGGGTTGGTGCGGCCGAGTTCGAAGCGCAGCGAGGCGGGTCGGAGAAAGTCGGCGGCGCGTACGTGCAGGACCGGGCGGCCCCGGGCGCGCAGCGGGTCGACCAGCGCGGCGGCCAGCTCGTCCGGGCCGGCGGCGGGGGCGCCGTCGATCGCCACGCGCAGCCGGGCGGGCTCGACGGTGCGGGAGGCGTCGTCGAGCCGGCCGGTCAGTTCGGCGACGAGCAGGTCGGGCGAGATGGGACGGATGCGCACCGAACCATCCTGCCCCGCGTGCCGAACGGGCGGTCGTCGGACGGTCAGCCGGTGCGGTCGACGGTGACGCGGGCGTCGTCGGCCAGCCGGTAGCCGACGCCGTAGACGGTGGTGACCAGGGGAACGTCCACGCCGACCTTGCCGCGCAGCCGGCGCACGTGCACGTCAACGGTGCGGACGCCGGCGTGCTCATAGCCCCAGACGGCGTTGAGCAGTTGCAGCCGGGTGAACACCCGGCGGGGGTGGGCGACCAGATGCAGCAGGAGGTCGAACTCCAGCCGGGTCAGCGGCAGCGGCTCGTCGTCGCGCAGCACCGACCGGGACGCCGCGAGGATGTGCAGGGCGGGGATCGTCGGGGTGAGGGCTCGGGCGGGCGCCCGGTTCGCCGGCACCCCGTCGGCGCGACGCTCGGCCGGAACGGAGGTGATCACGCCCTCGCCCCGCTCCAGCATCTCGCGCGCGGCTTCGAGCAGCCGCCG
Organism: Micromonospora sp. NPDC005237; assembly: GCF_040607775.1. Lineage (NCBI taxonomy): Bacteria > Bacillati > Actinomycetota > Actinomycetes > Micromonosporales > Micromonosporaceae > Micromonospora > Micromonospora sp. NPDC005237. Next base: position 434,747 of record NZ_JBEXHJ010000006.1, on the reverse strand, counting down.
GGCCGGCGGGGTCAGCGACTCCTCACAGGCCAGCGGGATGGACAGCGTCACGGTGAGCATGGGCGCGGCGGTGTTCGCCGGGCGGCGTTGACCGCCGGGAGGTCGACCGGGCACCGCGGGTTGGGACGTATGCCATCCGGCGCGCGACGAGGCGGGGCTGACCGACATGGTCCTCCTTGGGCTGGTCCGGGTATCTCCCCACGGCCCGGGACGCCGCTTCATCGATGCTTCCGGGCGCCCGGGCGAGGGTCAAGAGGCGGCTGCGTTGCATGAATGTGACAATTGACGAACACATCGGAGCCGGATGCTCGCTCTGCGTACGAAGCCTGATGATTACAGCAGAGCCGCCAGGATGCCCCGATACGGGGGTCCCCGTCCTGTTCACCATGCCACCGCCGTCGCCTGCGGACCGCCGCACGAGCGCTGCTCAGCGGGTGTGGTCGACGCTGATCCGCGCCTCGTCGCCCAGCCGGTAACCCACCCCGTAGACGGTCGTGACCACCTCCGCCCCGGCCAGCTTGGCGCGCAGCCGCCGGACGTGCACGTCCACGGTGCGGGCCACGGCGTGTTCGTAGCCCCAGACGTTCGACAGCAGCTGGAGGCGGGTGAAGACCCGGCGCGGACGCTCGGCGAGGAAGAGCAGCAGGTCGTACTCGATGCGGGTCAGCGCGACCACCCGGTCGCCCAGGCGGACCACCCGCGAGCCGGCCAGGATGCGCACGTCGGCCCCGTCGGTGTCGGCGGCGGGCACCTCGGCGGTGGCGGGGCGCGACAGCGGTCGCGGCGTCGACGGCACGTCCTCAGCGGGGCGCAGCCGACCCTCCCCGGCCTCGGCCAGCTCGCCGAGCAGCTGCACCAGCCGGGCCAACCGAGGGCTCATCGGCCCGGGGGCCAGGTCGAGGGTGATGGTCAGGGTCGGGCCGGTACGCGGGCGGACGGCGGCCCGGCCCGGGTGACCCGGCGAGTAGGGACGGGTGGGGATCGCGACGACGGACATCGTGCCTCCTGAGATGGCGGTACGCCCGCCACGCCCGGTGCGGCGTGGGGGTCAGCGGCGCGCCCAGCCGGCGGTGACCGGGGGCGCGAGGGGGGATGCGCGGTGCAGCGGGGTGGGGCCGAGCGCCGGCAGGCCGGCGATGCGCCAGGCGGCGAAACCGCCGTCGACGTCGGTGGCCCGGTGCAGGCCGATGTCCTGCAACGCGGCGGCGGCCAGCGACGAGGTGTAGCCCTCCTGGCAGATGACGACCACCGGCACGTCGTAGTCGACCGCCTCGGGCAGCCGGGCCGGGCACCGCGGGTCGAAGCGCCACTCCAGCACGTTGCGCTCGACCGTGAGCGAGCCGGGCACGACGCCGTGCGCGGCGCGCTGGGCGGCCGGCCGGATGTCGACAAGCAACGCGCCGGCCCGGCACGCCAGGTGCGCCCGCTCCGGGTCCAGTCGGTCGAGGCGGGCTCGCGCGGCGGCCAGGATCTCGTCGATGCCCCGGGAGCCCGGCGGTGGCACGGGTGCCGGACAGTGCTCGGCGGTGACCTGCATTATCGATTCCTTCCGGTGACGAGAGGGCGGTGCGAACGAGAGGCTCACCAGGACCGGCCAGCCTCGGCGACCTCGGCGACCCGCAGGCGCCCGTCGAGGAGGTCGTAGCGGGTCATCCGGCGCAGCGCCGGCCGGTAGACGTGCACGCTGACCGCCGGCACCGGGCCGCGGTTGGTGACCTGGTGGACGTGGCGGGGGCCGAAGCGGCGGGCAGCGCCGGCGGGCAGCAGACGGGGGCGCAGCGCCGCACCGCTGACCGTCTCCTCGGTGAGGGCGCCGGCGACCACCCGGAACGCGCCGGCGGAGCCGCCATGGTCGTGCAGGTCGGTGCCCTGGCCGGGCAGCCAGCTCAGGGCCCACACCTCGTGGTCGTCGGCGGTGGCGAGCCGGGCGTACCAGCGCTCGGTGGGGTCGAAGCGCAGCGCGACCGGCCAGCCGGCCGGGTCGGCCCACCGGGCGGCGACGGCGAGCAGGTCGGGGGCCGGGCGATCGTGGGTCATCGGTGGTTCCTCAGCGGGTCGTTCGGCGGGGTGCCTCCGTACTCTAGCCGGCAAAGCCTATAGGTTTAGTAGGTAATTCCACATGCCGGGAGGCGAGCAGGCGACCGCTCGGGCTCAGCGCAGAACCGGGGGGCCCACCCGGTAGCCGGGCAGCGACGGCCAGCGCACGGTCAGCACCACCGAGGCGCGCTCCGCGTACCAGGAATGATCCACGCCCCGCGCCCACACCACGTAGTCGCCGGGTGCGGCCAACCGGACCGTCCGGTCCGGCAGCTCCACCCGGAAGCACCCGTCGACCAGCACCAACAGGGTGGTCCGACGCTCGCCGGTCGCCCACCGCGCGCGGGCCTCCCCGGGCGGGTGCACGCCCCACTTCACCTCGACATCGGTGCTGTGCCGGATCTCGTCCGGCGGCGCGAAGTGCCCGAGCAGCCAGCCACCGTTGCCGACGCCGTCGACGCCCGCGTTGCCCACGTAGACCGTCTCACCCATCGGACCCCTCCCCCACCGCGCCGGCCGAGCAACCTATCAGGACCTCGGCGACTACCCTGGACCGGTGACCGATGACCTTGACGCCGAGACCCTGGCGTTCGCGCACCGGATGTTCGACCTGGCCCGCGCGGGCTCCACCGAGGAGCTGGCCGCCCAGGTCGACGCCGGTCTGCCGGTCAACCTGACCAACGACAAGGGCGACACGCTGCTGATCCTGGCCGCCTACCACGCCCACCCGGACACGGTGGCCGCTCTGCTGGACCGCGGCGCGGACCACACCCGTACCAACGACCGAGGTCAGACCGCACTCGCCGCCGCGGTCTTCCGCAGCAGCGCCGACGCCGTCCGCGCGCTGCTCGCCGCCGGGGCCGATCCGGCGCACGGCAACCCGTCGGCGGCCGAGACCGCGCAGTTCTTCGACCTGCCGGAGATGGCCGCGCTGCTGCGGGCCGGCTGACGCGGCACCCGACGGGCCGGTATACAGGGTCGGTGGAAGATCCCCTGCCCGAACAGATGCGTGCCGCCGGCACCGCGCTGCTGGCCGCGCTCGACCCCGCGACCCGCATCGGCGCCGTGTACCCGTTCGACGACGAGTCGGCCCGGCGCTGGCTGGAGTACCGGCCCCGCCCCCGCCCCGGCGTCTGCCTGGCCGAGCTGGACGTCGCCGGGCGCAAGGCCGCGCACCGGCTGCTGGCCACCGCGCTCAGCCCGTCGGCGTACGCGCAGGCCATGGCGATCATCGCGCTGGAGGAGGTCCTCGACCGGGCCGAGGGCTGGCACCGCGGGCGGCACAGCGGCGACTACTGGATCGCGGTGTTCGGTGACCCGGCCCGCGACGACCGCTGGGCGTGGCGGCTCGAAGGGCACCACCTGTCGGTGACCATGACCGTGGTCGACGACCAGGTCTCCCCCGCGCCGATCTTCTTCGGCGCCAACCCGGCGGCGGTGCGCTACGCCGGGCACACCGTCTCCCGACCGCTCGCTGTCGAGGAGGACCTGGCCCGCGCCCTGCTCGATGCGCTGGGTCCGGCCGGGCGGGCCGCCGCGATCATCGCCGACGAGGCGCCGACGGACATCATCAGCGCCACCCGCGGGCGGGTCGACGGGCCCCTCGAACCGCTCGGCGTGCCGGCCGACCGGCTCGGCCCGACCGGCCGCGCGCTGCTCGACCAGGTCGTCGCGCTCTACCTGGACCGGCTGCCTCCCGAACTGGCCGTGCAGGAGGCGGCCCGCGTCGAGGGCGGCCAGCTGCACTTCGCCTGGGCCGGCCCGACGAGGCCCGGCCAGCGGCACTACTACCGGGTGCAGGGCGACGACCTGCTGATCGAGTACGACAACACAAGCGACGACGGCAACCACGCGCACACCGTGCTCCGCCGCCCCGCCAGCGACTTCGGCGCCGACATCCTGGCAACCCACCACCAGGCCCACCCCCACTGACCCGTACCCCGGGGCGCGACGCCCCGGCAACCATCATGATCAGCGCGTCGAGGTGGGGCGGGCGGCCTCGATGAGGAAACGTCGGGCGTGGGCGACGAAGGCGCCCTCGGCCGTGATGCGGCGGTGCAGGGCGAGCAGTTCGCGGCGGTAGCGGTCCACCGTGAAGCCCGGCACCGTCCAGACCACCTTGCGCAGGAACCAGACGACCGCGCCGATGTCGTGGAAGGTCGCGCGCAGCGTGGCCCGGCGCAGGTCGACCACCCGCAGCCCGGCGGCCTCGGCCGCGGCGACCGCGGCCGCGGGGTGCCGCCCGTCCGGCGGAGGCAGCGGGCCCAGGATCGCCTCGCTCAGCTCACGCATGGTGCCCGGACCGATCTGCTGGGACAGGAACGTGCCGCCGGGGCGCAGCACCCGGGCCGTCTGGGCCCAGTCGGTGTGCACCGGATGCCGGCTGACCACCAGGTCGAAGGACCCGTCCCGAAACGGCAGCGCCGAGTCGGGGGCGACCGCCACCACCGTCGCTCCGAGCGGGCGCAGGGTCCGCCGGGCGACCTCGACGTTCGGCGGCCACGCCTCGGTCGCCACCAACACCTTCGGCGGGTACGGAATCTCGGCCAGCACCTCGCCGCCACCGGTGTCCACGTCGAGCGCGGCGTCGGCGCGCGCCATCCGTTCGGCGACCAATCCGGCGTACCCCCAGGGTGGACGTTCCTCGGTGGCCCGACCGGACAGCCAGTCGAAGCCCCAGCCGTCGACCGGCGCGGCGGCCGCCTCCGCGATCAACTCCTCGGCATCACGTTCGGCGCTCATGGCGGTCAGCCTCGCCGTCCGGCCAGACAGCGGGCAACCGATTTGCCGGCGCGTGCGCCGGGTCGGTCACGGGCGGGGGCGGGCGACCTCGACGGTGCCACCGGCGAGGGTGTCCAGGCCGCCGGTCTCGGCCCGGCCCGCGTCGAACTGGCGCATGAGCCGGGCGCCCAGGTGCACACCCATCCCACCGGCGGTCAGCGCGACCAGCTCGGTGGCCAGGATCGCGACCGTCGCGCCCCGGTCCGGCGAGTGGGCGCGCACCAGGCAGGTGACCAGGAACAGGCCCGCCATGGCCGCGTTCACCAGGTTGAAGGCGATGGCGGTGCGGCGGGTGCCGTCGACCGGCACGTCCCACAGGTCGACCATGCCCGCGACCGCCGTCATCGCGGCGGCGAACAGGGCTGCGACACCGGTCCAGTAGCCGACCTCACCGAGGAAGGCCGGCCCGCCGAGGACGTCGGTGAGGTCGAAGACGGCGGCGCTGACGAAGAGCCCCAGCGGGAACGTCACAAGCATCGGTTGGATGGGATGCCCCTGCACCCGCAGCCGGCTCTGCATCGTTCCTCCCCAGGGTCGGCGCAGCTCACCAATACCAGAGTGCTACCCGACCCCTCGTCGCGCGAAACGACGCCGCCCGACTCGCCGCCGACCGGGAGAACGGGCACGCCCGGCCTGATCCTCGCGGGAAACCGCGCCGTCACCACGGCTCGGACGCCCCGACCTCCCGGCGACCGAGCCGGCCACACCGCCACGGCGGCGCGCGGCGGGCAGGTCAGGTCAGGTCTCGCGGGGGCGGGAGACCGTCCGGATGAGGCGTTCGGCCACCTCGCGCAGCGGGATGTCCAGGGACGAGGCGGCGGTGCGCAGCACGTCGAGGGCCTCGGCCGCCGGGCAGCCGCGCTGCGTCATGATCACACCGATGGCCTGCCCGATGACACCGTCGTGCAGGAGCGAGGCGTCCCGCTCACCGACGAGCGCCTGCTGGCGGCTCCGGTCCCGGACGGCGGCCAGCAGCAGGCCGGCATGTTCGGCGAGCAGCATCGCGGTCAACTGGTGCTGCGGGGTGAGGACGTCGGGCGCGGCAGCGTACAGGTTGATCGCCCCGATGACCTGGTCGTCGATGTCCAGCGGGGCGGAGATGACCCCACGGACGCCGAGGTCGCGGGCGCGGGGCGTCCAGGCCGGCCAGCGTGACTCGCCGGCCAGGTCCACCGCGAGGATCATCTCGCGACGCCGGATCGCGCTCATCGCCGGCGAGTCGGGCCCGTGGCGCAGGTCGTCGAGGCCGGCCAGCCGCTCGTCGGAGGCGGCCACGCCGGCCGGCTCGCCGGCCCGCAGCGCGGTGAAACCGCACCAGCGCACCCCGGCCACCGCGTCGCGGGTGACCCGGACCAGTGCCAGCAGCGCCTCGTCGAAATCGGTCAACCCGATCAGGCCGGCGGTCAGCTCCCGCAACAGCGCGGCGGTCTCCAGCACACCGAGTCGCTCGACCACCGGTTCCCGCGTGTCCAGGTTCACCGTTCCACTGCCCTCGTACGCCCTCGCGTGCATCCCGCCAACGTCGTCACAGGTGCCATCGTCTGCTCTCTTCCGAGTTGACCGACCCGCCCTACTACCCTCGCAAACCGGGATCGAAACGGCGTAAGGAGGGGCCTCTGCCCACCCGGAGGTGTGGCAGAGGCCCCGGAGGTCAGGTCAGCGCGACGCGCCGCTGAGCCGCCGGCCGATCGAGGCGATCAGCCGGTCGAGCTCAGAGCCGAACGGGTTGTCGTGCACCAGGTACGTCCAGGTGGCGGTCGGCCGGATCAGGGTGCCGTCCTCGGGCTCCCAATCCTCATCGAATTCGGTCTCGGTGAACGTGGCGATGGTGCGGGCCTCGATCTCCGGGACGAGGTTGTTGAACGCCGGCACCGCCGCGCGGTGGAACTCGTCCAGCGGGTCGAGCCGGCCCAGCGCGCGCAGGTGCACGCCCTCGCGGACCTCCGACAGCTCGGCCAGGTGCTCGGCCCAGAGCCGGTCCAGGTGGAAGAGCGCGATCGAACGGGCCACCCGGGCGAGCAGGTCCTCGTCCATCTCGCCGGCCTTCTCGGGCACCTTGTCCAGCAGCATCAGCGCGGCCACGTCGCTGGTCAGCAGCCGCTCCCGGCGGGCGGCGAGGGCAATGCGCTGCTGCTCGATCACCACGCTGTAGCGCCAGGTGTTGCGGTGGATCTCGTGGTTGACGCCCTCGGCGACCCGCTGGGCGTGCTCGACCGCGTAGTCGACCTGCTCGTCGGTGACGAGGCCGTCGGCGTTCATCCGCGGCGACGGGGGCACCGCGTCGGCGGCGTGCCGGACGACCAGGTCGTCCTCCAGGCTGACGAAGAAGACCGAGCCACCCGGGTCGCCCTGCCGGCCGGCGCGGCCCCGCAGCTGGTCGTCGACGCGACGGCTGTCGTGCCGGCCGCTGCCGATCACGTACAGGCCGCCCAGCTCGGCCACCCGCTCCTGGTCGGCCTGGTCGCTGCCGCCGAGCCGGATGTCGACGCCCCGGCCGGCCATCTGGGTGGAGACGGTCACCGCGCCGTACGCGCCGGCCTCGGCGATGATCGCCGCTTCCTCGTCGTCGTTCTTGGCGTTCAGCACCACGCAGGACACGCCGGCCGCGTTGAGCCCGGCGGCGAGCCCCTCGGACTCCTTGACGTCGAGGGTGCCGACCAGCACCGGACGCCCCTTGGCGTGCCAGCGCTGGATCTCGTCGATCAGCGCCTCGTCCTTCTCGGCGCGGGTCGCGTAGATCCGGTCGGGCTCGTCCTCGCGGACACACGGGGTGTTCGGCGGGATAACCGCGACCTCCAGGCCGAAGAACTCCCGCAACTGGTCGCCGACCAGCACCGCGGTGGCGGTCATGCCGCACACCTTCGGGTAGAGCGCGATGAACGCCTGCACGGCGATGGTGCCCAGCACCTCGCCCTCGGCGGTGGCGTCCAGGCCCTCCTTGGCCTCGACCGCCGCCTGGAGCCCGTCGGGCCAGCGGCGGCGCTGGGCCACCCGGCCGCGCATCTCGTCGATCAGCTCGACCGAGCCGTCCCGGACGATGTAGTCCACGTCACGGTGCAGCAGGGCCTGGGCGTGCAGCGCCACGTGGACCGCGGAGAGCTGCTCGACGTGCTCCTCGTCGTACAGGTCGATGCCGAGCTTGGCCTCGACGGCGGCCAGGCCGGCGGAGGTGAAGGCGACGCTGCGCCCGTCCTCGGCGACCGTGTAGTGCCGGCCCTTGCGCAGGCCGCGCACCAGCGCGGCGGCGGCGTGCACCGGGTCCTGCTCGCCCGGCACCGCGCCGGCCAGGACCATCGGCACCCGGGCCTCGTCGATCATGATCGAGTCGGCCTCGTCGATGATCGCGGTGGCCAGCGCGGGCTGCACCCGGTCGGCCACGTCGGTGACCAACTGGTCGCGCAGGTAGTCGAAGCCCGCCTCGCTGACCGAGACATAGGTGACGTCGCAGCTGTAGGCGTCGCGCCGCTCCTGCGGCGTGGACGCCTCGTTGACCCAACCGACGGTCAGGCCGAGCAGCGTGTAGATGGGTTCCATCCACTGGGCGTCGCGGCGGGCCAGGTAGTCGTTGACGGTGAGCACGTGCACCGGCCCGTTGCCGAGCCGGACGTGCCCGTACGCGGCGATGGCGGCGGTCAGCGTCTTGCCCTCACCGGTGGCCATCTCGGCGACCTTGCCGGAGAGCAGCGCCATCGCGCCGAGCAGCTGTACGTCGTACGGTCGCTGGTCGAGGCCCCGGCGGGCGGCCTCGCGGCCGACGGCGCAGATCTCCTCGTAGCCGGCGGCGACGCCGGCGGCCTCGGTCAGCTCGGCGTCGTCCAGCGCGGCGAGGTCATCCTCGCGCGCCTCGATCGCCGGCAGCAGCTTCTCCAGCGGAGCAAGATCCACGGTTGATCCCGGGCGCTGGAGGAACCGCCGGAACTTGCTCTTGAACCGTTGCGACACACCCATGAGCGGCAACGGTACGCGATTCCAGCCGCCTTGCGCGGCCCGGCCGGTCGGGTATCCGCCGGCATGTCGATTCCGCGTCGCCGCCGGATCAGGCGACCAGCAGTTGGTGGGTGGCCAGCTCCCGGTAGAGCGGGTCGGTGGCGGTCAGCTCGGCGTGGGTGCCCACCGCCACCACCCGGCCGCCGTCGAGCACGACGATCTGGTCGGCGTCCACCACGGTGGCGAGTCGATGCGCCACGATCAGCAGTGTCCGGCGGGCGGCCACCGCGTCGATGGCCCGGCGCAGCGCCGCCTCGTTGCGCGCGTCGAGGTTGCTGGTCGGCTCGTCGAGCAGCAGCACCGGGGGGCCGGCCAGCAGCGCCCGGCCGATGGCCAGCCGCTGCCGCTCACCCCCGGAGAGCAGCACCCCGCCCTCCCCCACCTGCACGTCCAGGCCCTGCGGGGTCCGCTGGACGAGGTGGCTCAGGTTGACCTCGTCGAGGACCTCGCGCAGCCGGTCGTCCGTGGCGTCGGGCGCGGTGATCAGCAGGTTCTCGCGCAGCGTGCCGGCGAGCACGGGGGCCTCCTGCTCCACGTACCCGAGTCGGGCGCGCAGCGCGTCGCGGGGCAGCTCCCGCACATCGACCCCGTCGACGCGGACGGCGCCGGCGCTCACCTCGTAGAAGCGCTCGACCAGGGCCAGCAGCGTCGACTTGCCGGCGCCCGAGGGGCCGACCAGGGCGGTACGGGTGCCGGTCGGCACCGCGAAGCTGACGTCGTACAGCACCGGCCTGCCGCCCGGGTAGCCGAACCCGACCCGGTCGAACTCGATCATCGGGGCGGGTCGGCGGGAGGTCGTCGTGGCGGTCCCGGCCGTCGGCCGGTCCGCCGCGCCCTCCGCCGGCACGGCCAGGATCTCCTCGATCCGCTGCAACGCGCCCAGACCGGACTGCAACTGGGTGTACGCGCGCAGCACCTGGCCCAGCGGCAGCGCCAGGAGGAACAGGTACATGACGAAGGCGACCAGGTCGCCGACGGAGATCGCCCCGGCGGCGACCCGCGCCCCGCCGATCCCCAGCACCAGCAGGAACGCTCCCTGCACGGTGACCGAGCCGATCGGGCCGATCAGCGCCTGCACCCGGGCCACCCGCAGCCCCGCCGCGTACGCCTGGTGGGCGCTGCCGGTGACGGTCTCCGCCTCCCGGCGCTCGGCGCGGCTGGCCCGGATGGTCCGGGCCGCCGAGATGGCCCGCTCCACCGCCGAGGTCATCTCGCCGATGCGCTCCTGGGCGAGGCGGGCCAGCGCCCGGACCCGGCGGGCGAAGGTGGCGGCGAAGCCGAGCCCCAGCGCCACCCCGAGCAGGGTGACGCCGAACAGCAGCGGGTCGAGCAGCACCATCGCGGTGCCGGCGCCGAGCACCATCACCGCCCCGGTGACCGTCTCGAACAGCCCGGAGGTGACGACCGCCCGCAGCAGGGTGGTGTCCGAGCCCACCCGGGAGAGCAGGTCGCCGGTGCGCCGCTGGTCGTACTCGGCGATGGGCAGCCGCAGCAGGTGACCGGCGAGCCGTCGCCGGGTGCTCAGCACCAGCCCCTCGGCGGTGCGTTGCAACAGGTAGTCGCGCAGCCCGCCGATCGCCGCGCCGAGCACCACGAGCGCCACCAGCACCGCCACCAGGGCGGACACCGGGTGCTCGGCGCCGATCCGGTCGAGCACCGACCGGGTGAGCAGCGGCTGGGCCAGCGACGCCGCCGAGCCGAGCAGCGACAGCGCTCCCACCGCGACGAGGGTGCCGCGGTGCTCCCGCAGGTACGGCAGCAGCGCGGACAGGCCGACCGGTCGGCTCGCGGGAGCGTCGCCGACCGGCCGGTCCTTCAGGGTGCTCATGGCGGGAACGGTAACCCGCGGTGTCACCCCGCGGACGCGCTCCGGTGGGTCACGCGGCCAGGACCACCTGCAACTCCTGGCGGCGGCGCTCGGCCAGGTCGGTGAGCAGGGTGGGCGCCTCGTCGAACGGCACCACCGCCGAGACGAGGTGCTTGCGGATCGCGTCCCCGTAGGCCCGCAGCAGGTCGATGGTCTCGGCGGAGAGCCGTTCCCGGTCCCAGGTGGGCGCGAGCCCGCGCGGCACCCGCCCGATCTGGGCGCAGCGCAGCGCCAGCCCGTTGTGGTGGAACTCCTCACCGAGGCGGACCGCGTCCGCGCCGCCCTGGTAGAAGGCCAGGTCGATCACGGTGCCCTGCGGGCGCAGCGACCGCAGCGCGAGCTGCAACGCCCACCCCTGCCCCCGGCACTGGAACACGACGTCGGCGCCCCGGTCGCCGGCGGCGTGGGCCCACCGGGTCTTGAGCACCACCGCCGGGTCGTCCGCGTCCGGGTCGAGGGTCTCCAGGCCGAGCGCCTCGGCGACCTCGCGGCGGCGCGGGGTGGGGTCGAGCACCACCACCGAGGCGGCGCCGTGTCGCCGGGCCAGCAGGGCGGTCAGCAGACCCACCACGCCGGCGCCGACCACGGCGACCCGCCGGCCGCGTACGCCGTCGCCGAGCGAGCGGACGTCCGCGCCGTGCAGGTCGGCGGCGGCGTGCAGCAGACCGTTCGCGCAGATCGGGCCCATGTGCGCGACGTAGACGCCGAGCAGCGGGTCCAGGTCGTCGGGCAGGCCGACGAACCGCTCGGCGACCGGGTCGGCCAGCCAGCCGGTGCGGTGCCCGTAGGTCATCGCGCCGACCGTGCCCACCGCCACGGCCGGCGTGGCGCTCTCCACCACCCGGCCGACCTGCATGTACCCCAGTCGGGTGACCGGGTACGGGGTGCTGGCCTCGCCGGGCTGGAAGAGCCCCAGGTCGGCGTTCCAGGTGACGTTCACATAGGGGTTCGTGCCCTTGACGTAGCTCAGCTCGGTGCCGGCGGAGACGCCGCTGAACAGCGTCTCGACGCGGAAGGTGCCGGGGCGCAGCGCCGCGGCCTCCTGCTCGACGAGCTCCACCCGACCGGGGGCGGTGACCGTGACCACCCGATCACGCATCGACGGTCACCCCGCTGGACAGCGCGACCGGCGCGGCGGGCGTGACGAGCCGCACCGTCTGACCGGTACGGGCCGATTCGGCCACCGCGAGGGCCAGTCGCTGGGTCTTCAGCGCTTCGGCGTACGGAACGCGGACGTCGTCGCCGACGCCGCGTACCGCGTCGACGAAGGCGCGGTCCACCGCCACCCGGGCGGCCTCCGGATCGGCGGGAACGTGTCGCTCGCCGTCGGCGTCGCGGATCAGCAGACCGTCCTCGGTCAGCGCCAGGGCCAGCCCGTCGGCGAGGATCTCCAACCCCGCCCGGTGCTTCCAGCCCAGCACGCAGGCCGCGCTGAGCGTGCCGACGGCGCCGTTGGCGAAGCGCAGCGTGGCGGTGGTCACCGAGTCGATGTCGGCGCCGTCGACCGGCGGTGGCGTGCCGTTGCCGTACGCGGTGACCTCGGTGACCTCGCCGGCCAGCACCCGGATCAGGTCCAGCACGTGGGCGGCCTGCTCGACCACCGGGCCCCCGGAGCGGTCCCGGCGCGACCACCAGGCGACCGGCGGCACCTTGTCCAGCCAGGCGCCGCTGACCATCCGCACCGGGCGGTCGGCGAGCAGCTCACGGGCCTGGTCGAGCACGCTCAGGTAGCGCCAGTGGTGCCCGACGGCGGTGCGCAGCCCACGCCGGGCGACGAGGTCGGCGACGCGCTCGGCGGTGACCAGGTCGACGGCGACGGGCTTCTCCACGAACATCGGCACCCCGGCGTCGATCGCCGCCTCCTCGGCCGGGCCGTGCGCGAAGGGAGGCACGCAGACGTACACCGCGTCCGGGCCGGCGGCCAGCAGCTCGGCGACGTCGCGGAAGGTCTGCCCGCCGTGCCGCGCGGCCAGCTCGGACGCCGCCTCGGGCACCACGTCGGTCACCCCGATCAGTTCGACGTCGTCGAACCCGGACAGCACCCGCGCATGGCGTTGTGCCACCCCGCCGGCTCCCACGAGACCCACCCGGCATCCACCCATTCGACAACCTCTTTCGAGAACGTTTCGACTTCGATGGGAGCAGTCCCCTGGGATGTGCGCAATCAAACGTTCATCCCCCGGGAACGCGCGGATGTAACCGTTGTGATCAAGCTGTTGCCCTGGGAACGGTTAGCACGTGGCGGCGAGTGGGAACTACAGACTCCGCTTGTTCCACGCACGAACGGAGGGGTGCCCGTGCGGGATACGACCGTGTCACCGGTGGTGGAGGCGTGGGCCACGTACCGGACCACCTCGGCGGCGGACTGGCCGGCACGCCGGCTGCTGCGCGCCAAGGGAGAGAGCCGGGTCAGCGTGGTGCTGCCGGCACGTAACGAGGAGGCGACGGTCGGCGCGATCGTGTCGACCATCCGGGAACACCTGATGGATCGGGTCGCTCTCGTCGATGAACTGATCGTGGTGGATTCACGGTCGACCGACCGCACCGCGCAGGTGGCCCGCGCCGCTGGCGCGGAGGTCGTCAGCCAGGACGCGATGACCCGGGGCCTGCCCCGGCTCACCGGCAAGGGCGACGCGCTCTGGGCCGGGCTGGCCGCCGCCGAGGGCGACGTGGTGGCGTTCATCGACGCCGACCTGCGGGAGTTCCGCCCGCACTTCGTCAGCGGTCTGCTGGGGCCGCTGCTCACCGACCCGTCGGTGGACTTCGTGAAGGGCTTCTATCACCGGCCCCTGGTGGGCGCCGCCAGCGTGGAGCAGGACGGCGGCGGCCGGGTGACCGAGCTGATGGCCCGACCGCTGCTCAACCTCTTCTGGCCCGAACTGGCCGGTTTCGTGCAGCCGCTCGCAGGCGAGTACGCCGGTCGCCGCGAGGTGCTGGCCCAGGTGCCGTTCGTCTCCGGGTACGGCGTGGAGACGGCGATGATGATCGACCTGCTGGACCTGGTCGGCCTGGACGCGTTGGCGCAGGTCGACCTGGGCGAGCGCAAGCACCGCCACCAGGACACGGCGGCGCTCGGCCGGATGTCCGCGCAGATCATGCTGACCGCCTGGTCCCGGCTGCAACGACGCGGCTGGGCCATCCCCGGCATGATGCCGGAGTCGCTGCTCACGCAGTTCCGCCGGGGCGGGTCGGACACGCTGCCGAACCTCGACCGGGAGATCGTGGTCAGCGACGTGTCGATCGAGGAGCGCCCACCGCTGGCCGAGCTGCGCCACCGGGTTCCCCGCCGACGGGTGGCCGCGGCGTGAGCGCCCAGGCACGGCCGCACGCGGCCGCGGTGCGGGAGGGTGGCCGATGAGCCTCACCGTGCTGATGAACGCCGGCCCGTGGCTGTCGGTGCCCCCGCCCGGCTACGGCGGCATCGAGAACGTGATCGCCACCCTGGTGCCGGAGCTGCGGCGACTCGGCGTGCGGGTGGTGCTCGCCTCGGTGGACAGCAGCAGCCTGCCGGTGGACGAGAAGGTGTCGGTCTTTCCCGACGGGCAGTTCGCGGCGCTGCAACGGCCGTACAACCAGGTCTGCGGGATCGCCCAGGCACACCTGGCCGGGGTGGTCCGCGAGCTGCACTCCCGCGACGACATCGACCTGGTGCACGACCACGTGGAGGCGGTCGGGCTGGCCACCCTCGCGGCGATGGGGCCGGCCGGGCCGCCGACCCTGCACACCCTGCACTGGGACCTGGCCAAGCACCCCGCGCTGTACGGCAGCCTGGACGGCGGCGACCGGGTCCGGGTCAACGGCGTCTCGGCGTCGCAGCTGGCCCGGGCGCCGCTGGCGCTGCGCGAGCACTCGGTGGGTCACGTGCACCTGTCCACGCCGCTCGCCGTGGACGCCGACCGCCGGCCCCGCCCGGAGAAGGGCGAGCACCTGCTCATCCTCGGTCGGATCAACCCGGGCAAGGGGCAGGACGTGGGCGCGCGGCTCGCGCAGCGGATCGGTGTCCCGCTGGTGCTTGCCGGCCCCGTCGGCCCGTACCATCGCCCGGCGGAGCTGGCCTCGGCCGGCGACGACGCCCGGCAGAACCCGGACGTGCGGTTCTTCCTCGACGAGGTGGCGCCGCACGTCGACGGTGACCTGGTGCGCTGGGTCGGCACCGTGGCCGGCCAGGAGCGTGACGACCTGCTGGCCAGCGCCCGCGCATCGCTGTTCCCGCTGCGCTGGGAGGAGCCGGGCGGCACGGCTGTGGTCGAGTCGCTGGCCCTGGGCACGCCGGTGGTGGCCACCGCCCGGGGCTGCCTGCCAGAGTTGATCGAGCACGGCCGCACCGGCCTGCTCACCGCCGAGGAGGACGAGCTGGACGACCTCGTGCTGGCCGCCGACCTGCTCGACCCGGACGAGTGCCGGCGGGTGGCCGCGCAGCGGTTCACGCCCGCGGTGATGGCCCAGCGCTACGTCGAGCTGTACCAGCGGGTCCGCGAGCTGGCCACCGCGCCCCGCCTGCAACCGGCCTGAGCGCGCACCCGTCGCCGCCGGCGCGTTTGCCGTCGGCGGCAACGGGTAGCCGCACCGCTCACGCCCGTCGCGCAGCGAGGAGCCGGTGATGGTCGGACCGATGGCGCACTCCCGGGCCCGGGCCAACCCGGCCGACGGCAAGCCGCCGGTACGCCGGGCGGCGAGCGCCGCGTCCGTGCTCTTCCTGCTGGTCGGCGTGCTCGGCTTCGTCCCGGGAATCACCAGCGGCACGGACAATCTGCGGTTCGCCGGGCACGGCTCGGGCGCGTTCCTGTTCGGCGCCTTCCAGGTGTCGGTGCTGCACAACCTCGTCCACCTGCTGTTCGGGGTCGCCGGCCTGGCGCTGGCGCGGACGGTCAGCGGCGCCCGGACGTTCCTCATCGGCGGCGGCGCCGTCTACCTGGTGCTCTGGCTCTATGGCCTGGCGGTGGATCACGACACCGGCGCGAACGTCCTGCCGGTCAACGCCGCGGACGGCTGGCTGCACCTCGGCCTCGGTCTGGGCCTGATCGCGCTGGGTCTGCTGACCGGACGGGCACGCCGCTGACCTGCGGGTCCGGGCGTGAGCTGCGTCCCCCGACCGGCCGGTCCGGTTTGGTGCCGCAGGGCCTCGGGTAGTGGGCAGATCCCGACCCGACCAGCGAATCGAGGGCCCGCCGATGCCCAGCCGGATCACCTGCGAGGTGCGCGAGACCGCACCGGTGGCGGTCGTCCAGCTCACCGGCGCCCTCGATCTGGGCACGATGCGGGCGGTGCACCAGGCGCTGGACGGGGCGCTGGCCGCCCAGCCGGAGGCGCTGGTGGTCGACCTCGCGGGGGTGACCGTGCGGGACCGGCTGGCGCTGTCGGTGTTCGCGGCGACGGCCCGGCGGGCCGAGGAGTGGCCGGCCGTGCCGGTGGTGCTGTGCGCGCCGCCTCCGGCCGCCGCCCGCTGGCTGGCCGACTCGACGACGTGCCGGGTGGTGCCGGTGTCACGGGACTGTGCGGAGGCGACCCGGGTGGCCGGCGCGGCCGGCGCGCTGCGGATGCGGGCCCGGCTGGAGCCGGTGGCCGGGGCCTGCCGGCGGGCCCGGGAGCTGGTCGGCGACGCGTGCGCCCGGTGGAACCTGCCCGGCGCGGCGGGGCCGGCCGCGCTGGTGCTCAGCGAGCTGGTCGGCAACGTGGTCCGGCACGCGGGCACCCCCATGCAGGTGACGGTGACACTGCGCCGGCCGTACCTGCACCTGGCCGTGGTGGACGGCAGCCGGGCCGCCGCCCAGCCCGCCGATCCGGATCTGCGGGCCGAGGGTGGCCGAGGGCTGCTGCTGGTCCGCGAGCTGGCGCAGCGGTGGGGCAGCGTGCCGGCGGGTCAGGGCAAGGCCGTCTGGGCGATGCTGCCGGCGACCTGAGCGCATCGGGCGGCTTCGACCGGTACCTGCGATCTGACCGAAATTACCGCTTCAGCCTGGTTACATGGTGGGAGGGTCGGGTAGGCACGCCCGTCCTTTCTGCCGTCACGACGGGGTGAGCAGCCATGCCCAAGCGGGTAACCACGGAACCCGGTCGCGATCGGGGCCCGGCGATCCTGGCACCGGCCCGCTTCGGGGGCTTCCCCGGAGCCCTGCGGGCGCCGGTCCCCGGCAACTCGTTGATCAAGTTCCTCGCCACCACGGATCACAAGCAGATCGGTCTGCTGTATCTGCTGACCTCCTTCGGGTTCTTCCTGGTGGCCGGCCTGCAGGCGATGCTGATGCGCGCCGAGCTGGCCCGACCGGGTCTGCAGTTCCTCTCCTCCGAGCAGTACAACCAGCTCTTCACCTCGCACGGCGCGGTGATGCTGCTGCTGTTCGCCACACCCGCGGCCTTCGGGTTCGGCAACTTCATCGTGCCGATCCAGATCGGCGCGCCGGACGTGTCGTTCCCCCGGCTCAACGCGCTGGCCTACTGGCTGTACCTGTTCGGCGGGCTCATGGTGATCGGCGGGTTTCTCACGCCGGGCGGCTCGGCGGACTTCGGCTGGACGGCGTACAGCCCGCTCAGCGACGTGGACCACAGCCCCGGGGTGGGCGCGAACATGTGGGTGCTCGGCCTGGTCGTCTCCGGCCTGGGCACCATCCTCGGCGCGGTCAACCTGATCACCACGATCCTGACCCTGCGCGCGCCCGGCATGACCATGTTCCGGATGCCGATCTTCACCTGGAACATGCTGTTCACCAGCGTGCTGGTGATCCTGGTGTTCCCGCTGCTGGCCGCCGCGCTGCTGGCGCTCGCGGCCGACCGGCTGATCAACGCGCACGTGTACGACCCCGCCACCGGTGGACCGATGCTCTGGCAGCACCTGTTCTGGTTCTTCGGTCACCCCGAGGTGTACATCATCGCGCTGCCGTTCTTCGGCATCATCACCGAGATCATTCCGGTGTTCTCCCGCAAGCCGCTGTTCGGTTACACCGGAATCGTGCTGGCCACCATCGCCATCACCGTGCTGTCCATGACGGTCTGGGCGCACCACATGTTCGCCACCGGCCAGGTGCTGCTGCCGTTCTTCAGCATCCTGAGCTACCTGATCGCGGTGCCCACCGGCGTGAAGTTCTTCAACTGGATCGGCACCATGTGGAAGGGGCAGCTCACCTTCGAGACGCCGATGCTGTTCGCCATCGGCTTCTTGGTCACCTTCCTGCTCGGTGGTCTCACCGGGGTGCTGCTGGCCAGCCCGCCGGCCGACTTCCACACCCACGACAGCTACTTCGTGGTGGCGCACTTCCACTACGTCGTGTTCGGCACTGTGGTCTTCGCGCTCTTCGGCGGTTACTACTTCTGGTGGCCGAAGATGACCGGGCGGCTGCTCGACGAGCGGCTCGGCAAGGCGCACTTCTGGACGATGTTCATCGGCTTCCACGGCACCTTCCTGGTGCACCACTGGCTGGGCGCCGAGGGCATGCCCCGCCGGTACGCCGACTACCTGCCCACCGACGGCTTCACCACGCTGAACACGATCTCCAGCATCTTCGCGTTCATCCTCGGCCTCTCCACCCTCTTCTTCATCTACAACGCCTGGAAGTCCTGGCGGTACGGGGCGGTGGTCACGGTGGACGACCCGTGGGGCTTCGGCAACTCGCTGGAGTGGGCGACCACCTGCCCGCCACCACTGCGCAACTTCGACAAGATGCCCCGGATCCGCTCCGAGCGGCCGGCCTTCGACCTCAAGTACGGTCCGCTCGTCGCCGACCTGGGCCGGGACCTGCCGCAGCGCACCACGAAGCCGCCGCAGCACTTCGGCGACGAGATACACCTGGAGCACCACGCGCCGGAGTCGCCCGCCCCCGAGGGCGCGCACGGCGCCCGGGACGCGGTCAGCTACCAGCCGGCGCCCGAGTCCGGCGCCCGCCCGGTGGACGTGCCGGAGCCCGAGGTCGTACGCCGGCCGAGCTTCGAGCAGAGCGACGCGCCCCAGGACGCCGAGGACGCGCCGAAGCCGCACGAACGCTGGCGGCATCCGCACAGCGGCGACGAGACCGAGGACCGCTGAGAGTCGGTACGCCGCGAGGGGCCCACACCACCGCGGTGTGGGCCCCTCGTCGTGTGCGTACGCGCCGGTCAGTCCCGGGCGGGTGCCAGGCCGGCGGCGGTGAGCGAGCGGCGCACCGCCGGCTGCACCCGGGTCAGCCGCAGCGGCACGCCGGTGCGCTCCGCCGCCTCCCGGCCCGCCATCAGCGCGGCGATCCCGCCGGCGTCGAAGCCGCCCGCGCCGACCAGGTCGACGACGACCTCGCTCGGCTGGCCGTTGACGGCCTCCAGCATCGCGCGGCGCAGCTGGTCCGCGCCGTCCCGGTCCACCTCACCGCCGACCTCGACGACGACCCCGTCGCCGTTCTGCCGCACCGAGATGCGGGTCTTGCCCGGGTCCGGTTCGGCGGCGCCGTTCTGCCACGGCGGCGGCGCGTCGGCGAGCATGGCCTGCCGCAGCCAGGTCAGCGCCCGCGACAGCAGCCGGGAGACGTGCATCTGCGAGATGCCGAACCGGGCGGCGATCTCCGCCTGGGTCTGGTTGCCGTAGAAGCGCATGGCGAGAATGCGGCGTTCGCGCCAGGGCAGCCGGTGCAGCAGGCCGCTCACCGTCACCCGGTCGTCGACCGATTCCAGCGCGTTGTCCGACTCGCCGACCAGGTCACCGAACTCCGCGGAACTCTCCCCGCCGACCGGCGCGTTCAGTGACGCCGGACTGTAGCCGGCCGCCGACTCCAGCGCCGCGAGGATCTCCTCCTGCGGCGTCTCCAGGCGGGCCGACAACTCGGCCACCGACGGCGCCCGGGACAGCTCACTGGTCAGCGCGGCGGTGGCCTGACCCACCTCGAGGATCAGGTCGCGCAGCCGCCGGGGCACGTGCACGCCCCAGGTGCGGTCCCGGAAGTGCCGCTTGATCTCCCCGACGATGGTGATCGCCGCGTACGCGGTGAACGAGCCCCGTTCCGGGTCGTACCGGTCGACGGCGTTGACCAGCCCGAGGCGGGCCACCTGCTCCAGGTCCTCCAGCGGCTCGCCGCGTCCCCGGTACCGGCGGGCCAGTCGCCCGGCGAACGGCAACGCGAAGCGCACCAGGTCGTCGCGGGCCTCCCCCCGCCGTTCCGGCGGCAGCCCCTCGATCCGGGCCGCGTACGCCAGCGCCGCCGCGTCCAGGTCCTCCAGACCACGCTCGGTGGGTGGTGGTGTGGTCGTGGTCGTGCTCGTCTGTCCGAACATCCGCGCCTCCCTCAGGAAGGTCCCCCGCCCGGATCGGGAAACCGGTCGTGCGCGTGGTCGGGCCACGCACCGGGCCGGAAAGTGGGTCAGTGACTGGGATGCCAGCGGGCGACAACGCCTCTACGCAGCGCAATCAGGCCGTCGCAGCCAGCGATGTTCCCGCTCCGTAGGTACTCAATCACGGGACCCCGGGTTCGCGAGGAAGTTTCGGCGTGCTCCCCTCAGGAGACGAGCAACCCCTGGTGGCCGCCGCTGTCGCGGAGCACCGACAGGGCCTCAGCGGCCCCCAGCGGGGGCGGAGCGGGCAGGTCGTACGGCTGGGCGCGCAGGACCTCGGTGGCCCGGCGCGTCGGCACGGACGTCACCGGATAGCCCCGGGCGGAGGTCCGGTCCAGCGCCCGCCGCCGCCGGCCGAAGCCCGCGACGGCCAACCACTGCGGCAGCCCGGCCAGCGCGGGCGAGCGCATCCCGGGAGGCTCGGGCAGGACGTCCACCGAGCTGAACGTCTCGCTGCCGGCCAGCCACCACTCGGCCTCGTCGACGCTGCGCCGGGTGGCGTTCTCACACCAGTACGGCACCAGCCCCGCCCGTACCACCTGCCACGGATCGAGCAGCCGGCCGCACTCCACCACCAACCGGTCACCGGTCTTGCCGGCGGCCCGCAGCCACCGCCGGTACAGGTCCGCCACGCCCGCGCTCAGCGCCGCCGGCCGGGGCACCAGCACCCGGTGCAGCGGATGCTGGTGGCGGGCGGCCCAGTCCCGCGTGGTCCGCTCGAAGTCCGCGTCCATGCCGTGCTCGGCGTCGCCCGACGGCGCCGACACCTCCGGCGGCGCCCACTGGGCGGCGTCCCCGCCCACGGCGCGCAGCACCTGCCGCAGGGCATGGCTGTCGGGGTGGAAGTCCACCGGGTCCAGCCCGCTGGCCGGGCAGCCGACCTGGAAGCTGTGCCCGGGCCCCCGCTCCGACACCGGCCACGTGCGCGCGTCGCGCACCAGCAGCACCGGGGCGCCCGCGCTCAGCCGGTCGGTCAGGAACTGCGCGTACGCGGCCGGCAGCGCCCTCCAGCGGGCGGCCAGCGACACGGTGACCCCGGTCAGCGACCCCCGGCTGGCCGGGCAGTGCACCTGACGCAGGTGCACGTCGGGGTTGCCGGCGAGCAGCCGTTCGGCGAGCGCCCCGCCGTGCTCCAGCGCCGCCCCCGGGCGGTCCACGGCGCCGTCGCTCCAGTGCGCGGTCATCTCGAAGCCGGCGGGCAGCCACGGCACGCCGAGGGCCACCGCGAGGTGGGCCGCCGCACCGTGCGGCGACCCGATGAGCACACCGGGGTAGCTCCCACGCGGGTACTGGTCGACGAACCAGCGCGCGACCCGGGCCGCGTCCACCTCACCGACCTGGTCGACGGTGAGGGCGACCCGCCCGGCGGCCCGGCTCACCGCGGCACGGCGTACCGGCTCGGGGGTGCCCGGGAACCGCGAGGTCGGCCCGGTGTGCCCGAGGTCGGCGCAGTCCGCGCCGCGCAGGGCCCGGGCGGTGGCGGCGACCAGCACCCGGGCAGCGCTGCCCTGGGCCACGACCCGGTCGCCGGCCAGACCGGCGCCGTCGGCCGACAGCCCCTTGTGCACCTTGTGCACCGGGCCCACCTTGCCTCGTTCGCTCACCACGCGGCCCGGCTTCCCGTCCGGATGGGGTTCAAACGGGGCATCACCCACCCGGCGGCAACATTCCACAGGTCAGCGGCGTTCGGCGACGATTGGCTCCGGGCGGCGGGAGCGGGCCGGCGGGGACGATCGGACCTGAGGGACCCACGGCGTCCGCGCGGGGTTTCGTCGCGGCCGGGGCGGGCACTTCCGGACTCATGCGCACCGAGGACACCGGCGAGTCCGCCGCCACGATCACCCCGTACGAGGACGGCCCGCTCCTGGTCCGCGGCGATTTCGCCCTGGTCACTCCGGACGGCGAGCGGATCGACGCACGCCGGGGCACGGTCGCTCTGTGCCGGTGTGGCAAGTCGGCGCTCAAGCCGTTCTGCGACGGCACCCACAAGGTGGTCAACTTCCGCGCCGGCACCGCCCGCGAGGGCTGACCGGGCGGAGCTGACCGGGCGAAGCCGTCAGGCGACGGCGGGCTGGACCGGCGTCACCACGGTCGACGTCGCGGTGAGCGACACCAGCGGCGGCACGGCCGGCGCGGCCGGCGCGGTCGACAGCGGCAGTGGCGAGCGCAGTGAGCTGCGGCCGGCGGCCCAACTGTCCAGCAGGTGCGCCGCGAACAGCCGGTCCACCGCGAGCGCCGCCGCCGCGCCGAAGAGCACGTCGGAGGCGAGCGCCGGCTCGGCACGGACCAGGCCGCCGCACAGGTCGTGCGCGGCGATCTGCTCGTGCACCGCGTCGGCCTCCACGTGCTCGTCGTAGAAGCGGGTGGCCACCTCGTCGAGGCCGAGCCGGCGCAGGCCGTTGCCGTAGCGGCGGTTCGGCAGGGACGAGGTCATCTCGAAGGCCGCCAGGTGCCCGAGCAGCGCGCCGCGCAGCCGTCGGTGCAGCCCGAACAGCGACATCAGGTTGTTGGTCGCCAGCGTCACCGCGGGCACCGCGTCCAGGTGGGCGCCGTAGCCGGTGTCCATACCCAACCGGTCGAGGGTGCGCCGGAACAGCTCGGCGTGCATCCGGTCCAGCCGGCCGTTGCCGTACTCGTCGGTCTGGATCTCGACGAGGGCGGCCTTGGCGGGACCGCCGAGGCGGGGCAGCGCCCAACTGTGCGGGTCCGCCTCGCGCAGGTGGTAGACGGACCGGTGGGCGACGAACTCGCGGAACTGGGTGAGGTCGGCGTGCCGCTGGAGCGTGGCGGCCAGCGGCGGCCCGTCGTCGGCAGCGACCAGCTCGCCCAACCCGGCCGCGACCCCACCGGCCGGTACCGCCGGGGCTCCGGCCAGCCGGCGCAGCGCCGCCTCGAAGGGCCGTTCGACGCGGGCCCGCAGGGCCAGCAGCGCGGGCTGCCACTCCCAGCCCTCGTCCACCCCGCTCCAGCCCCGGTAGTGCAGCTCGTAGCAGAGGAACAGGGTCAGTTGCAGGTCCTCGTCGCCGATCGCGTCCACCGGATCGAGGTCGACGCCCAGGCCGGGAGGCAGGTCGTGCGGCGGACGCCGCAGCGCATCGGTCACCGCTGCGGACAGCGGACCGCGCGGCTGCGGCAGGGGCGCGGGACCGTAGCGGCGGTCGGCGGGCTCCGGCATGTGACCTCCAGCGTCGTCGGGCCGCTACTGATGCCCTGAAGAGGTACGCCTAAACGAGATCGTCGACGGCCACCGCCTGCTCGACCTGCTCGCGTACCCGCCGGGCGCCCTCCCCCTCGGCATACAGTCCGCGCAGGTCGGCGAAGGCCGGCTCCGGCGGCGCCAACGACACCGCCGGGTCGACGACCGCTTCCAGGACGCAGGGGCGGTCCGCGGCGAGCGCCTCGTCCCAGGCGGCGCCGACCAGTTCCGGGCGGTCCACCCGGACACCGTGCAGCCCGAGCAGGCGGGCCCAGCCGGCGTACGGCACGTCCGGGCGGCGGTGGGTGGGGTCGGACGACGGCTCCCGGCCACCGCCCATGCCGTTCTGGTCGCGGTTGTTGAGCACGAGCACCACCAACCGTGGGTCGGCCCACCCCTGCCAGTGGTGCGACACCGTGATCAGCTCGGCGAGCCCGTTGAGCTGCATGGCGCCGTCGCCGAGCAGGGCGATCACCGGCTGGTCGGGCGCGGCGAGTTTGGCGGCCACCGCGTACGGCAGGGCGCAGCCCATCGAGCCGAGGGTGCCGCACAGTTGCGCGTTCACCCCGGGCGGCAGGACGAGGTGCCGGGCGTACCAGTAGAGGACCGAGCCGACGTCGACCGCGACCGAGCCGGTCCGCGGCGCCCGGGTGGAGAGTTCCTGGAGCACGAGCTGCGGGTTGATCGGCTCGGCGGGCGCGGCGGCCCGGTCGGCCGCGGTCGCCCGCCAGCGGTCGACCGCGCTCTCCACCGTGGCACGCCACTGCTGGTGCGGCCGCGACGGCACCCGCGCCAGCAGCGCGCGCAGCGTCTCGGCCGCGTCCCCGACCAGGGGCACGTCGGCCGGGTACCGGCTGCCGATGCGGGTGCCGTCGATGTCGATCTGCACGGTGCGGGCCTGGTCGGGCATCGGGAAGTAGTCGGTCCACGGGTCGTTGGTGCCGACCAGCAGGAGCGTGTCGCAGCCGCCCATCAGCTCGGCGGCGGCCGGCGTGCCGACCTCGCCGAGCACGCCGGCGTGGAAGGGCAGCCGCTCGTCGAGGACCGGCTTGCCCAGCAGCGAGGTGGCCACCCCGGCGCCGAGCCGGTCGGCCAGCTCGATGATCTCGTCGGCGGCGCCCCGGCCCCCCTGGCCCACCAGGATCGCGGTGCGCTGGCCGTTGCCGAGGATCTGGGCGGCGGCATCGAGGTCCACCTCGTACGGCAGCACCCGGGCCAGCGGCTCACCGGGAGTCGCCGTGATCACGCCGACCGCGTGCGCGCCCAGGTCGGGCACCACGGCCTCCTGCAGGTGCCGAGGCAGCACCACACAGGTCGGGCTGCGGGTCGCCGCCGCGGTGCGGAACGCCTGGTCCAGCAGCGCCGGTACGCTCTCCGGGCTGCGGCCGTACTGGACGAACTGGTTGCACACGTCGCCGAAGAGCCGGCTCAAACCGATCTGCTGGTGCGCGCCGCCCAGGGGCCCGGTGACGTCCTCGCCGACGATCGCGACGACCGGTTTGCTGTCCAGCTTCGCGTCGTAGAGGCCGTTGAGCAGTTGCACCGCGCTGGGCCCCTGGGTGGCCAGGCAGACCCCGATGCCGCCGGTGAACTTGGCGTGCCCGGTGGCCATGAACGAGGCGGTCTCCTCGTGCCGGGCCGGGACGAACGCCGGATCACCCCCGGAGCGGTCCAGCGCCTCGACCAGCGGGGCGATCGCCGCGCCGGGGTAGCCGAAGGCGCGCGGGACCCGCCAGGCCCGCAGCCGCTCCACCACCAGGTCCGCCACACGGCGCTCAGCCATTGCCGCGCCCCGGGGTGCCTTCGTCGACGTAGCGCAGCACCGCGCCGACGCCGTCGGTGAGCTCGGGCGCCTCGTCCGCGCCGAGTACGGTCAGCGCCGCGTCGGTGCCGACCAGCGCGCGGACCAGCGCCGCGTCGGCGCGTACCCGCTGGGGGTCGTCCACCGACATCGCGCTGAGCTGGCCGGGGTCGACGGCGATCTCGGTCGGCTCCGGGCCGATCCACAGCTCACCGTTGGCCGACGGGTCGTCCACGATCAGCATGGTGTCGACCTGGTTGCGTTGCAGGGCCGAGACGACCGCGTCGAGACCGGCGCCCACGTCCTCCTGCACGCCGAAACGGTCCAGCGCGGCGGTGATCCGCTGGTCGGCGACCTCCGCGATGGTCTGCACGGTGAGGTCGTCGAGCATGGTCTGGTCGGCGCCGCCGGCCCGGGACCCGGCGTCGGTACGGACCACCAGGTCCTGCCAGCGCTCCGGCATCTGGGCGGCGATCATGCCGGTGGCCCGGACGTCGCCGGCCACCACCACCACGTCCGCGCCGACCCTGTCGGCCAGCTGCACGGTCGCGGCGGTCACGTCGCCGGCGTTCTGGTGCCACGCCTCCATGGCGGCGCGCTGATAGCGCGACTGGGACCAGCCGCCGGGCTGCACGCGACGCAGCGGGAAGCTGTCCCGGCCGGCGACGTGCGCCCGTCGGGGCACCCCGCCCGCGCTGACCGCCATCGCGTCGCCGCCGGTGCGGTCGGCGACCACCCGGACCCAGGCCACCTGTTCGCCGCGCTGGGCGAGCAGCGGCATCACGTGCGGCAGTGGCCCGAAACTGGCCAGGTCGCGCAGCGGCGGCGCGGACAGGTACTCGGAGAGCACCACCCGGCCGTGGCTGGCGAAGACGGCCAGGCCGTAGTCACCGACCATCGGGTCGTGACCCCGGATCACCCGGTCCAGCGCGGCGATGCTCGCCTCGTCCGCGCCCTGGTCGGCCAGGCTGCGTTCCAGGGCACGCCAGCGCAGGTCCAGCGCCGGTTTGGCGTCCTCCGTGTCGGCGGAGGCGTCCAGGTACACCGAGCACCACGGCCCGGGTCGGTCGTAGAGCGGGCGCAGGAAGGACAGCTGCATGCTCGACCCCTTTCCAGCTCGGCCCCCCGCTTACCCTGCTCGCCCGGGATGTCACCTCGTGGCCGTGAGCCCGTGACCAGGTTTCATTCACGGCGTTCAACCGGGGACATCGATACGATAAGTGAACACAAGCGGACTCTCGGTGGTGGGGATGGACAGCGGACTCGATACCCGACGGATCGTGCACCCGACGGAGCGGATCGTCACCGGGCGGCTGGTCCGCCTGCTCGACGGCTACACCCGCGAGATACGCGTCGGCCAACCGGTGCTGGTCGCGGTGCTCGCCGCGGCGGCGTTCGCCCGGTTGCCGGCCCTGCTGCTGCGCGCGCTCTTCTCGTTCGGCGGCGGCGGCACCCGGCGGCGCTGGAAGGAGCTGAAGCAGGGCCCGGAGTACCTGGTCACCCCGGTGCGCCTGCGCAACACCGCCGGTCAGCTCTGCGAGGTGGAGCTGCACGGGCACCTGCCGCAGAGCGCGTTGCACCCGGCCGACCAGGTGCAGCTCACGCTGCGCCCGCAGCGTGACCCGGAGTTGCCGCCGCGCATCGAGCGGATCGTCAACCTCACCACCGGGCAGCTGCTCACCCCGCGTACCGCGACGCTCTGGTCGCATCTCGGCCCGCCACTGCTGTTGCAGGCGGCGCTGGGCGCGCTGTTGCTCGCCGGCGTGGTGGCCTGCTCCGCACTGACCTGACCTGACCCGGCGGCGGCCCGCGCAGCGGCCGGGCCGCGCGTCAGCCGACGGGTGCGGGCTCGCGGGTCGGGCGGCGGTCGACGCCGAGGATTCCCCTGCGACGGGCCCAGCGCTCGAAGATCAGGGTGGCGAACGGCGGCACGGCACAGGCCAGCGCCACCACGGTCACCGGCAGGCTCCACCGGCGCAGTCGGGCCACCGCGAGCACCAGCAGCCCGTACGCGATGAACAGGCCGCCGTGGATCGGGCCGAAGATCTTGACGCCCAGCTCGTTGCCGGGCGGACCGTACTTGACGGCCATTCCGGCCAGCAGGGCCAGCCAGGAGCACGCCTCGGCGATCGCCGCCGCGACGAACAGCCGGGTCACCTTCTCGCGCATCCGGACGCCACCACCTCTCGGGCGGCAATGCTAACGGTGCCGGCCGTTCGCGCCCTCGTCGGCCACGCAGCGTGCGACAGGGGTCACGGAGCCCGCGACTGGGTAGGAAAGAACCCTCGGGTCTTCCCCCGCCCGCCGGCCACGTGCGAGGTTTGGGGGGGACCAGCGGTGACAGGGTGGTGACCATGGGCGAGGATGTCGGCGTACGGACCTTCAGTCGGGAGGACCGGGCCCGGTACCGCGAGAAGGTGCGCAACTGCCTGGACGTCTTCGCCGAGATGTTGCGCGAGTCGCGGTTCGACATCGACCGGCCGATGACCGGGCTGGAGATCGAGCTGAACCTCGTCGACGAGGCGTCGAACCCGGCGATGCGCAACGCCGACGTGTTGGCGGCCATCGAGGATCCGAGCTTCCAGACGGAGCTGGGCCAGTTCAACATCGAGATCAACGTGCCGCCGCGGCGGCTGACCGGCACCGGCACCGCCGACTTCGAGGAGCACGTGCGGGCCAGCCTCAACGCCGCCGAGGAGAAGGCGCGGGCGATCGGCGCGCACATGGTCATGATCGGCATCCTGCCGACGTTGCGCCCCGAGCACCTGACCGCCGAGACGCTCTCGGCGAACCCGCGCTACAAGCTGCTCAACGAGCAGATCTTCGCCGCCCGGGGTGAGGACCTGCCGATCGCCATCAGCGGGGTGGAGCGCCTGGCGGTCACCGCCGACACGATCACCCCGGAGGCGGCCTGCACGAGCACCCAGTTCCACCTCCAGGTCAGCCCGGCGCAGTTCGCCGACTACTGGAACGCCGCCCAGGTGGTCGCCGGCATCCAGGTGGCGTTGGGCGCGAACGCGCCGCTGTTCTTCGGCCGGGAGCTGTGGCGCGAGACCCGCATCCCGCTGTTCCAGCAGGCCACCGACACCCGGCCGGAAGAGATCAAAGCCCAGGGGGTACGCCCCAGAGTCTGGTTCGGCGAGCGGTGGATCACCAGCGTGTTCGACCTGTTCGAGGAGAACGTCCGCTACTTCCCGGCGCTGCTGCCGGTGTGCGACCCGCAGGACCCGGCGCAGACCCTCGCGGCCGGCGAGGTGCCCAACCTGGCCGAGCTGCGGCTGCACAACGGCACGATCTACCGCTGGAACCGCCCGGTGTACGACGTGTCGCGCGGCCGGCCGCACCTGCGCGTCGAGAACCGGGTGCTGCCGGCCGGGCCGACCGTGCTGGACACCATCGCCAACGGCGCCTTCTACTTCGGACTGGTCCGCGCCCTGGCCGAGTCGGATCGCCCACTGTGGTCACAGATGTCGTTCAGCGCCGCCGAGGAGAACTTCACCAGTTGCGCCCGGCACGGCATCGACGCGCAGGTCTTCTGGCCCGGCCTCGGTTACCTGCCGGTCACCGAGCTGGTGCTGCGCCGGCTGCTGCCGATGGCGCACCACGGCCTGGACCGGTGGGGCCTCGATCCGACCGAGCGCGACCGGCTGCTGGGCATCATCGAGCAGCGCTGCCTGACCAGCCGCAACGGCGCGACCTGGCAGGTGGAGACGCTGCACCGGTTGGAGTCCGCCGATCACCTGGACCGGCCGGAGGCGCTGCGCGAGGTGGTCCGGCACTACGTGACGCTGATGCACAGCAACCGGCCGGTGCACGAGTGGCCGATCCCCTGATCTGCGGCGACGGTCAACCGCGCGGTGTCGGCACGCCGAACAGGTCGATGATGCCGCCCGGCAGTTGGGCGAGCAGGTCCTGTCGCTCGTCGTCGTTGAGGGCCTCGGCGACGGTACGCAGCACCGCCTGGGCGTGTTGACGCACCTGGTCCGCATTCGCGACCTGCTCCCGGTCGCCGACGTGCTTGAGGAACTCACCGATGTCCCACCGGCGGCCCTGCGGATTACGGGTGACCGACGCGTCCAGCCGATCCGGTAGCTGTGCCGCCAGGTGGTCGGCCTCCTGGCCGGCGAGCCGTTCGCCGAGCACCGACAGGACGGCCTGTACGGACCGCACGGCCTCGTTCTCCCCGAGGCCCGCACGCTGGCGCACCGTGGCGATCATCTGGTCGTACTCCATGACCCGCTCCTTCCGTCTGCTCGGCCGGCCGTGCGGCCCGCCGGGCGAACGGGGCGGTTTCCCCGGCTCGCCGGGCACAAACGGGGTGGCACGGCGTCCGGTGATGCGGTGTCTGGGTAGCGGTGGACCGGCACGGGTGCCCCGTCCCGGAATCAGCTCCCGGCGAGCGCTGCGGGCGGCGGATCGTCGCGCAGCCGGCTGTAAAGATGTCCGTCGCGCCATCCGACGCCCCTCCCCCGCCACTCGGGGAGCAGCACGATCCCGATCTTCGAGTACGACGCCGCCCCCGAATACCGCCCGGAGGGCCGCGCGCGGCGGCCGGTCGACGCTCAGGCCTTGAGGAGCACCTTCGTACAGTCGTCCTGCTTCTTCTGGAAGATCTTGTAGCCCTTCGCGGCGTCGCGCAGCGGCAGCCGGTGGCTGACGACGAAGCTCGGGTCGATCTCGCCGAGCTGGATGCGTTCCAGCAGTGGCCGGGTGTAGCGCTGCACGTGACACTGGCCGGTCCGCATGATCAGCGACCGGTTCATGAACGCGCCCATCGGGAACTTGTCGACGAAGCCCCCGTACGCGCCGATGACCGACACCACCCCGCCGGAGCGGCAGGCCAGGATCGCCTCGCGCAGCGCGAAGGGCCGTTCCGTCTCGGTCCGTGTGGCCTGTTTGGCCCGGTCGTACGCGTACAGGGCCGCGTTGCCGTGGTGGCCCTCCAGGCCGACCGCGTCGATGCACGCGTCCGGCCCCCGGCCGGCGGTCATCTCGTCGAGGGTGTCCAGCACGTCGGCCTCGGCATAGTTGATCGTCTCGGCGCCGACGTGCTCCTCGGCGAGCCGCAGCCGGTACGGGAACCGGTCGATGACGATCACGCGCTCCGCGCCGAGCAGCCGGGCGCTGGCGGCGGCGAGCAGCCCGACCGGTCCCGCGCCCCAGACCGCGATGACCTGCCCCGGTTTGATGTCGCACATCTCGGCGCCCATGTAGCCGGTCGGGAAGGCGTCGGCGAGCATGACCGCCTGGTCGTCGGGGATGTAGTCGGGCACCTTGAGCGGGCCGACGTCGGCGAACGGCACCCGGGCGTACTCGGCCTGACCGCCCGCGTACCCGCCGAGGAGGTGGGAGTAGCCGAAGATGCCGGCCGGCGAGTGGCCCATGACCTTCTCGGCGATCCCGGCGTTGGGGTTGGAGTTCTCGCACACCGAGTACAGGCCCCGCTGGCACGACGAGCAGTGCCCACAGGCGATCGGGAAGGGCACCACCACCCGGTCGCCGGGCTTGAGGTTGCGCACCTGCGGGCCCACCTCCACCACCTCGCCCATGAACTCGTGGCCGAGGATGTCTCCCTTGCGCATGGCCGGAATGTAGCCGTGGTAGAGGTGCAGGTCGGAGCCGCAGATCGCGGTGGTGCTGATCTTCACGATCGCGTCGCGGGCATTCATGATCGTCGGGTCGGGCACGTCGATCACCTTGACGCTGTCGGTGCCCATCCAGGCGGTGGCCTTCATCTCCGCGGTCCCTTTCGACGGCGTGGGTGGTCAGCGACGGGACGCCGGCAGCGGCTGCGCGGGCCGCTGCATGGCCTGCTGGCGTACGGAGATGCCGTTCGGGCTGCCCTCGGAGCGGACCACCTCGCCGGCCTCCAGCACCTGCTTGAACCGGCGCAGGTCGTCGCGGACCTGCTGCTCGGGCTCCGCACCGAAGAGCTTGGCCACCGACCGGCCCAGCGCGCCGGCCGGGGGCGCGTAGCGCAGTTGCACCCGCACCTCGGTGCCCCGGTCGCCCGGGGCGGGCGCGAACCGGACCCGCCCGGCGTTGGCCACCCGGGTGCCCGGCAGCGAGCGCCAGGTGATGGCCCTGTTCGGCTGGTCGTCGATGATCTCGGCGTCCCACTCGACGTGGCGACCGGCCGGGCCGCGCGCGACCCAGTGGGAGCGGCGCAGGTCGTCGGCGCGTACCGACTCCAGGTGCGCCATGAACGTCGGCAGGTTCTCCATGTCGCGCCAGAACCGGTACGCCTCCGCGGGCGACCGGTTCACGGTCACCGCGATCTCCATCCGGATCACCCGGGCGCGGGCCCGTCGCGCGCGGCCGGCGCCGATGGCGACGGCCGCGTCCAGGGCGGTGATGCCGGCGATCGCGGCGGTCGTCAGCGCCAGGCGCCGTCGGCGGTCACCCCGACGGTCGGCCATCGCCCGGCCCAGCAGGGTGAGGTCGAGCGCGTCACCGGCCACCCGCGTCCACGCCCAGCCGACAGGGCGGCGGCCGGTGAGCAGGCCGACGGCGTGCACCAGCTCGCGTGCGCCGACGGCCGGGACGACCGCCTGCGCCGCCGGGGAGTCGTCCACCCCGGTCAGTCGCGCGAGGGATCGGGGTGCGGCCAGGGCGCCCACGCCCAGGGCCAGGCTCAACAGACCCAGCGCCCTCGGCAGGGTCGTCGGGACCGGCCCGTCCAGCTCCGGCAGGAGCACCGTCTCGACTCGATCCATGTCCGGTCCCTTCCGCGGGGCCGTGCCCGCCGACGCGCGGCGCACCGGCGGTGGGTCCGCCTCCGTGACGCTATGCGGTACGCCCACCCCAGGAGACCGATTCGGGACAGAACGCCCAAAGGCCGCTCATCCCACGCGTACCCGGGTCCTCCTACAGCGCCCAGCGGAGCACGGTGATCAGGCCGACGACGGTGAGCGCCACCAGGACCAGACCGATCACGGTCGCCACCAGGCAACCCAGCGCGTCCCGCCACGAGTCGGGCTCAGCCGAGCGGGGGCCGAACTCGGTCCAGGTGACCGGGGCGGGGCCCTCCCGCTCGGCCTGGCGGACCAGCTGGGCGAGCCGCGCGCCCGCCACCGGCCCGAGCCGGTCGGTGGGGTCGGCGATCACCCTCAACGCGCGCAGACGTCGCCAGGCGCCCGGGTAGGACCTCTCGAACGAGACGACCTCCTGCGCGCCGGCGTCCTCGGTGAGGAATCCCCACCGCCCGGCCTCGGCCACGTTGCCCACCTGCCGGTACAGCGCGGCACGCCGGGAGCGCAGCTCCAGGTCGTCGGGGTACGCGGCGTTCAGGCTCGTCAGCCGCTGCATCGCGGGGTGGACGTGCCCACGCCGCAGGTCGGCCTCGACCCGCGCCAGTACGCGCTCTCTCGCCATGGCGGACATTGTGAGCGGTACGCCTGCCGCGCCGACACCCGAATTCCGCCGAGCCACTGTTCAGCCTCTGTCCGGCTGCCGACCACCTGGACCCGCTTCACGCTCCCGCCCTGAACGACGCCCACGCTGAGCGTTAACAGCCCCCCGCAGCGGGTAGCCGCCATCCGTTTCTAACCAGCGCGCGCCGGGGAGGTGGGATGTCGGCGACCAGTGCCTTCTTCGAGCGGCTGGCCGCCGCCTGCCGGGATCCGCGTTTCCAGAAGGTGTGCGGAAGCGTGCGCTTCGACATCGGGAGCGGGGACGACCTGGAGCAGTGGTTCCTCGTCATCGACCACGGCGACATGCAGGTGTCCAGGAGCGGCGACCCCGCCACCACCGTCATCAGGGTGTCCGCGCAGGTCGCGGACGCGATGGCGCGCGGTGAGGTGAACGGGCTGGCGGCGATCGCCCGCGGCGAGATCCTGGTCGACGGTGATCTCGGCCTGGCGTTGCGCATCGGACGGCTGTTTCCGCGAGCGGCCGGCGACCCCACCCAGTTGGCCCGGCCAGCGGAACGTAGCCGATGAGGGACATCCCCGGCACCGTGTCGTGCATCGACGGGAACACGTTCATCGTGTCGGACGCCAGTGGCGACGTGCATTCCTCCCCGGCCACCCCGGTCGGGCTGTTCGCCGCCGACACCCGCTTCCTGTCCCGCTGGGTGCTCACCGTCAACGGTGAACGCATGGCCGCCCTGTCGGTGGACGACAGCCAGTACTACGAGGTCACGTTCTTCGTCGTGCCGGGCGGGGCGGTCGACTACGTCGAGGCGGACGTGTCCGCCATCCGGCGACGACACATCGGCCCGGACCTGACCGAGTCGCTGACGATCTTCAACTACGGTCAGTCGATTATCGACCTGGACGTCCGCCTGGAGGTGGCGGCCGACTTCGCCGACATCTTCGAGATCAAGTTCGACCTCCACGACAAGGTCGGCAGCTACTACACCCAGGTCGACGCGAACGAGTTGCGGATGGGCTATCGGCGCGGCACGTACCGGCGCGAGGTTGTCGTGTCGGCGAGCGAGCCGGCCACCATCGATCCGAGCGGCCTCCGGTTCGCCGTGCGTCTGGAGCCCGGGCAGCAGTGGACCACCCGGTTGCAGGCCGCCATGCGGGCACTGCGCCCGGACGGCGTCGACCTGCGTGACGCCCTACGGGCGCAGCGCCCGGACGACTCCACTCTGCCGGACAGCGTGCGGGAGTGGGTCGCGCAGGCGCCGACACTGGACACCGAGAGCGCGGCGCTGCAGCAGGTGTACCACCGCAGCCTGGTGGACCTGGCGGCGCTGCGCTTCGCGCCGCTCTCGCTCGGCGGCGCGACCGTACCCGCGGCCGGGTTGCCCTGGTTCATGACCCTGTTCGGCCGCGACAGCCTGCTGACCTGCCTGCAGACCCTGCCCATCACACCGTCGTTGGCCCCGCCGACGCTGCGGATCCTCGCGTCGTTGCAGGGCGCCCGGTCCGACGACGTCCTGGAGGAGGACCCCGGCCGGATCCTGCACGAGCTGCGCTACGGGGAGTCTGCCGCGTTCGAGGAACAGCCACACTCGCCCTACTACGGCACCGTCGACGCGTCGCCCCTGTTCGTGGTGCTGCTCGACGAGTACGAGCGGTGGAGCGGCGACACCGCGCTGGTGATGGAGTTGGAGCAGGAGGCTCGCGCGGCCCTGACCTGGATCGACACGTACGCCGACCTGACGTCGACCGGCTACGTCTGGTACGAGAAACGCAACCGCGCCACCGGCCTGGACAACCAGTGCTGGAAGGACTCCTGGGACAGCATCTCCTACGCCGACGGCCGGCTGCCCGGGTTCCCGAGGGCCACCTGCGAGACCCAGGGGTACGCCTACGACGCCAAGATGCGCGGGGCGCGGTTGGCGCGCGCCTTCTGGGGCGACCCCGACTACGCCGACCGCCTGGAAAGCGAGGCGGCAGAGTTGTACGACCGCTTCAACCGCGATTTCTGGCTCGACGACGACGGCTACTACGCCCTCGCGCTCGACCACGACGGGACGCCGGTCGACAGCCTCTCCTCGAACATCGGGCATCTGCTGTGGAGCGGCATCGTGCCACCCGAGCGGGCCGCACGTGTCGTCGAGCACCTGATGGGTCCGGCGCTCTTCTCGGGCTGGGGGGTGCGGACCTTCGCGGAGGGGCAGGGCCGCTACAACCCGCTCGGATACCACAACGGCACGGTCTGGCCGTTCGACAACTCCTTCATCGCCTGGGGCCTGCGCCGGTACGGGTTCGGCACGGAGGCCGGCCGCATCGCCGAGGGCATCCTGTCCGCCGCGACCTTCTTTCAGGGCCGGCTGCCCGAGGCGTTCGGTGGGTACGACCGCAGCACCACCCGCTACCCGGTCCGGTACCCGACCGCCGGCAGCCCGCAGGCGTGGTCCAGCGGGGCGCCCATGCTGCTGCTGCGCACCTTGCTCGGCATCGACCCGCACGACGACCATCTCGCCGTGAATCCCGCGTTGCCGACCGCCTTCGCCCGGGTCGCGTTGCTGGACATTCCCGGCCGGTGGGGCCGGGTCGACGCGTTCGCCCGCCACCGGCCTGACCGGCCGCCGTCGACGGGCGGAACCGCCTGACGGTCACTCGGGTCTGCTGTGCAGGACGTCGCGGGCCTGTTCGGCGGCGCGGGTGATGCTCTCGCTGATGAAGTCCAGGAAGCGGGCGATGTTCTCCAGGCGGGCGGCGGCGGGGGTGTGCGGACCGAGGACGGCGACACCCTGGCGTGCCGTCTCGACGAGCTGGTCGTTGGCGCGGGCGCTGGCGATCGTCGCCTGGTAGAAGAGCTCGTTGTCGACGACGTAGCGGTCGCGGCGGCGCTCGTCGCGCTCCCGGCGCACGAGGCTCTGGCTCTCCAGGAAGGCGATCGCCTTGGAGATGGACGCCGGGCTGACCTGGAGGCGCTGGGCGAGCTCCGACGCGGTCAGGCTGCCCGTGTCGGTGGTGAACAGGCAGGTCAGCACCCGGGCCGACATCTTGTTCAGGCCCGAGGCCATGAGGACGGTCGTGAACGTCTCCTCGTACTCGGCGACGGCCTCGGCGTCACGGCCGTGCGGCTGCGGGACCAACTCGGCCGCGCGGGCCGAGGCGGGCGCGCGTCGGCGGGCGCGGCGTTCGGTGGCGCGGTGGGCCAGGTCGGCGCGGTAGGCGTTCGGACCGCCGTTGCGCAACACCTCGCGGGTGACCGTCGAGGTCGGACGGTCGAGCCGCCGGGCGATCTCGGCGTACGGCAGGCTGTCGGCCAGCCCCAGCGCGATCTGCTGGCGTTCCTGCTGGGTGAGTCTGCCTCCCGGCATCGCGATCTCCTCGGTGGTGGTTTCTCGGAGCGCCTCGGCGCGCTCCCACCATAGCGTTCACCCTCATCCGATTGCAATGGCTCGCCGCCGTAGCGTTGCGTTATATTCCGAGCCATTGCAACACTTTCAAGCCTTTGAACTGCTTATATGCTGCTTGGACGCAACAGACTTGTTGCCGGCTGATGGAAAGCAACGTAGCGTTTCCCACATCAGAAACACCGGAACGAGCACCAGGAGAACGTGATGCAGAGCTTCCCGACCCCCGCCCCCATCTCCGCCGTCCTGGACATCCCCGCCGGGCGCGTCCAGTTCATCGCCGCCGACCGCGCGGACACCACAGTCGAGGTCCGGCCCACCGACGCCGGCCGGAGCCGCGACACCCGGGCCGCCGACCGGACCACCATTGCGTACGCCGACGGCGTCCTGCGGGTCACGACCGCGACCCCTGCCAACCAGCTCCTCGGCCCCTCCGGCTCGGTGGAGGTGACCGTCCAACTGCCCGCCGACTCCCGCGTCGAGGTCCGGGCCGCCAGCGCCGAGCTGCGCGGCGTCGGACGCCTCGGTGACGTCACCGTCGACGGCGCGTACCGCCACATCAAGATCGACGAAGCCGCGAGCGTGCGTCTCACCGCGATCGACGGCGACGTCGAGGTCGGCCGGCTCAACGGCCCGGCCGAGATCAGCACGACGCGGGGCGACATCCTCGTCGCCGAGGCCCGGCGCGGCGCGGTCGTGCTGCGTACCCAGTCCGGCGACATCTCGGTCGCCGCCGCCAGCGGCGTCTCGGCCGCCCTGGACGCCGGCACCGGCCACGGCCGCGTCAGCAACGCCCTCACCAACACCGGCAGCGCCGACCTCGACATCCACGCCACCACCTCGCACGGCGACATCACCGCCCGCAGCCTCTGAACCCCCAACCCCTCAGGAGTACGACCATGACGACGAACAATTCCTCCTCGACCAGCTCGACCTGGACCGGCATGGTGCCGGTCGACGACACGGCCCTGGCCGTCACCGACACCGGCGGTTCGGGCATCCCGGTGGTTTTCCTCAACGGCCAGTTCGCCACCCAGGGGTACTGGCGACGCGTCATCACCGACCTGGGCACCGGGTGGCGGCACATCACCTACGACGAGCGAGCCCGCGGCAGAAAGTCGGGGCGCTCGGCGGACTATTCGTTCGAGGCAGCCGTCCGGGACGTCGACGCCGTTCTCGCCGCCCGGGGCGTGGACCGGGCGGTGCTCGTGGGCTGGTCGTACGGCGCGGTCGTCGGCGCGCACTGGGCCAACCGGAACCCGCACCGTACCGTCGGCGCGGTGCTGGTCGACGGCGCGTTCCCGCACGACTGGCTGGACGAGGCCATGGAGCAGCGCATCCGGAAGCTGTTCCGGCGGATGCGCTGGTTCATGCCCCTGCTGCGCCCGACGGGCCTGGTCCCGCGGATGAACGCCGACGAGCAGGCGGAGAGCAACATCGAGTTGGGACGGCTCTCCGCCGAGCGCGAGCTGGGCCCGGTGCTCGACGCCATCACCGTTCCGGTGCGGTACGTGGTCGCGTCGGGGACGTCCTTCGGCAGCAAGGGCGACGAGCAGGAACGCATCCGTGCCAGCCTCGACGCGGTGACCGTCCGCAACCCGAACATCCGGGTCGGCGCGAAGGTCGCCAGCAACCACGGCGCGATCCTCAAGAAGGACTTCGCGGCGGTCGCCACCGCCGTACGCGAGGTCGCCGCCCTCGACCGCGAGGTCCGCTGACCCACTCCGCCCGCCGGGTCCCCCGGTCGCCTCGCGCGGCCGGGGTTGCCCGGTGGGCGACCCTGCGGGTCGTGGGCGCCCGCTACGACCTGGACAACGGGCAGTTCTCACTGGTGGCCTGACGACGTCCCCTCCCCCGGCCGTCCGTCTGGTACGGGCGGCCGGGTGGACGTCGCGACCGGCGGCTGTCGCACCGTCCAGGTGATGGCGGGTGGGTGGACCCGAGCGCACACCGGCCCGCCGGTCGTGTCCGTCAGCCCCAGACTGCCCACCAGCAGCCCGTTGCCCTCGTGTGCGGCGCGCAGCAGCTCGGTCGGAATGTCGGTGAACATCAGCTTCGCTCGCCGGAACATCGCGAACCCGTCATCGGACAGCGCGCCCCAGCTCAGGTACAGAAACCGCGCTCCGGGGCGCCCGTGCACGAATGGTCCGCCGACGTCCAGCACCCCGTCGACCTCCCGGCTGGACACCTCGACGTACCAGCTCGCCGTGCCCGCGTCGGCCCGTACGCGATCGATCACCTCGGTCTTGCGCTGGATTCCGACGTGCACGTTGCCGAGCCGCAGCGCGTCGGCGTCCGCGCCGGCCCGACGGCCTGGGAGGTCACTGCCCTCGATCCGGATCCGCACGCCACCGACTCTAGTTTCTCGGCGTCGACCGCCCGGTTGCAGCACCCCGCGGGCGGTACGTCATGAGGACGACGCCGGACTCGAAGGGTTCGGCGGACACCAGGTCCAGTCGTACGGGCGGTCGCCCGCCGTCGAACAGCGCCTTGCCCTGGCGCAGGAACAGGGGGTGCACCAGGAGGTGGATCTCGTCGATGAGTCGGAGATCGGCAAGGGAGCGGATCACCGCCAGACTGCCGTACACCACGATGTCCCGCCGGATTCACGCTTGATCTCGGCGATCTCGTCGGGGTCGATGCGCGCGATCCTCCGGGTGCCCTTCCAGTCTGCGATGTTTCCCGAGGCGGAGACGACGATCTTTTCCAGGGCGTCGAGTCGCTGGGCATATCCACGGACGGCGGCCGGTTCGTCGGGGTTGCGGGCGGCCACCGGCCAGTAGCCGGCGAAGTCGGCGTGGGTGACCCGGCCCAGCATCAGGCTGCCGGCGCTCTCCACCAGTTCCCGCTCGTACCTCTGCAGCTGGTCGTCGGCCAGCAGCCAGTCCATCTCGTCGTCCGGGCCGGCGACGAATCCGTCCAGGGTGATCCACATCGACACGACGATCTTCGGCATCCCAGTCCTCCATCATGGTGCGTTGATGCTGGTCAGCGACCGCCGCCGAGCGCGGCTCGGACGGGTTCCGGTGTCCGGTCGGGAAAGCGCTCCTGGAAGTCGACGACTCCGACCCACGTCGGGCGCAGGCCGATCCGGACCATCCGGAGGCCCGGCTTGTCGATCGCCGTCAGGTAGGCGTCGCCCACCTCGTCGCCCATCCCCGCGCGCTGGATGACGGCGTACTCCGGCAGGACGCCCTCGACCTCCGTCAGGGTGACCTTCCCGCGCAGCATGAGCACCTCGGGTAGCCCGTCGGCGGTGTCGATGCAGATCGCCACGTCCGGTCGGGCACGCAGGTCGCGGATCTTGTACGTGCCGGCGAACGCGCCGACGACCAGCTCGTCGCCGGTCCACAGGAAATTCACCGGGATCAGCCGCGGCGTCCCGTCCCCGCTGGTGTAGGCGAGCCGGGCCAGTGGCGCCACGAGCAGGCGCCGCGCCACGGGGGTGTCGAGCAGCTGCTCGGCCCCCGGCGTTTCAACGACCTGCTCGGCGGGCTCCCCGGGGTGAGCCCGAACGTGCTGAGCCAGCGGCTGCGCGAGCTGACCGAGCACGGCGTGGTGCGACGGCGGGACCTGGGGCCGCCGACGCGTGTCCACCTCTACGAGCTGACCGAATGGGGGCGCGCACTGGAGCCCATCCTGCTGCAGTTCGGCCGCTGGGGAAGCCAGTCCCCGCAGCTCCCCGAGGGCGCTCTCGGCATCGACTCCCTGCTGCTCACCATCAAGGCGGGGTTCGATCCGGCGCGAGCGGCCGATCTCCGCGGCGTCTACGCGTTCCACATCGACGCCGACACCTACCTCGCCGAGGTCGCCGACGACTCGGTGCAGCTGCGCCGCGGCACGACCCCCGAACCCGACGCGACACTCACCACCGACATCGACACCCTCCGAGCCGTCTGCGGGCACCAGATCACCGTGGCGGCGGCAGTGGACGCGGGCGTGCTTGACCTGACCGGTGACAAGGACGCCACGCAGCGCCTCACCGATCTCCTCCTGACTCCGTTCACACCCCGCGCCTTCGCCGACGACGGCACCTAGCGGGGCGGGTGACGCCGGCGCTGCCCCAGCCGGGCCAGCATGTTCTGGTACGCCTTGGTCCGGTCGGCCGCTCGCGGGGACAGCACGTCGGCGCTCATTCCCGCGGACGCTTCGCGCGCGGCAGCGGCGGCCGCCGCGTCGACGAGTGCCCGAAACGCTCGTTCCCGCTCCCGGTGCCGTTCGGACCAGGGTCGGACGGCTCTCGCGGCGAGGTACAGGCCGGCCGCGACGCAGCCGACCGCGATGAGCAGCAGGAACAGGAACGCCACCACCTCGTCGAAGGAGGGCAGAGCCCCGGCCCGGCCGACGGACCGCTCCAGTTGCCGGTCGTCGAGGGCGTCGAGGTAGTCGCCCGCGCCAGCTCCGCCCAGGACGACGAACACCAGGAAGGCGATCACCTGCATCAGCAGGCCGTACCGGGATCGATCGATCCAGGCGGCCGGCGAGGCCGGCCTCGACGCGTACGCCGCACCGAGCCGGAACGCCGACGGTACGAGCACGATCGCGGCGGCCAGCCCACCCGCCACGAGCTGGGCGCTCAGGATGCCCGCGACCCGCGGATCGGGCCAACCCCGGGCCAACCAGGTGACGAGGACGAGGAGGCCCGTCCACCCGGCGACGAACGTCAGCGCACGCCGCACGGCTGCCGCCCGCGCCGCCGGCCTGGCCCGTTCCGCCTCGGCGGCCTGCCACTGGTCGATCTGCCGCTGCGCGGTGCGGCGCTCCTCGGCGGCCTGGTGTCGCTGCGCCTCCCGCCGGGCCCGCTCGTCGGCACGCCGGGCGTCCTCCGCCTCCCGCCGGGCGCGCTCGTCGGGGCCGACGAACGGCGCCAGCAGGTGGGGCCGGTTCGGCTCCCGCAGCGGATGCCGCGGTGGCAGGTCGGCGGGGGCGCGCCACCCGAGGTCGGTGCCGAGCACCACCCGCATTCCACCGACCAGCCGGTCGGGCAGGAGCGTCGCGACAGCGGAGGCGTCGCGTCGGGCGTCGAGGCCGTCGACGATGAGCACCAGCCGCTCGCCCCGCCGCTCGCACGCCTGGGCCGCGTCGACGTACCGGCCCAGCAGGTGCGCCTCCCGGGTGGACCCGGTGAGATGACCCGGCATGTACCGGTCGGTCAGCTCGACCAACTGCTCCAGCACGACGTCGACGAACGCCTCGCGGGTCTCCCGCTCGGTGCGGCCGGCGACGACGAAATACGACACGACCCGTACGCCCGGGGGCGGGTGGAGCACGAACCAGGACAGCAGCGCGGTCATCCCGGTGCCCGGGGCAGCCTCCCACCGCAGGTACGCGCCCGACCCGTCACCCGTGCAGAAGGCCGCGAGCCGCGCCAGCTCGGCGTCGCGGTCGAGCAGGTCGGCCGGGGCGATCCGGTGCACCTCCGCCGGGTACGCCGACCGTACGACCGGGCCGAAGGTGTTGTACTGGCGGCTGTGGGGGCCGAACTGGACGCCCTGGGCGTGGCGGGCGTCGACGCCGCGCGACCGGTCGTCCTCCGACTGCCCGCTGTCGCCCATCTGCCCGGCTGCCTCAGTTGAAGGTGTTGTGCTGGGTGCTGTAGCTGCCAAGCTGGACGCCCTTTGACCCGCGCAGGTCGACCTGGCCGATCTCGGTGCGCACTCCGGCCGCCTCGGCCCGCGCCAGCAGCTCCCGCGCGAGGCTGAGGATCTGCTCGTCCCGGTCGACGCCCGCGCGGGTGAGATCGTCGGCGAGGTGCACCTGCCAGACGCCCGAGTCGGTGCCCCCGGCCTCGAACGCTCGCAGCGCCTCCTGGCCCTCGCCGGTCAGCCGGCGACGCACCAGGCCCCGGAAGCTCTCGGCGGCATCGCGGACCGCGGCGCTTGTCGCGTCGGCCACGCCTGTCGACGCGCCGAGCGCCAGGGCGGCGAGAAGCAGTTCCACACCGTCCACGGGTACCTCCGTCATTGCTGCCATCAGCGTTCCCCTATTGCACCATCCGGGCGCCGCGTGTGGACACCCGCGCCGGCTCCCCCGCCGGGACCGGCGGAAGCGACGGCGACCGTCCACGCAGGTGAGTTCGGGCGTGCAGGGCGAGCGCGGCCAATGTGTCCGGATCACGACACGCCCAGGTGGAGTGAGCCGCGGCGGTTCCGGCACGGGCGCTGCACGCCTGGGCCCACCGCACGAGCCGCCGTGGCTAGGGTGCAGACATGGTTGATCGGCGCCAGGTGATGAACTTCCGCGTCCGGGCCCAGCAGCTCGACCGGGACGAGGGCACGCTCGCCGACACCGCCGTCCTCGACATCGGGGTGCAGAACACCGGTCCGGACGGCGCCCGGTGGGCCCTCGCTGTCCGTGGGGTCGACGTGACCGCGATGTCCGACGCGGACGTGGTCCTGCTGTGGACGGTGCGCGGCGCCCCGCACCTCTACCGCCGAGCCGACGTGGGCCACGTGGTGGCCGCGGTCGAACCGTTCTCCGATGCCGACGCGGGCAAGCGCATCTACGACGCGGCCAACCCGTTGAAGGCCGCCGGCATCGACAACCTCGCCGCCCTCGACGAGGTGGCCGCGCGCATGCGGACCATCGTCACCACGCCGACGGTCAAGGGAGAGGTCTCCGGCCGCCTGGCCACGGTGCTGCCCGAGCCGTACCTGCGGTTCTGCCGGGTGTGCGACGCCACGCACCTCTACGAGATGCCGTTCCGGCTCGCCGCCGCGCGGGCCGGCCTGGAACTGCAACTCGACACCTCGCCTCCGATCCTGCGCCGCATCACCGGGTTCACGAGGGCCGCCGCCCCGGTCGACCGGTTCGACCTGATCCGCGCATACCTTCGCCTGCTCGGACCGGCCACCCCGAAACAGGTGGCCGGCTATCTCGACGCCCCCGTGAAGGACGTGAAGGCGCGCTGGCCCGACGACGTGGTCGAGGTGACGGTCGACGGCGAGGTGCGGTGGCTGCTGTCCGCCGACGAGAAGGCGCTGGAGTCGGCCGACGCCACCACAAGCCGCCTCCTCGGCCCGTTCGACCTGTTCCTCCAGGCCAGGGACCGGGCGACGCTGGTGCCCGACCCCGCCCACGCCAAGGAGTTGTGGCCGGTGTTGGGTCGGCCGGGCGCCGTCCTGGTCGACGGCGACCTGGTGGGCACCTGGCGACCCCGTAAGTCCGGCAGGACGCTCACGATCGCGGTCCAGCCCTGGCAGAGACTGTCGGCGGGGACGCGCGACGCCATCACCGCA
This sequence comes from Micromonospora sp. NPDC005237, assembly GCF_040607775.1. Lineage (NCBI taxonomy): Bacteria > Bacillati > Actinomycetota > Actinomycetes > Micromonosporales > Micromonosporaceae > Micromonospora > Micromonospora sp. NPDC005237. The sequence continues at coordinate 391,793 of NZ_JBEXHJ010000006.1, read as the reverse complement.
CAGGCCGAACACCTCGCCGCGCACCGCTCCGCCACGTTCGCGGGCGTCGACTTCGCCAGCTAGCGGCCCGCACGACGAACGGCCGATCGGCCGGTACGGACGAGTACGCCGTGAAGGACTGTGGGGCGTCCTCGGCCGTCGACACCAGTCAGCGAGCCCCCTCCCTCATCGGCCGCGGCAGGCACCGGCGCCCGGCGCGTGGAAGGGGCGAGGATGCAGCCGACCTGGCTCCTGGCGCTCTCCTGGGCCTCGCTCGCGGTCGGCGTCGTCAGCTTCGCGATCGTCCTCGCCGACACCTATCTCTACGGGCACCGTCAGCCGGTCAAGGTCATGGAGATCGTTTGGCTGGTAACCGTCCTCTACGTCGGTCCGGCGGCCGTTTGCCTCTACTGGAAATGGGGCAGGCCCGAGGCGCTCTCGCCACGGCGGCGGGACGATCAACCTCGACGGCCCCACCGGGGCATCATCCTGACCCAGGTGTCCCGTTGTGGCGCGCACTGCGCTCTCGGCTTCATCGTCGCCGAGGTTGCCCTGTACGCCGTCAGATTCGACCCGGCCCAGAACGGGCTGTGGATCGCTTACGCCGGCGACTATCTGGCGGCGGTGACGATCGCCGTTCTCTTTCGGCTCTTCGAGGGGCCCCCTCGCAGCGTCGCACAGATCGGGCACGCGCTGACGACAGTCGTGAAGGTCGAACTGCTGACGATCACCGCGTTCGAGGTGGCGCTGTTCGCGTGGCTGACGCTGGCGCATCACATGGTCTTTCCGGAGCCAACCCTGCGACCCGACAGCCCGACATTCTGGTTCGCCGGCCAGATCGGGCTGATCGCTGGCTTCATCACGGCCTGGCCCGCCGCCTCCTGGCAGGTCGGCCGAGGGATAAGCGTCGCGCCCCGCTGACGTCGCCAGACCTCACGCTGACGGTCGCGGCGGGACCCGTCCGGGCCTCGCCGCGACCGGTCACCTGCCTCGTGGCGCGGTCACGCCGCGAAGGCTGCCTGGCCGACCGGGAACCGCACGCCGGTGAGGTCTTCCGAGACGGCCCAGAGGCGTTGTTGCACGGTCAGGTCGTAGGACTCGGGGCTGGAGGTGACCAGCTCCGGGTGGCCGCGCGTCTCGCCCAGGCCGTCGGGGCCGTAGTACTGCCCGCCGAGGACGGACGGGTCGGTGGCGGCTCGCAGGGTGGGCAACGCGCCGGCCGTCGCGGGCTGGGTGATCACCGGGGCGAGCCAGGTGATCGGTGCGCGGACGACCGCCGGGGAGTTGCGGACCAGTTCGGTGTTGGAGACGCCGGGGTGTGCGGCCACCGCGACCGTGGTGCCGTGCGGGGCGAGCCGGCGCTGCAACTCGTAGGTGAACATCAGGTTGGCGAGCTTGGACTGGCCGTAGGCGGCGACCCGGCCGTACGAGCGCTCCCACTGCAGGTCGTCGAAGTGGATGGCGGCGCGGATGCGGTGGCCGACGCTGCTGACCGTGACCACCCGGGAGCCGGGCACCGGCAGCAGCAGGTCGAGCAGCAGGCCGGTGAGCGCGAAGTGGCCCAGGTGGTTGGTGCCGAACTGCATCTCGAAGCCGTCGCGGGTGGTCTGCTTCGGGGTGTACATCACGCCTGCGTTGTTGATCAGGAGGTCGATCCGCGGGTGGGCGGCGCGCAGGTCGGCCGCGGCGGCGCGCACGGAGTCCAGCGAGGTCAGATCCAGTTCCTGTACGGAGACGTCGCCGTTCATCCGGGCGGCGGCCCGCTTGCCCTTCTCGGTGTCGCGCACGGCCAGCACGACCGACGCCCCGCGCTCGGCGAGCAGCCGGGCGGTCTCGAAGCCCAGCCCGGTGTTGGCCCCGGTGACCACGGCCACCCGGCCGTCCTGGCGCGGAATCTGCTGCTCGGTCCAGTTCATCTCAGGCTCCCAATGTACCGCCGGTAAGTTACACCTGAACGGTAAGGTACCGCCGGTACACTGTCAAGAGACCGGCGGTACCTAAGTTAGGGTTGGCGACATGACGTTCAAGCGGGCGCGCAGCGAGGAGCAGCGCGCGGTCCGGCGCCAGGCGATCCTGGAAACCACCTCGGCGATGCTCGACGAGATGCCGGTGGCCGAGGTGACGCTGAACGAGCTGAGCCGGCGGGTGGGCCTGGCCAAGACGGCCGTGCTGCGCTATTTCGAGTCCCGCGAAGCGGTGCTGCTCGACCTGATGGACGACCGGACGACGACCTGGCTGGCCGAGCTGGAGCAGGAGCTGGACCAGGGCGTCGACCCGAGCGGGTCCGCGCTGGAACGGGCCGAGCAGACGGCGGACGTGCTCAGCCGGTCGCTCGCCGCCCAGACGGTGCTCTGTGATCTCTTCGGTGCGCAGGGCGGGGTGCTCGAACACAACGTCTCGGTCGAGGCGGTCCGCCGGCACAAGCGCGCCTCACTGGCCAACCTCGCGGTGATGGCCGACCTCATCCGGCGGCACCTGCCCGAGGTCGGCGACCGCGCCGAGCTGTTCTGCCTGAACGCCTTGCTGATGGCTGGCGCACTGTCCGCCTACACCTCGCCGCCGCCGAGCCTGCTCGCCGTGTACGAGTCCGAGCCGGCGCTCGCGGTCCACCACATCGACCTACGGACAGCCCTGCGGCTCGCCATCATCACGTCGCTCGTGGGCATGCTGCCGCGCTCCTAGTCCGACGCGGGCTCGGAAGCTCGGCACCTGGGGCTGCGCGGAATTCGATGGTCACGAGGCTGCTCACGGTCTACCGTGGCCCGCCGTGCTCTCAAACGAACAGATAATCGAACAGGCCCTGGATCGGATCGAGGCAGGGTACGTCTTTCCTGCGAAGGTCGCGGACATCGACGCCGCGATCCGGCGCCGCCTCAAGGCCGGCGAGTACGACGACCTGGACGGGCCGGCGCTCTGCGAGACGGTGACCGCTCACCTTCAGCAGGTGTGCCCGGACAAGCATCTGCGGCTGCTCTGGGCCGACCAGCCGCAGTCGCTCGATCCGGCGGACGAAGACGGGGGCCGGGCCGCGTTCCTCGCGCTGCTCAGGGCGGAGAACCAGGGGATCCGCCGGGTCGAGCAGGTGGACGGGAACGTCGGGCTGATCGACGTGCGGCGCATCGCGTACGCCGACGAAGGTGCCGCTGCGATCGGCGCGGCCATGCAACTGGTCGCCCTCAGCTCCGCGCTCATCCTGGACCTGCGCGCGTGCTCCGGCGGAGCACCGGAGGGAGCCGCGATGTGGTGCAGCTACTTCTTTCGCGACGATCAGGTGCACCTCAACGACTTCTACGAGCGGTCCACCGGCGCCACTCGCCAGTTCTGGACTGCCGCGCACCTTCCCGCGCCGCGCTATGTCGACCGCCCGGTCTATGTGCTCACCAGCGCGATGACGTTCTCCGGGGGCGAGGACGTGGCGTACACCCTCCAGGCGCACGGCCGGGCGGTCGTCGTCGGCGAGACGACCCGCGGCGGCGCGCATCCGACGGCCCGCCACCCGATCACCGAACACATCCTGGTGACCGTGCCGACCGCCCGGACCATCAACAGCGTCACCGGCACCAACTGGGAAGGCGTCGGAGTGGTCCCCGACGTACCCGTCCCGGCCGACCAGGCACTCGACACGGCACTCAAGGCCATCTCGGGCGCATAGGCGCGCGCGGCGGGACTCTCTCCGGGTCCCGCCGCGGTTCCGTGCTCCCGGCCGGTTGGGTGCCGACCGGGAACACCGCGTCAGGCGGTTGTCAGTCCTCGGGTCGCCAGCTCGCTGAGCGACGCGTCGCCGTTACCGCCGAGCGTCGCCCGAGCCACCGCCGGTTTGCGCAGCTCGAACACCTCGACGAGGATCGTCGGCGCCTCGGACCGGCGGCGGATCCCGTCGATCTCCTGCCGGTCAGGGTTGAACGGCAACGTCTGCCACCGGTTCGCGGTCTCCTGCCAGCCGGACGAGATGGCCGCGGCCAGGCCGTCGAGCAAGCTCTCGTAGTTCTCCCGGCTGATCGCGCGACCCAGCCCGTACCGCTCGCGCAGGGCGAGAATCTTGGGCGGAGCCTCTCCGGAGTAGCTGTTGTTGATTCCGAGCCACCAGTGGGCGAAGTACGTGCCCTGGTAACCCTGGGCCAGGTAGCGCGACCCGTCGTGGTGCACCTCGATGATGAAGTTGTGCACCTGCGGGAACTGGCAGTCGAGCAGCAGGACGGTCTGGGCGTTGGCGGGCTGGACGAGCAGCGCCTGCTTGAGCGCGTCGCCCTTCCCCGCCCCGTAGGTCTGGCCCGACAGGCGGACGGGCTCGCCGCCCTTGTCGCGCAACTGCTCGCGGATCTGGAACGCGGCCATTCCGCAGTTCGCCCACCTGCGGCTCTCGTCGCGCAAGGTGATCTGCGGGTCGTCGGTCCGCCCCGTGCTCGCCACCGCCGCGTTGAGCTTCGCCAGGTCGTCGCCGCCGACAGCCTCGTCACGCTGCCGTTGGCTGTCGTCGGTGGCAAGGGCCATGTCGTTCCGCGCGTTGCTGGTCGCGGCGGTGATGGCTTCGGCCCAGGTCCCGAAGCTTCGGTGCGGCACCAGCTTGCTCGCCGACCAGTTCACCAACGCCCCGACCACCTCGCCCGTGAGGTCCCTGGGCAGCAGCGGTTTGATCCGGGTCAGGATGTCGTGGCACGCCTTCTCGTCGGTCTCCAGGTTGGGAATTTGACCGTTCGGTGGGTAGGTGTCCCGCTCCTCCGCGATGATCAGCATCCGAACCTCCACTGTCCGCTGTCTACGACCGCCCCCACGGCGAGCCGGGTTCCAGATTGGACCCTCCGTGAGCGGACGAACACACAACGTCGGACTTCCGTCCCCGATCGCGACTTCGTCGCTCAGTCCGCGACGAGGCGTACCCGGTGGATCTGAGGTCCGGGTGAGGGCGGTGCGATCAGCGGGTGTGGCGGACGAGCGTCGCCAGTCGCGCCACGCCGGCCGGCGCCGGCTGCGCGCGGGGGACAACGGCGATCACGGTACGCGCCAGAGGCCGGCACCGAACCTCGGCCGGCGCGACAACTGTCCGCCTCGACGAGGGCCCGAGCCGCCCCACGCACGTCACCGAAGCTGGTGCGGTGCTGATTGTCGGACTCGACGGACGAAGCCCCCAGCCAATCGGCAGACTTACACGAGGGCGGGTATTGCTCGCGTATCAGTCATCGTGAGCTGCCGATTTCCTCGTGCGAAGACGTGGCTGTGAGGAAGACTGGGGCCGTCAGCGGCGGTTTGCTTGTTCGATCCCGTCGGACCACCGATGAAATTGCGCGAACGCCTGGTCATGGCTGACAGCGAAGCCGGCGAGCTGATCGGCGTGGCTGACAAGGAGCGGCGACGTTGAGTGACACGGATCTTGGCACCCGCAGCGACCGGGGTAGTGAGTACGCCGACCTCTCCCGCATGGTCCGAAACGCGGGTCTCCTCGACCGACGAGCCCGCCGCTACGCGGCGCGGGTGACGGTGATGCTGGGTTGTCTCGTAGTGCTGGGCGTGCTGTTCGTGCGGCTCGGGTCGTCGTGGTGGCAGACGGCTACCGCGGCCGGTGTCGCGGTGCTCCTCGCGCAGTTGGCGTTTCTCGGTCACGACGCCGGGCATCGGCAGATCTTCCGCTCCCGCCGGGCGAACGACGTGGTCGGCCTGGTGTGCGCCAACCTGGTGACCGGGATCAGTTACGGGTGGTGGGTTGACAAGCACAACCGCCACCACGCGCATCCGAACACCGAGGGCCGCGACCCCGACCTCATGGTGACTCCGCTGTCCTTCACCCCGGGTCAGGCTGCGGCGCAACGCGGCCTGGGGGCGCTGTTCGTCCGGCACCAGGCGGCGCTGTTCTTCCCTCTGCTGCTGGCGGAGGGTCTGCACCTGCACGGCGCCAGCGTCCGGGCGGTCGTCCGCGGCGGCGGGCTCAAGCGCCGGCGCATGGAGGCCGGCCTGCTCGTCCTGCATTTCGCCGGCTACCTCGGGGCCGTGTTCCTGGTCCTGAGCGTTCCGCAGGCGATCGTGTTCATCCTGGTCAACCAGGCCCTGTTCGGGCTCTACCTGGGCAGCTCCTTCGCCCCGAACCACAAGGGCATGCCCATCCTGTCCGAGGCCGACGACCTCGACTACCTACGCCGACAGGTCCTCACCTCCCGCAACGTGCGCGGCGGCCCGTTCCTCGACGCACTACTCGGTGGGCTCAACTACCAGATCGAACACCACCTCTTCCCCAGCATGCCCCGACCCAACCTCCGCCACGCCCAGCCGCTGATCCGTCAGTTCTGCGCGGAACACGAGATCGCCTACCACGAAACCACCCTCATTCAGTCCTGGGCACAAGGGCTGGCACACCTACGGGCAATGGGGGCCGGATCGACCCGACCTGGCAACCGCTGAGACTGGTTCCGCCAGCTACCCCCTGGTCGCTCGGCTGCTACGGCCGGCCAGGGGAACCGGTCGGGGCGGTGCGCTCAGGCTGATCAGCGGGTGAGGCCGACGAGCGTCGCCAGTCGCGCCACGCCGGCCGGCGCCGGCTGCGCGCGGGCAACATCGGCGATGAGAGTACGCGCCAACGGCCGGCACCGAACCTCAGCCGGCGCGACACTGTCCGCGTCGACCAGCGCGCGTGCCGCCCCCCGCAGGTCACCAACCTGCAGGTACACCCGCGCGGCATCCACCAGGTACGCGCCCCGGTACTCGGCCGGCAGCCGCCGCCACGCCTCCCGCCGCACCACAGTCGAGTGCCGTCGTACCGCCTCGTCGGCGTCACCCCGCTCCGCCGCCAGCAGCACCCGCGCCAGGTCGACGACGATCGGACCGAAGGTGGTGCGGTGCTGATCGTGCCCCGGCATCTGCGCCGGGGCACGGCCGGGTCAGACGTTCTGCCTGCGGTGGCGGGTCATCAGGAGCAGCACTGCACCGGTGAGCAGCATGGTGAGGCCGGCCGCTACGGGCATGCCGAGTGAGGCGCCGGTGACCGGCAGGATTGCCTCGTAGTGGAACGCGACCTCTTTCGACGTACCACCCGGCGTGGTCACCCGGATCTCGGCCTTGCCCGCCGCGCACGGCGGCGTGCGGAACGTCAACGAGCGGCCGTTCGCTGCGACGGTGACCTCACTCGCGGCGATCGTCCGTCCGCAGATACCGAGCGTGGTCTGGCCCGGGACGAACCCGCTGCCCCGGACGGTCACGACGGTGCCGCCCGCGGTGCTGCCGTTGTCCGGGGAGAGCGACTCGATCCTCGGTGCGACCGCGACCGCGCGGTAGGTGAACGTGCCGGCGTTCGCGGTACCGCCCGGGAAGACCAACTCGACGGTCGCTGGACCCGCCGGGTTCGGCGGGGTCACCACCGTGATCGTGGTGCCGGCCGGGTTGACGGTGAAGCCGGTGCCGGCCACCCCGGCGAAGGTCACCCCGGTCGCCCCGGTGAACCCGGAACCCGTAATTGTCACCGTCGTACCGCCGGCGGGCGGCCCCTCGCCCGGCGTCAGACCGGTTACCTCGGCACCGGTGCCGTCGGCCAGATAGGTGTACGGCAATGCGGGCGTCGAGCCACCGGCCGTGGTGACCACCACCGCCGCCGGGCCCACCGTTCCCGGCGGTGTCACGGCCGTCAACGACGTACCGTCGGCGGTCACGACCACGTTGGTGGCCGCCACTCCGTCGAACCTCACCGCCGTGGCATTCGGCACGAAGCCGGTGCCGGTGATCGTCACCGGTTGACCACCCGCTTGTGGGCCGGAATTCGGCGAGATCGCCGACGCCGTCGGCGGCACCGCCGGCGGGCTCTGACAGGAGGCCTCCGCGAGGATCACCTGCCCGAGCGAGAACTGCACCGGTTCAGCGCCATTGAGCCCGGAGACGGAGAGCAGCGCGCGCACGTTGATCGCGACCGAGTTGTTCGGCGTGCCGGTGAGCTGACGGTCGACGACGGCGCGCAAGGTGGCGTTGGTCAGACCGGTGACGGTGACGTTCGCGGTGAACTCCTGGGCCGTGTCACGGACGCTGATCGGCTGACCGAAGACCGCGATATCCTCGCCGGTGGCTCCGGCGCTGGTGTTGCCGGCGCTGCACTGGACGGTCACCCCCAACTGGGAGACGTCCAGCACCTCGACGCCGAGGACGCTCAGCGTGAAGTTGGCGAGCTGGGACGAGGCGGACGACGTGGTCGGCCCGCGGGTGGCGGTGACCTCCGCGACCGTGCCGGTGGCGACCACGTTCTCCGGATCGGAGAGGGTGATGTCCACCGACGTCTCCTCGTCCGTACCGCCGCCGGGTGGGGCGGTCACGCTTCCGAAGGTGCCCTGGGCCTGGACCGACTCGTCGCCGGGGTCTCCGACCAGGTCGAGCACCGCGCCCCGCGCAGCGGCGTCGCCCGGGGCCGCGAGCGCCGGCGGCGCCAGCCCCAGACCGGCCGCGCCAGCCACCAGTAACCCCACCGATACCACCGACAGTCGTCGCCGGACAGATCCCATCGCTTTCCCCGTTCAGCTCACGCAAGTGCCGGTGCGCGGAACCTGGATCCACGCCACTCAACGGCGAAACGAGACAGAGCGCGGCGCGGCAATGGGTGGAACCACCGAAAGCGCATGGACGACCACACTTAGTCACCGAAATCACGGCGAAGTCGTCCGCAGTTGGATGATGTGAGGCCAGGGCCAGCGGACCCGCGTGACCCGTCCCGGCTTGAGCCGGACGCTCCCGAAGTGCTCCCCGGTGTGTAGCCATCCGGCCCCGCCGTGGGTCTGATCTGGTTGATCAAGCCCGGGCGGGGCCGGATGTCCCTGCGTGCTGCTGGCGACTGCCGTCAGGCTCCGGCGATCTGCGTGGCCGCCTTCACGCACCGCCGGCGAGGCCGGCGCGGGCAAGGTGGTGGCCGAGCGCCGGCCGTCAGCGGGTCAGGCCGACCAGCGTCGCCAGTCGCGCCACGCCGGCCGGCGCCGGCTGCGCACGGGCAACATCGGCGATGAGGGTACGCGCCAACGGCCGGCACCGAACCTCAGCCGGCGCGACACTGTCCGCGTCCACCAGGGCTCGCGCCGCCCCGCGCACGTCACCCACCTGGAGGTACGCCCGCGCGACGTCTACCAGGTAGGCACCCCGGTACTCGGCCGGCAACCGCCGCCACGCCTCCCGCCGAACGATCGTCGAGTGCCTTTGTAGCGCCTCGTCGAGGTCACCCCGTTGCGCCACCACCAGCACCCGCGCCACCTCGACGGCGACCGGCCCGAAGCTGGTGCGGTGCGTGTCGTCGTACCCTCTCAGGCTGGCGGCGATCCCTGCGGCCCGGTCAATCAGCTCGTCGGCGCGGCGGTGCTCGCCGCAGCCGGCGGCAGCAAGGGCGGCCTGCACCAGCAACGTCCCACCCACCGCCCACTCCCCCGGCGCGACCCCGCTCCCACCCCGTTGATCATGAGGTTGACGGGCTGTTCGATCTCCATGAAGCCCGCCAACCCCATGATCACCTGGACGGGATGGGGATGGGGATGGAACGATGCGGTTCGCCGCAGCTAGGGTCGCGGTTAGGGCCAGGTGGTCGCGGTTGGACGAGCGCAGTGCCTGGGCTACCGAGATGGCTGCGGTTGCTGCCAGGATCGGGTCGTCAATGGCGGCGGACATCGCCCGGTCGGCGGCCAACCAGGCTAGGCCGGCCTCGCCGAGCTTGACCAGCAGTGACGAGGTGATCCGGTACGCCTGCACCAGCAGCTCCGCCGACCGCGCACCCTGGGCGGCGTCGAGCAGACCCGGCAACAGCCGCACCAACTGCCCGTAGTGCGCGTGCTGATAGGTCAACCAGGCGTGCCCCACCTGCCGCCTCAGCTCGTCCGTCTGCGGTGGAGCCTTCGGGGTGGCGTAGCGGGCGAGAGCGGCCCGGATCTCGTCCACCCCGTCCGGCGTGCCCGCCGGGGTGGTCCGCGGCTGGCCGAGCAGCACCTCCGGGTCGACCCGCAGGACGTGGGCCAGCTCCTGGATCACCGAGTACCGATCCAGGGTGCGGACGCCGCGCTCCACCTTGTCCACCCAGCTCTTCGACCTGCGCAACCGGTCGGCGAGCATCTGCTGCGTCATCGACCGCCGCACCCGCCAGCGGGCGACGCGGCGGCCGATCGGGAGGTCATCGTTGGTCACGCCGCCACCGCCGGTCCGGGACCGCGCGGGTCATGTCCTCCACGGGTACGCGCTCCGCCTCGGCCTGGGCCAGGAGGCGCTGTTTGGCCGCCTCCCGCTCGGCCGCCTCACTGTCGTTCTCCAGAGCGTTGTCGTCTCGACCGCTCATCCCCGCCTCCTCCGGTGGAGGCCCAGGTGCTCGCTGCCCCGGGCCATCGAGGACGCGCTTACGTCCCAAACCGGACAGTAGGACGGATTGGTGATTCCGCGATTACTGCCAGTTATGCGGCCAGGTTGATGCCGATGCGGCCGGCGAGCAGGCGCAGCTCATCGGGGATGGCTCGACGCTGGGCACGCTGGGCCAGGGTCACCACGGCGTCGCGGGCGAGGGGATTGATGGCGAACGGGATCGGCGCGGCGCGCTCGGCCCGCACGAATGCGGCAAGGGCTTCGGCATCCCGACGACCCCCGTCCGCCAGGGCACGTCCAAGGTCGAGCCAGTAGGACTGCTGGCGGATCGACGCCGCGAGCACCTGCGGTCGAACCGTCCGAGACAGCTCAATGACCCGGCCGGATTCGCCCTGCTCGGCGGCGATGGACATCTTCCAGAGCCCGACGTTGGTTGGTCCGAACCCGCAGCCGTTGAAGCCAGCCCCGTCGACCGGATCCCCAAGCGTTGCCGCCTCGCGGGCCGCCTCGGCAAGGTGATCGCGAGCTACGTCCAGACGACCGCTCACCGTCGACGTCAACGCGGCCGAGAGATGAAGTTGTCCGAGCATCTGTCGCACCCGCTCGTCGGCGGCGTCGGCTTGCAGCTCGGTCAGCGACCGGTCGGCGGCACGGGCAGCGACCGATGCGGATTCGATTGGCAGGCTCTGCGCGTAAGCGAATCGGGAGGCCGCGATCCATGCCGGGTCTTCGGTGTCCTCCGCGACCCTCCCGGCGAGCCTGGCGGCGTTGAGGGCCAGGTGGCGGTAGCCGAGATTCCGCAGGCAGGTGGCGGCCTGGTAGGCCACCTGGACGAGCACGGTGCCGCCTACGGCGGCGGCTTCAAGCAGCAGGCCGGGGAGCAAACGAGCCATAGCTGGATAGTTGGAGGACGTGCGGAGCTGTTCGGCACGTCCAATTTCGGCCGTCAGCCGTTCCGTTGTGTAGGTCGACGGACGGCGCTCGCCGTCCTCGATCTCGATCAGGGCCGACCAGATCGCCGGCACGCACTCGGCGGCGCTCTCACGGGCCGGGTCGCCGGACTCGGTGCCCTGGCCGAGCAGGTCGGCCACGGTGACCTGGAGCGCGGCGGCAAGAGCAACCAGAGTGGAGCGACGGTCGATCGGCTTCCGACCCGACTCAAGTTGCGACACGTATGACTGAGTGACACCAGCGAGCCCAGCGAGGACGGCCTGAGTCATTCCTCCACGGCGCATCCGCCAGTACCGGATCCTGGCACCGATGGTGTCCGGCTTCATCACCATTCCTTCGCCAACCCCCAGGTAGAGGACCAGGACAGCGGCCACGCCCTGCTCTCCAGCACGTTTGGACGGTACACCGACAGAGCATCCAAGTGAGGATGCTGAGTGCCCCGAGAGGCGTCACAGGCGCAGTCGCACTTAGCACAACCCGGGCATCAAAGCTGGTTACGGTTTGCCTGGTGACCTGAACGAACCAGACGAATGCCTAGATATGGCGCCCACACGGCTTCCGGATCTGCCGAATATAGTGCGTCGTGGAACAGCCCTTAAGGGTGCCATCCTTTCGCGACTGCATGGGAGGGGCCGGTTGAGCATGGTTGATTACTAGGTGGCGACTAGCTACCAGCGGGAGGTGGATGCATAACCCAAAAACCTTATGGCGTTTTACGTGCAGTCCGTGGATATTTGTCCGCTTCGCCGGAGTGTCGGGTATATGCCTAGTCGATCGCGAGGCAGCTCGCCTGTGTCCAAACTGGTAGGCCGCGCCGATGTCGGGCGCTAGCGGAATGGTGTCCGTGCCCGCTTGGAGACAGGAGCGATCGCGTTGAGTGACCCGCCAGAGCTGACCTTGGACGATCTCGTCGGTGAGGCCGCAGTGCTGCGGGTCTACCGTCAGGTCTTCTCGGTACTTGCTCGCGAGGCCGGGGCGATGATCGCGGATCCAACCACGGTCAATGTCGATGAGTCGATCTTGGAAGCCTTCGCCGAGGCGGCTGGCGAGGGGCTGACAGTGGAACAGGCTGTTGCCGAGTGTCGGCAATGGGCTGCTCCGATCGTGAGGCGGCGGTTCGACGTTCTGCGCAGCTACGGCGCGATCAGCCGGGTCAATGATCGGCCGAATGAGCTCTACCACCGGGCATCGTTCGCGCCGTATGTAATGCTGTTGTTCTTGCGACGTATGGCCGAGCAGGGCGGTCAGTCGGAATTGCATCAGCTGCTGACCTTCGAGCAGTTGAACGTCAAGGGCGCCAACGCCGCAGCGGCCGACGGCGTGGTCTCGGTACGCCGGTTGACCAAGGTATTCCGATTACTGGGCAATGAACTGGCCATCCTGGCGGCGGGCAGCACCGCCGAGACGCTCGGTAACAACGCCCAACTCTTGTGGGGTAATGAGTCGCTGATTGACCAAGCCAAGGACGTCCATGCTGTCGTGCTAAGTAGGTGGCCCGAACTCGACCGCGAGTGCGTCGAGCTCCGGGTGGCGCTCGCTGCGTACGCGGACGCGATTGATGCGGCGGCGGGCCGCTTGATCGCGCAGGCCGGCACCACCCGCGCGTTGGGGCTGCTTCCGGTGGAGGCGTGGCGCACCTTCGGCCGCGAGTCGAGCCCGGAAGTGCTGGCCGCGGTGCTCGATCGCTTCGTCTTCGACGCTCCCGCGCCGTGGTTCTCACCGCAAGCGCTGATCGAGGCAGTGGAAGCGGGACGCCAGATCAGCACAGCGAGAGTTCCGCCTCCCCGCTCGGATGACGCCGAGCCAGCACCAGAGGCTGATGCTGATATCGCCGACGACGTTGAGGAACTCAGAGCCATCGCAGATCGGCTGCTGGCGGACGCGGACTCGGTTAGCGTTGTCGATGTGCTGGGTGACGCCGGTGACTGGATATCAGCACGTCGCGTGCTCGCCGAGGTCACCGCGATCCATCACCACCCTGACCTTGACTACGAGCTCGTGTGGCGCGACGGCGTGCGTATCGAGGTCGCCGCCAGCCCTTCGTGGACGTCGCAGGGGCGCTTTGGGCGCGCCAGCCGGGCGGGCGGGGAGGAGGGGTGAACGACTCGGAAACGGCACTGTGGTGGGCACGCATTCGCGCCGCCGGCCCGCAACGCGTGGCACCGAGCAGCGCCTTCCCAGCGGGAATGCTGCGCCTGGTCGAGCCCGACGTCACGGCGGTATGGCTGTTGACGGTGGTTCCCGAAGGCGCGAGACCCAGCGTGTTGGATGAGTTGGGATTGCCTGCGCTCGCCGTTGAACAACCCAACGACACCGCGCGGGTGCTCGCTGCGTGCCTGCGCTGCTGCTGGGCTGAGCCGACCGAGTCGATGTGGCCGGGGACACCGGCGTCCAGGCAACAGGTGGCAGCGGTGTTCGAGGAGATCACCAACCGGGACGAGGTTGCCTCCCACCGAGCCTTACTCGCGGCGATCCGGCGTTTGGCTGGTGCCGGCTGGCTACTCTGGGACGAGTCCGGCCAGACGGTGCGGCTCGGTCCGCGAGTCGCCGCATGGGGATCAGCGGATCTGAGTGCTCTGCGTGAGCTGTTGCGGATTTTGCCCTCCGCCGCCAACATCGGCCACGGCGATCCGGAAACTCGGCGATGACCAGCCCTAACGCAGCGCATCCGCTATTTGAGCCGATCCTCGCAGGGCTGAGCGAACGGCACCGCGACGAAGTCCTTGCCGCGTTCGCGGCGGTGGAACATGGCGCCTACCCGGTGCCCGAGGTGCAGATGTTGGCGTTGCGGGATGCCACGCTACGCAGGGACCTTCAGCGGCTATTGCACCGAGTGGGACGGACGCTCGTCCCGGTGGGTGGCACGCAGTGGACCTCGGGGTACCGCGACGACGTCGCTGCCGAACTGACCGGTGCAGGTTGGAACGCCCTCCCCGTCATCGATCGGGCCGTGCTCGTGCTGGTGTTGATTCATTCGGTCGCGATTCCCCGTAGCCAGGGACTATTGTCCGGCGACTCCTGGATCTCCGCGCAGCCGACACCAGTCGATGAAATTCTTCGCTACGCGCAGCCTGGAAGAGGTGACGTTCGTGTCGCTCTGCAGAGGTTGCGTGCTGCTGGACTTGTACAGCTCGCGCCCACTCGCGGCAGAGGCTCCGCTGGCAGGACCGCCTACTTACCTGGTCCTCAACTTCACCGGCTGACACCGGTGGCACGCGCGGCGTTGCAGCAAGAGTTGATTCTGGCCGCCGCACCGCACAGCCCGCTGGCTGCGGCGATACGAACGCGCCGCGCGCATTCCCGAGGAGAACAGTAAGCATGGCCCTAACCTGGTCTACGGCGGGTGGCGATTCCGGCCCTGTCGACGTTGTCGGCGAGAGGGTGCTAGTCGGCGTCCAAGTGGTCAATATCTCTCGCCTGTCCACGCACCCGGTACCGATGATCAGCCAGGGCCTGGTCACGGTTGCGGGTCAAGGCCCGAAGGACTCTAACGGTGCGGGGAAGTCCTCATTGATCGCTGCGGTGAGCCTGCTGCACGCCGATGAGCAATGGCGGCTGGCCAGTGGAGCTGCCGGGGCCGCGGAGCTGCTGTTCACCGCCGAGATCGCCGCGCAGGAAGGCCGCTGGTCCAACGTTGACTGGGGGTATGTGATCGGTGTGTTCACTGATCCCCGCGCCGACACCTTCGATGCGCTTTCGGCCGGCGCCCTGACTGTGTGGGTACGGATCAACCGTAAGGCATCACACATTAACCTGCGCTGGAAGGATGGGCTCTACGTCCCCTATGGGGCGACTGAGTTCGAACGCGCCGCAGGAGTCGACACATTGTGGGACGCGCTCCCTACCAGTAACGGGCGTAGCGACTTCCACGCGAACCGGCTCGCGTCCGTCCTGTACGGAAGCCATGTGCGGTGCGTGTCATTCCTGTCGACCTCGGTGCGCTCCAGCCCAGCGGCCAACCTACTCGCCCAGCCTCTCAACGACCTGGCCCCGCAGAGGATTTTCGACGCCATCGCCACACTGACCGGGTTGGACCGCGAACTCGAACAAGAGCAGGCCCTCCGGTCGGCCGAGCACACCCACCGTAACAACGTCCGCGACGCCGTAAGAGATCTCGATGGCTGGGAACACGAAATGGCAGTCGTTGAGACCGGCATTGCGCAGCGCGGTCACGCTCGCCTCCTGTTGGGCCATGCGAAGGCGTCATGGCAAGCCCGCTGCGCTCGACACTTCGTTGACGGAGCCGCTCGTAACGACGAAATCCGCCATGAACTCAACGCGCTGGAGGTCCGCACCAAGGAATTGCAAGCGGAACTGTCCACCGTGGAAAGCGATCTATCAGGACTGACCGACCACGAGGAGTTCAACCGCAACTTCCGCGAGGTCGAAGGGCGATGGAAGGAGATCAGTGGGCGTGACCAGCGCCTGGACACCGATCATCAGGTCGCCGCCCGGAATCTGGAAGACCTGACTACGGCACATCGGGAGCTTTTCGACAAGGCTCGCGCTGCTGACGGACGCAGCGTTGAGACCGCGCAGGCTGAGGAGGCCGGCGCACGCGTAGCCGTGGAACAGGCTCTCGGGTCCAGGGGAGTTGCCGAAGATGCCGAGAAACAAGCGAGCAGGATGCTGGCCGCCACCGAGTCCGGTGAGGACCTCGCCGCAGACGAGCTACAGGTTCTGCGCGATGAGGGTATCCCCGCCGCCGCGTTGTTAGACGTCGTTCAGCTCAACCCCGACCAGCGACGCAACTGGGAGCCCCGCCTTGTGCCCTATAGCGGTGCCGTCGTGGTCCTACGCGGGCACGCTGACAGAGCCCAGGAGAAACTCGCGGGGCGGCCAAGGAGGGCGACGCTGGTCATCGCTGACCCGCCTCGAATGCACGCGCCCATCCACAGCAACAGCCTGCCCGCGAGCGCCGATACCAGGTTCGACCTCACCACGTTCTTTACCGCTATCGTCGACCGGGCGGGCACCCAACCTGCAGAGATCGACGTGGCCGCCGGCGTAATCGTGGTGGGTGAGTTCACAGATCCACTCACCGGCCGAGCCGCGCGCATCGCCGCGGCCCGCGCTGAGCATCGCGCGAAAGCCGCTCTTCTCACCGAAGCCAACAAGCTCGTCGCCAGTGCCCGGCGCACGCTGGCCCGAGCCGAGATCCGTACCAAAGCGGCCGAGGCAGGTGAGCAAGCGGACACGACCAAGCTGAAGATCTCCGAACTGCGAGCGGCCAACCAGGAGCGACAGGAGCGACGCGATGCACTGAAGCCCGTGCTGGACGCCGCCCATGCGGCCTACACCGACGCGCTGGGCGCGGGCAAAGCACGCGAGGAACGGATCGAGAACCTGCGCGGCGCCAAACAGCGCCTTGAGCGTGAGCAGACCGAGAAAGACGAAATCACGACGAAGCTCACCGATGAGCGGCTGGCTCTGGACCTACCCAGCCGCGAGGCGGCCTGGAGAGACTCACCCGAGTCCGCGAACCGGTTCCTGCTGACCCTGGACGTCGAGCAGCAGACCCGTACCACCGCGGCGTGGAACGAGGAAACCTGCTCTAAAGTCAACGAAGTTGTGCGGCGGTGTTTCCCCGAAGGCACACCCCACGACGAGATGCCCGCCGAGATCCGGGAACTGCTCATCGAACAACGTTGGCATCGCGGCGGACTGGACACTCGCGTCGGTCTGGTTCCCGCGCTCATCCGCGCGCTGCGTACCCATCTGACCCAGACCGAACAGCACGACCACTACCAGCAGCAGCAAATCGCCACCCAGCGTGCGCAGCGCACCGGTGACCTGGAGGCGGCGCGGCTAGGCTTGAGTGAGGCCGAGCAGACCTCCCGGGCGCACCGGGCATCGCTTGCCCAAGGGATCAAGGTGAAGCTCAAGAAGGTCAGCGAAGAGTTCAACCGCCTCGACGAACGGTACGGCGGTTACGGGGCGAGCCTGGACTACCCGGAGCCCGAGCCACCCGCTGAACCCGATAGGCCATGGCGGTGGACCGTCACACCCAAGTGGCGGCGCGCCGAGGGACAACGGATGTCGGGCTACAACCTCCGTAGCAACACCGCCCAAATGGACGAGAAGGCCGTCAAGTTGGTGTGCGCCGCCGCGCTTGCTGGAGGGGGCGGTCGCCCCTTGCTGCTCGTTCTCGATGAACTCGGCCGTAACCTCGGCAAGCAACATCGCCGTGAGGCGGTCGCGCTGTTCGAGCAGATCGGGAAGGACCGCAACATTACCGTGGTTGGTGCGCTACAGGATGACATGGAGCGTTACGCCATCGAGGCATCTGGGCTCTATATCAAACTCCGTCGCCGCTCCGACAGCATGGCCTACAACGAAGCACCTGTCATCGTCGGAGACGACGCTAACCGTGCCCGCGTCGAACTGCTCCACGAGTGGTTGACCTCCTACCGCCCCGCCGCCGACATCGCCGACGAGAAGTCCGATGAGGCCGATTTAGATGACGATGCGGCGTGACCGAACCGTCGCACCAAACAGGGGAATTCCCCATGTCCGGCCACCCCGGCGTGCCCGAGGGACTCCGCGCCTATGCGCAGCCCACAAACGCCGACGGCACCTTCGACCACGACCGCGCCGGCCGCCCCAAAGTACGGCGAGTACACCTACGCGCGCACCCACCCACTCCACCACAGCGGCCGGACGGAGTCGTCAACGACGCCGACTGGGGCTGGGCCACCAGCGCGCCTCGTCGATGGAGCACCATCACGACCAAACTGGGTGATCGTGCCGATGACGTGGCACTCGCCTTGGCCCGAGCAGGTTGTGTTGGCCTTGAACACGACTACCGATCAGGCAAGGTCTGCCATCCACCCCGTGGCTGGGCTCCTCATCCTGACCTGCATGCCGCCCGGCAAGAGCAAAACCGCCAGCGCGCTGCCCGCCGGGCCGCTCAGGACGACGAAGCACGCCGCCTCGCTGCCGAACTCATTCACCGTCCGTCCACAGGGCCACTTGTAGCCATGCTCAGGGGGCCAAGGGGCGGGCCATACCGGGACCACGTCATCGAGGCTGCCCGCGCCCTCCTCGCCTGCGGCACCATCACCGACACCAATAGGCCGGTCGCCCCGTGGGCCGCCGTGCGCTGGCTCAAGCGCGGAACGAAGTCGGACTACGAAAGGGAACAAGAGCCGCTCGCTGAGGGAGGCCAGGGCGCGGTCTACAGCGGCATGCACAAATACACCCGCACCTCCATTGCGCTGAAGCAACTCCGCTACGCCGATGAAGACGCCCTCCGCCGCATGCTCCGCGAGATCTCCTTCGGGCACCTCTACGGAGAGCACCCGAACGTCATGCCGGTCTTGGACTCCGACCCAGACGGGCGGTGGTTCGTCATGCCGCTCGCGAACGGCAGCGCAGCCAGCCATGCGGAACGTCTTAGGCGTGAAACAGGAGCTCTCCGGGACCTCGTCACAGCCGTCTGCGAAGGGCTGCGCCGCCCACACACCGACGACAGAATCCACCGCGATATAAAGCCAGCCAACGTCCTGCTACTCGACGGTGCATGGGTCGTAGCAGACTGGGGACTAGGCCGGCAGCCCCGAGGGGAAACCAGCATTCCGCGCCAAACTCGGACTGGCACCGGCTTCGGCTCCGAGGGCTTCGCCGCGCCGGAGCTGTCGTCAGGAAACCCTCACAAAGTGACGGTCGCCGCCGACATCTACAGCATCGGGCGGCTCATCGCAGCCATCCTGACCGGGGAGCGACCGGAGCAGAATCTCCCACTGCTGCCTCCTAGCGGACCGTGGGTAGCTGTAGTAGCGGAAGCAACCCGCCACAAGCCGACTGACAGGCCACAAGACGTGGACGAATTCCTCCGCCTGCTCAAGGACATCCCGTGACCGCTTCCTCGCCGTCCCGACCGAAAGGATCGTCTTGTCGATGATGCGCATTGCGCTCGAGCCGTATTTCCTGCACCAGGACCAGGTTCAGTCCCTACTCGGAGAGCACCGGACGGAATCCGCACGGGCGCGGGCGGCCCGCAGGAGCGATCCCGAAGCCGCACTGCCCTACGTGCTCGCCGCAGAACTCGCCCAGGCGCTCTCCTCGCTGGGAATCGGCGAACTGGCCAGGCGCGTGCTGGAGCGCGATCTACGTGCGGGGCAAGTCGTCGGCACCGAGCTGCAGTTTGAGTTTCAGCGAGACCGGGATCGCGACGCCCCAGGCTTCAAGCCAGCCGGCTTCACGGCGGTGCTCGACGCGGGCGAGCCGATGCGTGTAACCGGAACATTCAACGCGGCACGAGTCGCCAGTTCCTCCGCGTTCGGGAGCCTCGCCGGGAAAAGGCGGGTTTACCTGATCGGGACGGTCACCAATCTGAGCGCGGAGCAAGTCGAGCTCAGGCCGGTCTTCATCGGAATCAGGTCGTTCGTCGATGACGACCTTCCCGCCGGAGCTTCAGTGTCGAGAGCGCGGGTCTACCCCAGCGATATCGGCCAGTTCAGCGGCATCGACTTCGCATCTCCCTTCGCCGAGGCCGAGGGTGAAGCGGTGCTGCGTGTGCCGGAGGACACGGTGAAACGCGCCTTTGCCGAGCTGCTCGGCGAGCCGTACGTTCCGAAAGACTGGGGTGGCGAACGCTCCGACCTCTACACCTCACGAGTGTTCGCCCGTGGGCGCCAGCTGTCGGCCGCATGGCTGTTCAAGGGACCGGGCTTCCCTCGCGCCATGGACGTCAAGGCTCTGGGCAAGAACGGTGACCAGGTCGACCGGCTGTTCACCGAGCCCGCGGAGCTACTCGTTCTGCAGCATTGTCATCAGATCAAGCCGAGCGTGGTTGGCATGATGGATGCCTACGCCCACGACGTCCGGCACCCCCGTTTCTACATGATCATTGATGGGGCCGATACCGGACGCATACTGAGGTCTCTGGGTCTTCTCCCTGTAGCCCCCGCATGTCCGCCTCTGTAGATCCACAGGAGCCTGCGGCCGCTCGGCGCGGGTCGAGCGGCTCACCTGGGGTGGACTCTCATGCCGCGATCCGGGCGCCACGAGGCGTTACCGCCCTTTAACCATGAGCATCTGACCGGGCGCAACGCGAGCCGGACTTGCAGGCGTCAGTTGCCGCGCAGAATCTGGTCCCGGTACGGCTGGAAGCCGTGCCAGCCAGCGGTCTGAGCGGGCTCACCGGTCAGGAACTCGCCGGTCGAGATGTCGAGAGCACGACCACCAACAGAGGCGACGATCCGCGAGATAACGGCTAGTGCCGTGACCACGAACGTTCACGGTGTTGGGTGACACGCCGTCCGGCCTATCGGCCGGGCGGCGCCGCAGCGGTCAGGCTGTGGCGGTGGCAGATCTTGTACGCGTGCGGCGGCTGAGTGATCAGGAAGGTCAGCAGCTGCTCAGAATCACCCGCCGGGGAACCGGTTCACCGATCCGACTGCGACGGGCGATGGTCGTGCTCGCGTCTGCCGGCGGGAACACGGTGCCGGCGATCGCCCGCTTGGTCCAGGCCGACGAGGACACGATTCGGCAGGTCATCCACCGGTTCAACGAGATGGGGATGGCCAGCCTGGACCCTCAGTGGGCGGGTGGCCGTCCCCGCCAGATCAGTCCTGACGAGGAACAGTTCATCGTCGAGACGGCCAACACCCGCCCCGAGAAACTGGGGCGACCGTTCACCCGCTGGAGCATCCGCAAGCTCGCCGATCACCTGCGCGTTCATTCCACCCGCCGGGTCCGGATCGAGCGGGAACGGCTGCGGCAGATCCTGCACCGGCACCGGATCACCTTCCAGCGGACCAAGACGTGGAAGGAGTCCACCGACCCTGACCGAGACGCCAAACTCGCCCGGATCGAGTACGTGAGCAGCCACTTCCCGCAGCGGGTATTCGCCTTCGACGAGTTCGGACCCCTGGTGATCCGCCCGCAGGCCGGAGCCGGATGGGCGCCGGCCGGGCACCCGCACCGGCTGCCCGCGAACTATCACAAGCTGCACGGGGTCCGGCAGTTCCACGGCTGCTACTCCGTCGGCGACGACCAACTCTGGGGCGTTGTGCGCCGCCGCAAGAGCTCCGCGAACACCCTGGCCGCGCTCAAGTCGATCCGTGCCGCCCGCCCGGACGGGGCCCCGATCTACGTCATCCTGGACAACCTGTCCGCCCACAAGGGCGCCAAGATCCGCAGGTGGGCGGCCCGGAACAAGGTCGAACTCTGCTTCACCCCGACCTACGCCTCCTGGGCCAACCCGATCGAGGCCCAATTCGGCCCGCTACGCACCTTCGTCATCGCCGGATCGAACCACCCGAACCACACCGTCCTGACCCGTCGCCTGCAGGCCTACCTACGCTGGCGCAACGCCAACGCCCGCCACCCCGACGTCCTGGCCGCCCAACGCCGCGAACGCGCCCGCATCCGCAGCGAACGCCAACGACGCTGGGGCCAACCCGCCACCCGAGCAGCCTGACCCCAACACCGTGAACATTCGTGGTCACGGCACTAGAACGTCGTCGCCGCCTCCACGCACGTATAACATGATTGAATCAAACGGGGTCGTGCGACCCGATGTTGAGCTCGATGTACCAAGTCGGGCCGACCAAGCGCCCCCACTCAGGATCCGAGAGGTCGAGGTCCCGGAGGGTTTCTTCTAACCACCGCCTGACATCCGACCCGGTGCCCAACGGCGGCGGACTAAAGTCCTGCGGAATCTGGTCAACCGACCTGACGTCGGCCGGGGCGCGGAGGATAAGAACTTGCCAACTCATGGCGTCCCCCGGCGTGCTCAGCCAACTCGGGCAGTTTACTCGTGGTCGTTGCACCACGATCCGCCTGCCATCCGCTTCTGCCGCGATCCGCGTGCATACCCCTTCACGCGATTCGCCATCGACGTCACAGCGCCACGATCGCCGCAGTCTCCGCAGGCAGCTCGATCCGGTCCCGCATGACGGTGACCCCCTCCCCCGTAGCCAGCAGCACCCGCCGAGCCACCTCAGGCAGCGACACCCCCTGCCCCCGCCCAGCCAGGTTCGCCACGACGAGCGTGTCCCCCCGCCGCATCAGCAGGAACTGATCCCCGTGCTGCACGGAGACCTCGTGCAACCGAGGATCAGACAGATCAGGAAGAGACCGCCGCAGAGCAATCAGCCGCCGATAAAACGACAGCATCGATGCATGCTCAGGCTTGTCCAGCTCAGCCCAGTCCAACCGCGACCGTACGAACGTCTCCGGGTCCTGCGGATCGGGCACGTCCCCCTCCGGCCACCCGTGCGAGGCGAACTCCCGCCGCCGCCCGGTCCGCACCGCAGAGGCCAACTCCGGCTCGGGATGCGAGGTGAAGAACTGCCACGGCGTAGAGGCAGCCCACTCCTCCCCCATGAACAGCATGGGAGTGAAGGGCGCCGTCATCAGCAACGTGGCCCCAACGCGGAGCAGCGAGGGCGACAGCGAGGCCGAGATCCGATCCCCGGTAGCCCGGTTCCCGATCTGATCGTGGTTCTGCAGGTAAGCCACCAGCCGATGCCCAGGCACCCGGGGATCGAGAGGCCGCCCATGGTGACGGTTACGGAAGCTCGACCAGGTGCCGGCGTGGAAGAAGCCACCGGTCAGCACGTCCGACAGCGTCTCCAGGGAGCCGAAGTCGCCGTAGTACCCCTGCCGCTCCCCCGTCAGCAACGTGTGCAGCGCGTGGTGGGCGTCGTCGTTCCACTGGGCGTGCAGCCCGAACCCACCGGCCTCCCGAGGCGTGATCAGCCGCGGGTCGTTCAGGTCCGATTCGGCGATCAGCGACAACGGCCGCCCCAGGTGCGTCGACAACGACTCGACCTCGATGGCCAGCTCTTCGAGCAGCGGAATCGCGCGGGTGTCGGGCAGGGCGTGCACGGCGTCCAGGCGTAGGCCGTCGATGTGGTAGTCGCGCAGCCACATGAGCACGCTGTCGATGATGTAGCGGCGGACCTCGTCGGAGTGCGGGCCGTCCAGGTTGACCGACCGGCCCCACGTGTTGCTCTGCTCGGCGAGGTAGGGCCCGAACCGCGGCGCGTAGGCCCCGGAGGGCCCGAAATGGTTGTAGACGACGTCGAGGATCACCCCCAACCCGCGAGCGTGGGCGGCGTCGACGAACCGTTTCAGGCCGTCGGGGCCGCCGTAGGGTTCGTGTGGGGCGTACCAGCAGACGCCGTCGTACCCCCAGTTGTGTTCGCCGTTGAAGGCGTTGACCGGGAGCAGTTCGATCAGGTCGACACCGAGGTTCACCAGGTGGTCGAGGCGGTCGATGGCCGCGTCGAAGGTGCCTTCCGGGGTGAAGGTGCCGATGTGCAGCTCGTAGAGGATGCTGCCGGGCAGTTGCCGGCCCGTCCACAGGCTGTCGGACCACTCGAAGGCGGAGTGGTCGTAGCGGCGGCTCGGCCCGTGCACCCCCGCAGGTTGCCACGGCGAGCGGGGGTCGGGCAGTGGGGTTTCCTCGTCGTTCAGCAGAAAGGAGTAGTCGAGGCCGGCGTCGGGCACCTCGACCCGCCACCAGCCGTCGGCGGCGGCGCGCATCTCGTGGTCGGTGTCGCGGGCCAGGCGCAGCCGCACCCGCGTGGCGTCCGGCGCCCAGACGGAAAACTCGGTCATCAAACGGCCTCCTCGGCAGCGGGGAGAGGAGCCAGCAAAGCGACGGGATAGTCGGCCAGAAGATTGTCCAGCGACGTCTCCCCGCCACTGTAGACCCGGCCGGTGAACAGGTCCTTCACCTCGTTAACACCAAGCGACAGGGCTGTGTCGCGCCAGCCGCCGGCGCGCGCCAGACCCAGCGGCAGGCGGGTCGCCACGGCGATCGCGCCGCCCCGGTCGAACGCCACCACGTGCCGACCGGCCGGCCCGTGCGCCGGAACCGGCCGGTAGCCGGTGAACAGCTCCGGGTGCGCCCGCCGCAACCGCAGCGTCCGCGACACCACGAGGAGCTTCGCCGCTCCGTCGGTGTCGACCGCGGGACGCCAGCCGCCGTCGAGCCGCGCCAGCATCTCCCGGCGTACGTCGAAGTCGACAGGCCGGCGATTGTCCGGGTCGACGAGGGAGTTGTCCCACAGCTCGGTGCCCTGGTAGGTGTCCGGCACGCCGGGCATGGTGAGCTGGATCAGCTTCTGCCCGAGCGAGTTGCACCAGCCGGCCGGGGTGATGGCGGCGGCGAGCTCGCTCAGCTCGTCGTGCAGGCTCGGGTCGTCGTACATCCGGTCGATGACCGCGTGCATGGCCTGCTCGAAGACCGGGTCCGGGTCCGCCCAACTGGTCGAGGCCGCGGCCTCCCGGGCGGCCTTCTCGGCGTACGCGTGCAGCCGCTCCCGCTCGATCGGCCACGCGCCGACGGCGGTCTGCCAGAGCAGGTGGGCGAACGCCGGGTCGGGCAGCGGCGCGTACGCCATCCAGCTTTGGACCTGCTCGGCCCAGCGGTCCGGCAGCTCGCTGAGCACGGCGAGGCGGGCGCGCACGTCCTCGCCGCGCTTCGTGTCGTGGGTGGAGAGGGTGGTCATGCTGGCGGGCCAGCGGACCTGCCGGGCGGCGGCGAAGCGGTGGAACTCCGCCGGCGGCACGCCGAAGTGGGCGGGGCTGCCGCCGACCTCGTTGAGCGCCACGAACCGGGTCCAGCGGTAGAACGCGGTGTCCTCCACGCCCTTGGCCATCACCGCGCCGGTGAGCTGCGGGAAACGCATCGCCAGCTCGTCGTCGGGGTCGCGCAGTCGGCGGGTGACCGCGTCCAGGGCGCCGGTCAGGTCGGGGCGGCGGCGGCCGGCCTCGGAGCGGGCGGCGGCCAGGTAGCGGGCGCCGTGTGGTGGGTAGCCGCGGTAGACCGGGAAGGCAGCGGCCAGCTCGGCGAGCGCGGCGCGGGCCTGCTCGGTCGGCACCTCGGGGGCGAGCGCGGCGAGGCGGGTCAGCTCGGCGGCGAGCAGCGTGGTGGCGGCGGCCAGCTTCGTGGTGTGGGTCAGGTCCTGCCACGAGGTGTGGTGCCCGGCGAGGCGGGTGTCCAGCGCCGTGAAATCGCCCTCGGCGTCCGGGTCGACGAACAGGCCGTTGACTGCGGCGAGGGCGTCGTACCCGGTGGTGCCGTCCACCGGCCAGTCCGGCAGCTCCTCGCCGTACTCCAGGATCTTCTCCACCACGAGCCAGGCGTCCGGCGCGGCCTCGCGCAGCCGCGCGAGGTAGCCGGCGGGGTCGCGCAGGCCGTCCGGGTGGTCGACGCGGATGCCGTCGACCTCGCCCGCGGCGGCCCAGCGCAGGATCAGCTCGTGCACGGCGGCGAACACCGCCGGGTCCTCCACGCGCAGGCCCGCCAGGCCCGCGATGGCGAAGAACCGGCGGTACGTCAGCTCGGCGTCCCCGCGCCGCCAGGAGATCAGCTCGTAGTGCTGCCGATCGTGCACCTCGATGGCGCTGCCGTCGCCGGTGCCGTCGGCGACCGGGAAGCGGTGCTCGTGGTAGCGCAGCTCGCCGTCGACGAGCTTCAGGTCGTCCAGGGCGGCCGGGTCGTCGGCCAGCACCGGCAGCAGCAGCCGGCCCCGGTCCCAGTCGATGTCGAACCAGTCGGCGTACGACGAGTCGCGCCCCCGGCGCAGCACGTCCCACCAGGCCGGGTTGGCCGGCGGCACGGCGACCCCGGCGTGATTGGGCACGATGTCGACGACCAGGCCGAGCCGCTTCTCGCGCAGTGCCCGCAGCAGCCGCTGCCGGGCGGCCTCACCGCCCAGCTCCGGGTTGACCGTCCGGTGGTCGACGACGTCGTAGCCGTGCGCGGAACCGGGCGTCGCGGCCAGCAGGGGGGCGCTGTAGAGGTGGCTGACGCCCAGCTCGGCGAGGTAGTCGAGGATGCCGGCGGTGGCGTCCAGGTCGTAGCCGGGACGGACCTGGACGCGGTAGGTGGCCTGCGGAGGGGTGGCGGCCATGTCAAATCGTCCTCTCCAACACGACGAGGGAGCGGTCCGGCACCCGGATGGTGCCGCCCGCGCTGATCACCGTGGCGTCGTCGGGCTCGGGTTCGGCAGTGCTGATCACCCGTTCCCACTTCTGGCCGTACTCGCTGCCGGGCATCGTGAAGTCCAGCGGCGCGTCGTGGGCGTTGAAGCAGAGCAGGAACGAGGCGTCGTGGTGTTTCTGGCCGTACTGGCCGCGCTCGCGGATGCCCTCACCGTTGACGAACAGCGCCACCGAGCGGCCGAAGTCGTTGCCCCAGTCCTCGCCGGTCATCTCCCGCCCGTCGGGGGTGTGCCAGGCCAGGTCGGGCAGGGGCTCGTCGGTGCCACGCCCACCCACCGGCAGGCCGGTGAAGAACCGGCGGCGCCGGAACACCTGGTGCCGCTTGCGGAACTCGGTGAGCGTACGGACGAAGTCCAGCAGCTGCTCGTCGACGTTGTCCCAGTCGATCCAGGCCAGCTCGCTGTCCTGGCAGTAGGCGTTGTTGTTGCCGTGCTGGGTGCGGCCCAGCTCGTCGCCGTGGCCGATCATCGGCACACCCTGCGAGAGCATCAGGGTGGCCAGGAAGTTGCGCCGCTGCTTGGCCCGCAGGGCGAGCACCGCGTCGTCGTCGGTGTCGCCCTCCACGCCGCAGTTCCAGGACCGGTTGTGGCTCTCGCCGTCCCGGTTCTCCTCGCCGTTGGCCTCGTTGTGCTTGTCGTTGTACGACACCAAATCGGTGAGCGTGAACCCGTCGTGGACGGTCACGAAGTTGATGCTGTGGAACGGGCGGCGGCCGTCGTCCTGGTAGAGGTCGGCCGAGCCGGAGATCCGCGACGCGAACTCGGCGAGGGTGGCCGGCTCGCCGCGCCAGAAGTCCCGCACCGTGTCGCGGTACTTGCCGTTCCACTCGGTCCACAGCGGCGGGAAGTTGCCCACCTGGTAGCCGCCGGGGCCGACGTCCCACGGCTCGGCGATCAGCTTGACCTGGCTGACCACCGGGTCCTGCTGGACCACCTCGAAGAAGGTGGAGAGCCGGTCCACCTCGTAGAACTCGCGGGCCAGGGTGGCCGCCAGGTCGAACCGGAAGCCGTCGACGTGCATCTCGGTCACCCAGTACCGCAGCGAATCCATGATCAGTTGCAGCGAGTGCGGGCTGCGGACGTTGAGGCTATTGCCGGTGCCCGTGTAGTCGACGAAGTAGCGCCGGTCCTCCTCGCTGAGCCGGTAGTAGCTCGGGGCGTCCACGCCCTTGAAGCTCAACGTCGGCCCGAGGTGGTTGCCCTCGGCGGTGTGGTTGTAGACCACGTCGAGGATGACCTCGATGCCCGCCGCGTGCAGCGCCTTGACCATGCCCCGGAACTCCTGCACCTGCTGCCCCAGGTGGCCCAGGGCCGAGTAGCCGTGGTGCGGGGCGAAGAAGCCGATCGTGTTGTAACCCCAGTAGTTGCGCAGGCCCAGGTCGACGAGGCGGTGGTCGTGCACGAACTCGTGCACCGGCATCAGCTCGATCGCCGTCACCCCGAGCCGGGTCAGGTGCTCGATCATCGGCGGGGAGGCGATGCCCGCGTACGTGCCGCGCAGCTCCTCCGGGATGTCCGGGTGGCGCATGGTCAGCCCGCGCACGTGCGCCTCGTAGATCACCGAGTGGTGGTACGGCGTACGCGGCGGCTTGTCGTTGCCCCAGTCGAAGTACGGGTTGACCACCACCGACTTCGGCATGAACGGCGCCGAGTCGCTCTCGTTCATCCGCTCCGGGTCGGCCATGTCGTAGTCGTACACCGCCGGGTCCCACGTCACGTCACCGTCGATGGCCTTGGCGTACGGGTCGAGCAGCAGCTTGTGCGGGTTGCAGCGCAGCCCGTTCGCCGGGTCGTACGGCCCGTACACCCGGTAGCCGTAGCGCTGCCCCGGCTCGATGCCCGGCAGGTACGCGTGCCAGACGTAGGCGTCCACCTCGCGCAGCTCGACGCGGCGCTCGGCGCCGGTGTCCCACTCGTCGAAGAGGCAGAGTTCGATCCGCTCGGCCACCTCGGAGAAGATGGCGAAGTTGGTGCCCATCCCGTCGTAGGTGGCGCCCAGGGGATACCGCTCGCCCGGCCAGACCTGCATGTCGCTCCTTCAGACCATGGTCATGTGCGCACCGCGCCACGAGCGCGCCGACGACAGGCCGCCCACGCGCACGCCGGTATTGCCCTGCCCCCCGGTGCGCCAATCCATCCTTTCAGGCGATGACCGGAATCCACCTGTCTGATGCGCGCTACACCCTCAGGTGTCCTCCGTCACCATGGACGCTTTCAAGGTGCGTTCCGGGGCCCGATGCCCTTTGCTTGTCGGGGGGCACGCGTCCGCGCGCGACCTCACTCGGCCCTCGGCCACCCTTTCCACCTCTCACTCCGCCGCCACTGACGCCGGCGCGCACCACCATGCATGGACGGAGATTGATGTGACGACCCTGCGGGTCGATGAGCAGCTCGCTGCCACCAAGGACCGGGCCCACCGGCCCACCCTGACCTTTCGGCCGCAGCTTCCCGCGCAGCCCGGCCCGTCCGCGCAGCCCGGCGCGATCGTGCCCGCGCATGCCGGCCCCGGGGTGCCGCCGCAGACCCGTCGCATCCTCATGCTGTCGTGGGAGTACCCGCCGGTGCTCGTCGGCGGCCTCGGCCGACACGTGCACGCCCTCTCCGTCGCCCTCGCCGCCGCCGGCCACGACGTCACCGTCGTCACCCGCCACGCCGACGGCGCACCCCTGGAGGAATACGCCGACGGCGTCCGCATCCTGCGCGCACCCGAAGACCCCGTCACCTTCCCCCTCGCCACCAGCTCCCTGCTCGCCTGGACCATGGCCTTCAACCACACCCTCACCCGCACCGCCCTACGCGCCACCCAGGCCGGCAGCTACGACGTCATCCACGCCCACGACTGGCTCGTCGCCCACACCGCGATGACGTTGCGCGACCACCTGGACCTCCCCCTCGTCAGCACCATCCACGCCACCGAGGCGGGCCGGCACCAGGGCTGGCTGCCCGAGGAGATGAACCGCACCATCCACGGCGTCGAGCAGTGGCTCAGCAGCGAGTCCGGTCGGGTGATCGTCTGCTCCGGCTACATGCGCGACGAGGTGGGCGCGCTGTTCGGCGTACCGGCCGGACGCGTCGACGTGGTCGCCAACGGCGTCGAGTCACACCGCTGGAAGGTGCCGGCGCGGGACGTGGCCGCGGCGCGGGCCCGGTTCGCCGGGGACGGCCCACTGGTCACCTTCGCCGGCCGGCTCGTGTACGAGAAGGGCGTGCAGCACCTGATCGCCGCCCTCCCCCGGCTGCGCGAGCGGCACCCCGGGCTGCGCGCGGTGATCGCCGGCGACGGTCCGTACCGCGCCGAGTTGGAGGCCGAGGTGCACCGCCGCGGCCTGGGCGGCATGGTCTCCATGCCGGGCTTCCTGGGCGGCAATGACCTGCCGGCGTTGATGGCGGCGTCCGACTGCTTCGCGGTGCCGAGCATCTACGAGCCGTTCGGCATGGTGGCCCTGGAGGGCGCCGCCGCCGGAGCGCCCCTGGCCGTCGCCGCCACCGGCGGTCTCGCCGAGATCGTGGAGCCGGGAGCGACCGGGATGACGTTCCGCCCGCACGACCCGGACGGGCTCGCCGACGCCGTCGATGCGCTGCTGTCCGACCGCGAGCGGGCCCGTGCCATGGCCCGCCGCGCCCGCCGGATGGTCCACGACCAGTACGGCTGGTCGGCCATCGCCCAGCGCACCGCCGCCAGCTACGCCGCCGCCATCGCCAACGACGCCGCGTTCACGGCCGAACGCGCCGAGCAGCGCATGTCCCAGGGCCGGGCCCTCCCGGCACTGCCCGAGGGCAACCTGCTCGCCGCCGCCGGCCTGCGCTGACGGTCGGGCTGTTCCGGCCCGCTTGCGCTTGATCGACTCGGGTTCCTTGAAGTCGGGGTGTCCCGGTGCCGGGAATACCGCGACTTCCTGGAAGTCGAGTCGATCACATTGCAGTGACCGGGCTTCGCTGCTCAGCGCCGGCCGCCAGGCCGAGTCGATCACGGCGGAGGTCGGTCGGGCCTGCCAGAATGTGCGGATGTCTCGTCCTGTTGACGCCCTCGATTCCGCCTTTCCGGTCGCCGCCTCCATGGCGCTGGACCTGATCCGGCGCCCCGAGGTGTCCACGCAGTGGTCGAACCCGAGCGCCCTGCCGCACCTGTCCGTGGGCGCCCTGGCGTGCCACCTCGGGCGGCAGGCCGTACGGGCGGCGGAACTGCTGCCGACGCCCGCCGACCTGCCCACGCTGGAGTCGGCCGACAGCCACTACGAGCGGGCCGCCCGGGTCACCGAGGGCACTCCGGACGCCGACGCGGTCGCCGCGGGCTCGGACGAGGCCGACGCGCTCCGCGGCCCGGCGGACCTGCACGCCCGCTCCGGCGAGGCGCTGGCGAAGGTCAGCGACCTGCTGTCGCGGGGAGCCGCCGTCGACGTCGTGCCGATCCCGTGGCAGGGCTGGGCCCTGCGCCGCGCCGACTTCCTGCTCACACGTCAACTGGAGATCGTCGTGCACTCCGACGACCTCGCGGTCAGCGTCGGCGTGCCCACGCCGGAGTTCCCGGCGGAGGTCTTCGACCCCGTACGCGACCTGCTGGTCCGCCTGGCCGTCCGCCGGCACGGCCAGTCCGCGCTGATCGGCGCGCTGAGCCGCAGCGAGCGAGCCCCGGACATCTCCGCCTTCTGAACCCAACGTCCGACGCGCCCCACACCCCGCGCCGCCTCGGGCCCGGTGTCCGTCCCCCGGCCCCCTGGGTCCCTTGTTCGTCCCCTGTCGAGCTGCCCCAGATATGGGGCGGGCCGCCGGAAGCGAGAAGCGCGGATCAGCATCGCCAAAGCACGGATCAGCGCCGCCGAAGCGCGGATCAGCGTCACCGAAGCGCGGATCAGCATCACCTGAGGAGCCCCGGGGCCGGGACCGCCCCTTGATCGACTCCAGTTCGCCGACCTGGTGGTGTCCCGGCGCTGTTGATACCGCGATATCGGCGACCTGGAGCCGACCATTGGTGAGTCCAGGCCGACCAATCCGCGAAGCCATCCGTCGGCGGGGCAGGCCGGAGATCGGGCGCTTGAAACCCACCACGCCCCCGCCACGCCCCGGCCCGCCACGCCCCGCCCCGGCCCGCCAGGCCCCGCCTCGGCCCGCCCCGGCCCGCCACGCCCCGCCCCGGCCCGCCCCGGCCCGCCACGCCTCGGCCCGCCCCGGCCCGCCACGCCTCGGCCCGCCCCGGCCCGCCCCGGCCCGCCACGCCCCGCCCGGGCCCGCCACACCGCGCCCCGCCTCGGCCCGCCCCGGCCCGCCCCATAAGTGGGGCAGCTCGACAGGGGCCGAACCAGGGACTCGGGGTACGGCCCGCAGGGCCACCGGCCGCGGCAGATCGGCCGGCCCGCAAGCCGGAAGGCCCAGCGGAAGGGCCGCAGAGCGCCCCGCGAGGCCCAGCGGAAGCCCACGGACCGCCAAGCCGCGAGGCCCAGCGGAGGCCCCACGGGCCAGCCGCGAGGTCCGGCGGAGGCCTCACGGACCAGCCGCGAGGTCCGGCGGAAGTAGAACCCGATCACAAGCGAGAGGGTGAACGGAAGCCCCACGGACCGCCGAGCCGGAAGATCCGGCCGAAGCGCCCGGGCCGCCACGCGAGAGGGCGGGTGGGAACGGCGCAGGCCGCCGGCCCGGATCGGGTCGGCGGCCTGCGGGTGATGCGGGTGGTGCGGGTGGTGCGAGAGAGCGGAGGTCAGCGCTCGGCGAAGGGGAGGTAGTCCCGCTCGGCGGCACCGACGTAGACCTGCCGCGGACGGCCGATCTTGGTCTCCGGGTCGTTGATCATCTCGCGCCACTGGGCGATCCAGCCGGGCAGCCGGCCGAGCGCGAACAGCACCGTGAACATCTTCGTGGGGAAGCCCATGGCCTTGTAGATCAGGCCGGTGTAGAAGTCCACGTTCGGGTAGAGCCGGCGGGAGACGAAGAAGTCGTCGGCGAGCGCGATCTCCTCCAGCTCCATGGCAATGTCCAGCAGCGGGTCCGGCTTGGCCATCCGGCCCAGCACGTCCTGCGCGGCCTTCTTGACGATCGCCGCCCGCGGGTCGTAGTTCTTGTAGACCCGGTGGCCGAAGCCCATGAGCTTGACGCCGTCCTGCTTGTCCTTGACCTTGCGGACGAAGGACCGGACGTCGCCGTCGCCGGCGTGGATCTGCTGGAGCATCTCCAGCACCGCCTGGTTGGCGCCGCCGTGCAGCGGGCCGAACAGCGCGTTCACGCCCGCCGAGACGGAGGCGAACAGGTTGGCGTTGCTGGAGCCGACCAGCCGGACGGTCGACGTGGAGCAGTTCTGCTCGTGGTCGGCGTGCAGGACGAAGAGCATGTCCAGCACCTTCGACATCACCGGGTCGACCACGTACGGCTCCGCCGGTACGCCGAAGGTCATGCGCAGCAGGTTGTCCACGTACCCCAGGGAGTTGTCCGGGTAGAGCAGCGGCTGCCCGATGGACTTCTTGTACGCGTACGAGGCGATGGTGGGGACCTTCGCCATGAGCCGGACCGTGGAGATCTCCACGTGCTCGGAGTCGAACGGGTCCAGGCTGTCCTGGTAGAAGGTCGACAGGGCGCTCACCGCCGACGACAGCACCGCCATCGGGTGCGCGTCGCGGGGGAAGCCGTCGAAGAAGCGGCGCATCTCCTCGTGCAGCAGCGAGTGCCGCCGGATCCACTCGGTGAACTCGGTCAGCTGCTGCTCGGTGGGCAGCTCACCGTAGATGAGCAGGTACGAGACCTCCAGGAAGGAGGACTTCTCGGCCAGCTGCTCGATCGGGTATCCCCGGTAACGCAGGATCCCCGCGTCGCCATCGATGTAGGTGATCGCGGATGAGGCCGCTGCGGTGTTGACGAAACCGGGGTCGTACGTCGTCATCCCGGTTTCCTTCAGCAGCTTGCTCACCCCGATGCCAGCGGGGCCCTCGACCGCGGGATGTACCGGCATCGACAGCTGCCCGCCGGGGTGATCGAGCTTGACTTCCGTCATGTGGTTCCTCGCTTCGCCGGCAGATCTACGTTGAATTGCCTTCGCTTCTACCGTAATTGCGGCTCGGGGGACACTGCCCGCCGTGGTTCGGCGGTGAGGTATGCGTCACCCGATTCCCGACTGAGCAGCCGGGAAACCCGCCCTCCCGCCAGCGGAGGACAGGAGATCAGGACAACGTGAGGCGCCGTAGCGTACCGTCCGCCGCGACCTGGTAGACGTCGAGCTGATTCGTCCCGGCGCGGAACAGCCGGTCGTCGGTGAGCAGCGCGGCGAAGCGGCGGCCGCCCGGGTCGGCCGGCACCACCGGGACCACCGCGCCGATCCGGCCGTTGACGGCGACGGCCAGCAACGTGCCGTCCGGTATCGCGTCCGGCACGTCACCCCAGACCAGCGCCGGGAGGGTGCCGGTGTCCGGGTCGGTCGCCCGGAAGGCGGCCAGGTCGGCGACCTGGGCGCTGCCTCCGGTCGGGCCGGCGCGGACCTCGGTGCCCACCAGGGGGTGCGGTGTCGGCAGCGGCGGCGCGGTGGGCACGCCGCCGGGGAAGGTGACCGCCTCCCCGGGGGTGTCGTAGAAGTGTTTCGTGACGTCGGCGCGGGGAGCCTGCCGGGCGGAGCGGCCGTCGACGTGCCAGGGCAGGCGGATGCCGGCTTCATCGGCGACGGTGGGCAGCAGGTCGACGTGTTCCCAGTTGCGGTCGTCCACCCGGCCGGTCTGCTGCCCGGGCTCCTTGACGAACATGGGCACCCAGGCGACCTCACCGGCGGCGGCCTTGATGGCGTCCATGCCCCGGCCCTGCGCGCCCGGATGGAAGCTCACCCCGTGGTCGGCGGTGACGACGACGAGGGCCTGGTCGTAGAGGCCGCTGGCGCGCAGCGTCCGCAGGGTCTCCCCGATCAGCCGGTCGGTGTAGCCGAGTTGGGCGAGGTGACGCTGGCGGGCCAGCTCGACCCAGCCCGTGCCGTCGTTGGGCAGGTCCTCCGGGGCGTCGTAGCGGACGCCAGACGGCAGGTACGCCCACGGGGAGTGCGGCATCAGCAGGTGCAGGAAGTGCAGGGCGGGTCGGGGTTGCGGCTTCAGCCCAGCCAGGAAGCTGGTGAACCGGGCCGGCTGGTTGTCGTCGAGGCTGTCCCAGCGGAACTTCGGGTCGGCCGGGACCGGCTCGGCGGCGTCCAGGCCGGCCTCGACGCGGGTCTGCTCCCGGTAGGAGTCCTCCGGGTCGACGCGGGTGTTCGTCGGCCCGGCGACCTGGCCGAGCAGCTTGCCGGTCTCCCGGACCAGCACACCGAGGCCCTGTTCGGGGGTGACGGGCTGCTCGCACCGGCTGGGTGGGCAGAGCCGGGTGATGCTCTCCTGGGCCTGGATGTCGTACAGGCCGCCGAAGGCGGTGAAGAGGTTGTCCGGGTACTGCGAGTAGTGCGGCGCGACCGCCCGCGCCGGGTAGCGGCCGGTGAGCATCGCCGGCAGCGCGTTCGGCGTCCAGCCGCTGACACCGGTGGCGTTGCGGTACCAGGTCGAGCCTTCGGCCAGCTCGGCGAAGTGCGGGAACCGCGCCGCGTCGATCCGGCCGTCGCCGCCGAGCAGGCTGACCAGCGGCAGCTCGTCGAGGATCAGCATGACCACCGGCGGGTGCACGGCCACGCCCTGCGCGGTGCCGACCGCGCCGCCGTCGCCGCGTGGCAGCACGACCGCCGAGGTGGGCGAGACGAACAGGAACAGCGCCACGAAGGCCACCGGCCCGGCGGCGGCCAGTCGCATCGCCTTGCCCGGCGACCGCCACCGCCGGTGCGCGGCCGCGCCGCCCAGACCGGCCAGACCGGCAAGCACCAGCAGGGGTACGCCCCGAAGCGGCGTCGTGTGCCGGCCCACCTGCACGGCGAGGGCGGCGAGCAGCAGCCCGACCAGCGTCGTGTGGGTGAGCGCGCGGGCGGTGCGGCCGGCCAGTCGGCTCAGTGCGCCGAGCAGCGCCACGGGCACGGTGGGCGCGAGGGCCACCAGGGCGACCAGCAGCAGGATCTGGCCGGGGTCGGCGCGGTGGAAGAGGAAGAAGTCGGGGCTGCGGCCGAGTATGTCCAGCAGCGGCTGGGTGACGACCAGCCCGACCAGCGCCACGATCTCCAGCAGCCGGCCCAGCTCGCCGCGCCAGCCCCGGTCCCAGCGGCCGGGCGTCGGCGGGCCGGCGACGGGTCCCGGCGGGTCGGCGACCGCCGGTTCAGCCACCCATCACCGCCCGGTAGAGCGTGCGGGTGCCCGAGGGCAGTTCCAGTCGGTCGGTGATCCGGCCCCGGGCCGCGAGGAGCCGTTCGAAGGTGTCGCGCCGGTAGTCCGGGAAGAGGCCGTCGGGCTTGTTGGCCAGCAGCCGAGTGGCCATCGGGTCGTCCGGGTGGATGAACTCCACCACCACGGTGCCGCCGGGCGCGCTCAGCCCGGCCAGCCAGTCGACGACCTCCGGCAGCGGCACGTTGCGGCCGATCGCCAGGTGGTGCACCAGGGCCAGGGCGAGCACGACGTCCGCCGACGCCCGCTGCGCGAAGCCGGCGCGCTCGACGCCGCGCCAGCCGCCACCGGGCGACGGGTCGGCCAGGTCGACCACCAGCGGCAGGATCCGTTGCTGGCCCTCGGAGCGCAGCGCCCGGTACAGCTCGTCGACCACGGCCGGGTCCTGCTCGACGGCGACCACGTAGTCGGCGTGCCCGGCGGCCAGTCGGGCGTACCGGCCGTCGTTGGCGCCCAGGTCGAGCACCAGGCGCGGGCGGGCGGCGGCGGCCACCGCGGTGACCACGAACTGCTCCTTGGCGACCCGGTCGCGGGCCGAGTAGCCGCAGGTGCGCTGGTAGTCCGACCAGTGGCTGCGCGACGGACGGTGCTCCAGCCGGCGGACGAGCTTCTCGATGCCGCGTACGGTGGCCGCCTGCAGGTCCCGGGAGTAGCCGGCGGCGCGCAGTTGGGCCTTGACGTCGCTGGTGCTGGCGTCGGCGTTGCGTTGCTGCATGGCGCCGTGCAGGTGCAGGTGGGCCAGGACGCCGGGGCGCAGCCGGCGGGCGCCGCCGAAGAGGGGGCGCAGCTGGTCGGCCTCGATGCCGTCGACCTGGGCGCGCAGCCAGGGCTGGAAGTCCACGCCCAGGTGGGCGGTGAGCAGCAGCGGGTAGAGCACGGTCTGGCAGAACTGCCGGTAGCCCGCCCACGGCTCCCCGTCGCGCAGCGGCTCGAAGGAGCCGATGTCGATGAAGACCGGCTTCGCGCCGCGCCACTGCAGGTTGTAGGCGGAGCCGTCCTTGGTGGTGAAGCCGTTGGCGAGGGCGGTACGCAGGATCTCCAGGTGCAGCAGTGCGGCGTCGCGCAGCATGCCGAAGGACCACTCGTACGGGTGGGAGACGAACGGGATGCGCTCGTGGCGCAGCACCGCCGCCCACGGGGTGCCGGCCGCGGCGGGCACCAGCGCCGGCGGGGCGTCCTCGGTGGCGCAGACCTTGCCCGCCGAGACGAGCGTGGGAAAGAACGGGCTGGCCGCGAGGGTCCGCCAGTGCTCGGCGGCCTGGGCGTCGAGCCCGCGCAGCACCTCGTCGCCGACGTGGAACACCCGGTTGGCGGGGTCGCGGAAGGAGGCGGGCTCGGGGCGTACCCCGGTGGGTGAGGTCGTCATCGTCGCGGCGACCGCTACCGCTGGTCGGTGGGCTGCCGACGGAACCGGTCGACCAGCCGTCGCCAGTAGAGCTTGGCGGCGACCGCGGCGCCGGCCACCCCGCCGACGACGGCCTGCACGATCAGGCTGCCGGATCCCGCGTCCAGGTAGGCCAGATGGATCACCGACCGCTCCTTCCCCTCGCCCGTCTCGACACCGGCGTCCCGGGGATGCAGCGGTGAGGCTTTTAACCCAGAAAGCCGGACTTGTCCATCACCGTACGCTGCTCGTCTGCGCCGTCGCGGCGACATCGGAGGACTCCCAGCCCGGCCACAGGAAGCGGCCCTCGTCGGTACGCTGCGAAGCTGCGCTGGACACCCGAACGCCGACGAGGACCCCGACGGGCGCCACGCGCGACGCGTCGTCGAGGTCCTCGCGGACGTGCTGGGCGGCTGACCGGCGGCTGTCTCAGCCCCGCCGGTGGTGCATGCCGAGGCGCAGCAGCACGAAGCGCAGCACGGTCGCGGCCAGGTTCGCGGCCACCAGGACGGCCAGCTCCACCGGCCGGGCGGGCACGGCGACGAGAGCGTGCAGCACCGCCAGCGCCCCGCTGGTCAGCGCCAGGCCGAGCGCGAACGCCAGCAGCCCCTGCGCGTGGTGGCGACCGGCGTGCCGGCTGCCGGTGATGCCGAACGTCAGCCGCCGGTTCGCGGCCGTGTTCGCCACCGCCGTCACCAGCAGGGCCAGCAGGTTCGCCGGCTGCGCCCCGAGCGCACCCCGGGTGGCCACGAAGAGCAGCAGGTACGCCAGCGTGCTGGCCACCCCGACGGCGGCGAACCGGGTCAGCTGCCGGGGCAGCCCGACCGGCACCTGCGCCGGCGGCGCGGCCAGCGGCGCCCGGCCGAGCTGCGCGCGCAGCTCGGCCAGCGGCAGCGCGCCGGTCACCAGTGCCCGACCGAGGCGGCCCATCCCCCGCAGGTCGGCCAAGGCGGTGGCGACGATGTCGACGCGGCTGTCCGGGTCGTCGACCCAGTCCACCGGCACCTCGTGGATGCGCAGCCCGGCCCGTTGGGCGAGCACCAGCAGCTCGGTGTCGAAGAACCAGCCGGTGTCGCGTACGTGCGGGAGCAGCCCGGCGGCCACGTCCGCGCGGATGGCCTTGAACCCGCACTGCGCGTCGGAGAACCGCGCCGCCAGCGCGCCCCGCAGCAGCAGGTTGTAGGCCCGGGAGATCACCTCCCGCTTGGCGCCGCGCACCACCCGGGACGTACGCGCCAGCCGGGTGCCGATCGCCAGGTCGGAGTGGCCGGAGATGAGCGGCGCGACCAGAGGCAGCAGCGCCGCCAGGTCGGTGGACAGGTCCACGTCCATGTACGCCAGCACCGGCGCGGACGACGCGGACCACGCGGCGGACAGCGCCCGCCCCCGCCCCTTGGCGTCCAGGTGCCGTACGCCGACGCCGGGCAGCTCGGCGGCGAGCGCCTGGGCCACGGCCAGGGTGCCGTCCACGCTGGCGTTGTCGGCGACGGTGATCTGGAACGGGTACGGGAAGTGCTCGCTGAGATGCGCGTGCAAGCGGCGTACGCACGGCCCGAGGTCGGTCTCCTCGTTGTAGACCGGGATCACCACGTCCAGCACCGCGCCCGAGGTGGTGGATCGGGTCTGGACGGCGGCACGGGGGCCGCTGAGCGCGGTCACGACGCGTCCGCGCCGGTGCTCAGGTCGTAGACGGTGACTCCGTCCACGGTCTGCGCCGTGAAGGTCTCCGCGACCCAGGTGGAGATCTCCTGCGCGGCGGAGCTGCCACCGTTGGCCCGGAAGCCGCCGCCACCCACGAAATAGTGGATCTTGTGCTCGGCGACGTGACGCTGGAACTGCGCGAGCGTCGGTGACGGGTCGCTGCCGTTGAACCCG
This sequence comes from Micromonospora sp. NPDC005237, assembly GCF_040607775.1. Lineage (NCBI taxonomy): Bacteria > Bacillati > Actinomycetota > Actinomycetes > Micromonosporales > Micromonosporaceae > Micromonospora > Micromonospora sp. NPDC005237. The sequence continues at coordinate 353,097 of NZ_JBEXHJ010000006.1, read as the reverse complement.
CCGATCGGCATCACCGGGTCACCGGTGGCCAACTGGTAGCCGGAGGCGTTGTTGGAACCGATGGTGGCCGCCACCCAGGTGTAGTCGTCGCTGTCGCGCTCCAGCAGCTCGCGCAGCGCGGCGCTGGGCTCGCGGGCGTCGAGCAGACCGCCCATGCCGCCGCCCTCCCGGCCACCACCGGCGCCGGGCAGCTGACCGCCGCCGGGAAAACCGCCCGGGAAGCCCGGCACCTGCGCGCCGCCGGGAGCGCCCGGCACCTGCGCGCCGCCGGGAGCGCCGGGCACCTGGGCACCGCCGGGAGCACCGGGCAGCTGGGCACCGCCGGGAGCACCGGGCAGCTGACCGCCGCCCGGGAAGCCCGGGAACTGCCCGCCGTTCTGGTTGCCGTTGCGGCCGTCGCCGGGGAACTGCCCGCCGCCGGGGAACGCCATGCCGCCGGGCGGTCGTCCGCCGGGGAAGCCGCCGCGACCGAAACCGCCCGCCACCGCCGGGCCGGCGCTCGGGATCGAGCCGGTGTGCGGGGTTGCGGCGGTCTGCGCCGCGTACGCCGCCGGCCCCGCCAGGGCCGCCGCCGCGCCGACGCCGAGCACCACGGGCACCAGCCAGCGGGGCAGTCGGGCGGCCAGCAGGATCAGGGCCGCGCCGAGCAGGCCGGCGACCAGCACGGCGGTACGCAGCCACGGGTACCAGTCGGGGCTGCGCCCGAGCAGCACCCACGCCCACCAGACGGTGACCGCGAGGGTGGCGGCGAGCGTCGCCGTGGCGGCCAGCGGACGCCACCGCTGCCATCGGGACATCACCACCGGTTCGTCAGGCGTGCCGGCGACCGGGGCCGGCCGCGGTCGGCGCTGCCGCCAGAGCAGGGTGACGCCGATGCCGACCAGCGCGCCGACGGCCGGTGCGAGCGCCACGGTGTAGTAGGCGTGGAAGATCCCGGACATGAAGCTGAAGATCAGACCGGTGACCAGCAGCCAACCGCCCCACAGCAGCAGGCCGGCCCGGGTGCGGTCGGTACGCGCGGCCCGCCCGGCCACCAGCAGGCCCGCGACCAGCAGGATCAGCGCGGCCGGCAGCAGCCAGGAGATCTGACCGCCGACCTCGCCGTCGAACATCCGCAGCAGGCCGGTCTGCCCGGAGAACGGGCCACCGCCACCGCCCATCCGCCCGGCACCGCCGCCGCCGACGCTGCCCACCTCGTCGCCGGTGATCCGGCCGAGGCCGTTGTAGCCGAGGGTCAGCTCCAGGATGCTGTTGCCCTGCGAACCGCCGATGTACGGGCGGGCGCTGGCCGGGACGAGTTCGACGACGGCCACCCACCAACCGGCGGACACCACCACCGCGAGACCGGCCAGCAGCAGTTGCCGCACCCGCCGCCACAGCCCGGTCGGCGCGGCCAGCAGGTAGACGCCGGCGAACACCGGCACCAGCAGGAACGCCTGGAGCATCTTGGTCAGGAAGCCGAAGCCGACCAGCACGCCGGCCAGCACGATCCACCGGGTGCTGGCCGTCTCCAGCGCGCGCACGGTGGCGTACGCGCCGCCGACCAGCAGCAGCACGAGCAGCGCGTCCGGGTTGTTGAAGCGGAACATGAGCGTCGCCACCGGGGTGAGGGCGAGGACCGCACCGGCGATCAGGGCGGCGACCGGCCCGTACCAGCGCTTGACGCTCGCGTACAGCACGCCGACGGAGGCGACCCCGCAGAGCGCCTGCGGAACGAGCATCGCCCAGCTGTTGAGCCCGAAGACGCGCACCGACAGGGCCATCAGCCACAGCGAGGCGGGTGTCTTGTCCACGGTGATCGAGTTGGCCGCGTCCGACGAGCCGTAGAAGAACGCCTTCCCGCTCACCGAGCCGGCCTGCACGGCGGCCGCGTAGAACGAGTTGGCCCAGCCGGAGGCGCCCAGGCCCCAGAGGTACAGCAGGCCGGCGCCCAGGAGCAGGACCACCAGCGCGGGCCGGGTCCAGGCCGGCGCACGGCCCGCCGGCGGCGAGTGCTCCTCGGGGCGCGTGGTCGTGCGGGGCGGCCCCTCCGGTTCGGCGGGCGTCGTCGGCAGGGTGTCTGTTCTGTCCATGCGGCCAGCCTCGGCGGCCGGACTGGCGGAACCCCGTGCGCCGACTATGTGTCAGCTGTGGGATTCGGCAGGCGGACGACGAACACGGTCCGCCCCGGCCGGCTGTCGACGGTGACCGTGCCGTGGTGGGCCTCCACCACGGCCGCCACGATCGCCAGGCCGAGGCCGGTGCTGCCGTGCGCCCGCGACCGGGAGCTGTCGCCCCGGGCGAACCGCTCGAACATCTCCGGTCGCAGCTCCGCCGGCACCCCCGGCCCGTCGTCGGCGACGGTGAGCACGGCGGTGTCCGCCTCGACGGCCAGCGTGGTGGTGACCGTCGTTCCCGGCGGGGTGTGCACGCGGGCGTTGGCCAGCAGGTTCGCCACCACCTGGTGCAGGCGGGCGGCGTCGCCGGGCACCCGGATGACCACCTCGGGCAGGTCGAGCTGCCAGCGGTGCTCGGGGCCGGCCACGTGCGCGTCGCTGACCGCGTCCACCACGAGTGCGGACAGGTCGACCGGGTCCACGGCGAGCGGCCGGCCGGTGTCGAGCCGGGCCAGCAGCAGCAGGTCGTCGACGAGACTGGTCATCCGGGTGCTCTCCGACTCGACGCGGCGCAGCGCGTGCGCCACGTCGGCGGGCACCTCGTCACGGCCGCGCCGGGCCACCTCGGCGTACCCCCGGATCGCCGCGAGGGGAGTGCGCAGCTCGTGGCTGGCGTCGGCGACGAACTGGCGTACGCGGGTCTCGCTGGCCTGTCGCGCGGACAGCGCGTCGGCGACGTGGCCGAGCATCCGGTTGAGCGCCGCGCCGACCTGGCCGACCTCGGTCCGCGGGTCGGTGTCCCCGGCCGGCACCCGGACGGCGAGCGCGACCTCGCCCCGGTCCAGCGGCAGCTCGGTGACCCGGGTGGCGGTGGCGGCCACCCGGTTCAGCGGTCGCAGCGTGGCGCGCACGATCAGCGCGCCTGCCGCACCGGCGAGGAGCAGCCCGACGGCGGCCACCCCGGCCTGCGCGGCGACCAGCGCCCAGACGGTGTCCTGTACGCCGCTGAGCGGGATCGCCACGGCCAGCACGTCCCCGCTGGGTAGCTGCCGCGCCACCGCCCGGACGTCGCCCTCGCCGAGGGTGACCGTGCGCGGCCGACCGTCGGTGGGCAGCGCGACCAGCCGCGCGGCGTCCGCGGCGGGGACGTCGGCGAGGCTGCCGCTCTCGGTGCTCCTCGTCGCCGTGGTGACGCCGTCGGCGAGGCGTACGGCCAGCGAGCCCGGCGGGAAGCCACGCGGAGGCTCCGGCGGGGGCGGGCCGACGGCGCCCGGAGGCGTGGCGGGCCACCCGGGGTCGCCGCCCTGGCGGAACCACGGCGGCACGTCGGCGCGCGGCCGGTCCCCCATCGTCAACTGATTGTCGACCTGGCCGACCAGGAAGTGCCGCAGGGCGACCGTGGTGAGTCCGCCGATCGCGACGCTGACCAGGGCGAGCAGTGCCACCAGGGCGAACACCAGCCGGGCCCGCAGCGACCGGCCGGCCAGCCACCGCCGGGCGGTGCGCAGCGGCCGACGGCGCGGCCGTACGTCAGTCGGCGGGTTTGAGGACATAGCCCGCGCCGCGCAGCGTGTGGATCATCGGCGGCCGGCCGGCGTCGATCTTCTTGCGCAGGTACGAGATGTACAGCTCCACCACGTTGGCCTGGCCGCCGAAGTCGTAGTTCCACACCCGGTCGAGGATCTGCGCCTTGCTGAGCACCCGGCGCGGGTTGCGCATCAGGTAGCGCAGCAGCTCGAACTCGGTCGCGGTCAGCGTGATGAGCTGGCCGGCGCGGCGGACCTCGTGGCTGTCCTCGTCGAGGCTGAGGTCGCCGACGGTCAGCACCGCCTCCTCCTGGGCGGCGACCGCGAAGCCGGAGCGGCGCAGCAGCGCGCGCAGCCGGGCGATCACCTCCTCCAGGCTGAACGGCTTGGTCACGTAGTCGTCGCCGCCCACGGTCAGCCCGGCGATGCGTTCCTCGACCGCGTCGCGGGCGGTCAGGAACAGCACCGGCACGGTCGGGGCGTGCTCGCGCAGCCGGCGCAGCACCTGGAAGCCGTCCAGGTCGGGCAGCATGACGTCGAGCACGACGGCGTCCGGCTGAAACTGCCGCGCGGCGCTCAGCGCCGCCATGCCGTTGCCGGCGCTGCGCACCTGCCAGCCCTCGTAGCGCAGCGCCATCGACAGCAGGTCGGCCAGTGTCGCCTCGTCGTCGACCACCAGCACCCGGACCGGTTCGCCGTCGGGACGGCGCAACTCGATCCGGCCCGGCACGGTCTGCCCCTGGATGACCATGTCCCCCATCGTGGGCGTGTCCGCTGTGTCGCGCCTCTGCCCCACCTGTGTGCCAGCTGTGCGGCCGGGCCGCCGGACCACCGTTCAGCCCTCGCCCGTGCTCACTCGGACACCCCGTACGCGTCGGTCCGCACGAACCGCATGCTCCACCCGCCCAGGCCGTCCGGCTGGTCGCGTTCGTAGAGGTGGTCGGGACCGGGTTGCGTCGGGCCGGTGCCGTCCGGGTGCCGCATGATCCAACGCGACGGCGGGGCCCCGTCCGGCCCGGCCGGCACCTCGCGGACCAGGCCGTCCGCGGGACCGCCGACGAAGCGTACGGTGACCTCGCTCATCGCGGTGTCTCCCCGGTGACCGTGCCGGCACGCTCGGTGCGCCCAGCCCTGGCTCGCAAGCTACCGCACCCGCCACCGGCCCGCGCCGGTGTACGCCGGGATCGGCCAAGCCCGATCACCGCACGGTTTGCCCAGCTCGGACCCCGGGTACCGCGTTCGGAGGCACCCGCCGTCGGCGGGCGAGGGCGAGGAGTGGTCGATGCGCACGCTGGATGGGCGGTATCAGCTCGAACAGCGTATCGGCGTGGGCGGGATGTCCGAGGTGTGGCGAGCCCACGACCGGGTGCTGGACCGGCCGGTCGCGGTGAAGCTCATCTCGCCCGGCCCGGAGGATCTGCACGACACGGTGGACCGCATCCGCACGGAGGCCCGCTCCGCGGCGCGGCTCGTGCACCCGAACGTCGCGAGCGTGCACGACTTCGGCACCTCCTCGACGCTCCCCGGCCGTCGGGCGCCCTACATCGTGATGGAGCTGGCCGAGGGCGAGACGCTCGCCGCGCACCTGCGGGCCGGTCCACTGGACTGGCGCATCTCGGTACGGGTCTGCGCCGAGGTCGCCGCCGCGCTGTCCGCCGCCCACGCGAGCGGCATCGTCCACCGCGACGTGAAGCCGGCCAACGTCATGCTCACCCCGGTCGGGGTGAAGGTCCTGGACTTCGGCATCGCCACCCCGGCCGGGGTCGCAGACCCGATACCGGACGGCATGGTGTTCGGCACCCCGGCGTACCTGGCGCCCGAGCAGCTCGACGGCACGCCGGCCACCCCGGCGGCCGACATGTACGCCCTCGGCGTGCTGCTCTACTACTGCCTGACCAGTCGGCTGCCCTACCGGGCGAGCAACGCGGCCGAGCTGCTGACCGAGCGTCGGACCCAACCTCCGGAGCCGCTGCCCGAGATCGACGGGCTGCCGCCGGAGGTGTCCGAGCTGTGCCGCTCCTGCCTGGCCGACGACCCGGCGCAGCGTCCGACAAGCCTGGTCGCCGCGCTGCTGCTGGCCGAGGCCGTGGACGCCCGGGTGTACGTGCCGATGATGATCCCCACGCCACGCCGACCTGCGGCGACGTCGCCGTGGAACGAGCGGGCCGCCGCGGAGGCCACCGAGGCCCTGTCGATGGTCGACGGGCCCTGAACCCGGGGTGGCCCCGCGTTTCGCCCGCTCGCGGCCGGGTAGCCGGGCGGGGAGCGACGGGAGGAACGCGATGCCGAGCCCCAGTTCCTGGCTGCACGAGGCCACCGCGACGGCCGAGGGCGGCCACGTACGCACCGACGACGGTGGGCTCTCCACGCCGCTGGCGTCGCCGCTGGCGGCGCACTGCACCGGCCTGAGACCGGAGCAGTTGTTGGCCGCGGCCTTCGCGTCCTGCCTGCACCACGCGGCGGTGGAGGCGGCCGGGGAGATCACGAACGAGGCGCACACGGTCCAGGTACGCGCCGAGGCGAAGCTGGGCCGCGACGACGACGGCCGGTACCGGGCGGACGTGCACGCCTCGATCTCCTCCGCCGGCCTGAGCCGCGCCCAGTTGGCCGATCTGGTCGAGTACGCCGACCGGCTCTGGCCGTTCTCCAGCGGCGACAACACGCGGCACCGACTGACCGTGACCCCGGCGGAGAACGGCCGGCACTGATCCCGGGCCGGTTCGCGGCTTTTCGGATGCCGCCTCCGCCGGACGACCACCGTGGGCCCCCACCGTTCGGTGGAGCAGGCATCCTCCGAAGGGAGGAGCGCCGGGGAGCGGCCGAAGGCGGCGCCGGAGACCGCAGCGATGACCGGGTTCGCCGTTCCAATCGGGAATACCCGGCTTGCCTGATCGGCGAGGTTTCATGGGTTCGACCGGCCTTCCGCCCGATATGACAGCCATGATCCGGGCAAATTGTGGCGCATGCCACCGTACGGGCCGATGGCAGCGGGCGGTCGACTATCTAGCCTCGGCGGGTGCATCCCGTCGACCCCGCCGCCCAGAAGCTGACCGACGCGCTCCCGACCACCCGTTCGGGCGACGCCGCATCAACCGAACGGACGATCGGCCGTCACCGGGTCCCCGACCCGCCGCGCCGCGCCCGGCTGGGCTCCACCCCCATCCGGGTCGCCCTGGCCACCGGCGTCACCTGCTGCCTCGGCCTGGGCGCGTTCGCCGCCGCCCGTGGCGCCGAGGACGCGCCGCAGCCCGTACGACCGATGGCCGACGCGCTGGCCGACCGCGCCGCCATCGCGGACGAGCGCGCCTCCCGGTCGCTGGACCGCGACGCCGCCCCCGCCCGGGTCCTCCCCACGACCCCCACGGCGTCGCCGACCGCCAGCCCCACCCCCACCCGCAAGGCGCCCAAGAAGCCGGTAAAGCCCCCCCGGCCGCGCCCGGTCGCCGGGCTCGACCAGACCCAGATGGACAACGCCAAGATCATCGTGGACGTCGGCCTGGAGCTGAAGATGCCGCGCCGCGCCCTGGTGGTGGCGCTGGCCACCGCGATGCAGGAGAGCAACCTCTACAACCTGGCCAGCGACGTGCTGCCGGAGTCGACGCAGTACCCGCACCAGGGCAGCGGCGCCGACCACGACTCGGTCGGACTGTTCCAGCAGCGGCCCAGCAGCGGCTGGGGCACGGTGGCCGAGCTGATGCGCCCGTCGTACGCCGCCCGGGCCTTCTACACGGCGCTGGCCGAGATCCCCGGCTGGGAGGACATGAGCGTCACCGCCGCCGCCCAGGCCGTGCAGATCTCCGCCTTCCCCGACGCGTACGCCCAGCACGAGGAGCGCGCGAGCACCGTGGCGGCGGCGCTCACCGTCTGAGCCTGCGCTCAGCGGGCCGTACGCCCGCTGGGCGGCTGGGCGGCTGGGCGCCCGCGTCCCGGCCGCCGGCCGCCACCCGGGTCGCCGGTACACCCGTTCCGGCCGCGGCCGTGGGCGTGTCGGCCGGCACCGGCTCGACGGTCACGCGGGTGAGGATCTCGTCGACCAGCGCCGCCCGGCGTCGCCGCGCGTGCAACGCCTCCTCGAAGTCCCGCCGGGCCTGCACGGCGTCCGCGTACGCCTGCTCGCGGACGCGACGGGCCTCCTCGCGGGCCTCGTCCAGCTCGTTGCGGGCCTGCGCCAGGATCTCGGCCGCCTCCCGCCGCACCGCGTCGCCGGCCTGGCGGGTCGTCCCGGCGTCGCCCAGGTCGAGGCGTTGGAGCAGCCCGCTGAGCCAGGTCGCCTCCTGGCGGATCTCGTCCCACTCGCGGGTCGCCCCGGCGGCGCCCTCCGCCCGCGCCGCGAGTCGGGACAACCGGATCCCCAGCTCATCCAGGCAGGAATCCACCTGCCTCTGGTCGTAGCCGGTCTTCACGACGGAGAACCTCATACTGTCGCCCCCAGGCAGCCGCTGTTACTTCCCCACCTGGATCCTCGGACGCGGCGACAGCGACCGAGGCAGTTCGGGAAAATTGTTCAGCATGGGCGCGCGTCCGGCGGGCGCGGCGCGGCGACGGGCCACGTCGGGCCGGCGGCGGGGACAATGCCGACCGACCGCGCCGGGCGGATCAGGGGCGCTTGGGCAGCACGACCACGCGGCCGAAGAACTCGTCGATGCGGCGCACCACGTCGTTGAAGTCATCGAGGTCGATCGGCTTGGTGACGTACGCGTTGGCCTGCAACGTGTAGCTGCCGACGATGTCGGTGTCGGCGTTCGAGGTGGTCAGCACCACGATCGGGATCGTCCGCAGATCCTCGTCCTGCTTGACCGCGCCGAGCACCTGACGCCCGTCCATCCGCGGCATGTTCAGGTCCAGCAGGATGACGTCCGGTCGGCGAGCCTGCACGTGCCGGCCCTCGGCGCGCAGGAACTCCATCGCCTCCTCGCCGTCGCTGACCACGTCAATGATCTTCTCGACGTCGGAGTCGGCCAACGCCTCCTCGATCATCAGCACGTCGCCCGGATCGTCGTCGACCACCAGGATGCGTACCGGCTGCGGGCTGTCGCCCATCACTACCTGCCTCGGGTCGGCGGAGAAAGGAGACCGGAACGGTCACCGTGCTGGCGGGGAAATCTAGCCCATCAGGAGGCGCTCTTGGACGTCGGGTCCGCCGTGTCCGGAAGGTATCGCAGCACGTCGGCCAGACCGGTGACCCGCAACACACGCTCGACGCGCCCGGTGGCGCCCGTGATCCGCAACCAGCCCCCGTCGGCGGTGACCTGGTTGTCGCCCCGGACGAACACGGCCATCCCGGTGGAGTCGCAGAAGATCAGGTCGGTGAGGTCGAGCAGCACCCGCCGCTCGCCGGCCGCGGTGAGCTTGTCGATGGCGGCGGCCAGCTCGCCGGCGGTGCTCAGGTCCAGCTCACCGGCGAGCCGCAGGCAGGCCGCACCGCCGTCGCGCTCGGCGTGGCTGACGCTGAACGTCACCGTTCTCCCCCTCGCTCCACCGGTTGGGTGGGACGTTTGCAGTCCGGCAAGTATACGCAGGGGGGGTACGACGGTCCGCAGCGCGTGGTGATCGTCCGGGGGTGGTCCTCAGCCCGCGGAACGGGACGCGGAGACCAACCCGGCACGACTGCGCGCCAGCGCGTGCGACGCGCGGGGAAAGTCGCGCAGCACGGCGGCGTAGTGCGCCAGGGTCAGGGCGACCGCGCTGGCCGGCACACCCCGACTCGTCAGGATCTCCACCAGCCACTTGACGAACTCGGTGAACAGCGAGGCGTCGTCGACGTAGAGCGAGGCGGCCAGCGAGTCCAGGATGTGCCCCAGGTCGCTCACCGTCGAGTCGAGCTGGGCGGCCGTGTACCCGCGGGTCGCCGGCACCCGTTCGCGCAGGTCGGTAAGCGCGCTGTCGATCAGCTCACCCCTGCGGCGGACGAGACTCGCGTACTCGTCGTCGGCCAGGTGCCCGAGCTGCGCCGCCGGCACCCGCCGCACCGCCCGCTCGTCGGCGATCAACTCCGCCGCCGCCGGCGCGTCCGGCGCCCAGGCCGCGCCGGGCCGGGCCGCCCACCGGCCGTCCGCGCCGAAGCCACGCCCCCCGACCACGACCGGCACGTCCGAACGCCGACACGCCTCGATCATCCGGTGGGCGTGCGGCAGCCGCATCGGCAGCGCGCAGGCCAACGCGACCGCCTGCGCGTCGTGCCGGTGCAGGTACGACACCAGGTGCGCCGCCGGCACGCTGGCGCCCAGGAAGGTCACCTGCCAACCGCGCAGCCGCAGCACCTCGGCCACCAGCCGGGGCGGCAGCGCGTGCCACTCGCCGTCCATACAGGCCACCACGATCCGCCCGCCGGTCGGACGCGGGTTGGCGTGCGTCGCCACCGCGGCCACCACCCGCTCGCTGATGTGGGTCGCCGCGTGCTCCTGGGCCACGCTCCACTCGTTGCGAGCCCACCGCTCACCCACCTCGGCCTGGGCCGGCGCGACCACGTCGAGCAGCACCCGCTCCGGCGGTACGCCCGCGTCGAGCAGACCGAGCGCCACGTCGATCGCGGCGTACTCGTCGGCGTCGGCGAGGCAGGCCAGGTAGCCGGGGTAGGCGTCGGCCAGGCTTGTGGTCGTGGCGGGGGCGGTCACGCGGGGCTCTCCCTCTGCTCGTCGGCGCTCGTCGACGTGGGCACCGCGTGCAGGTGCCGCGCGCCTCGCCCGCCCGGGCTGACCGCGCGCAACGCCAGCACCGCGATGTCGTCGTGGTCGCCGTGCCCCAGCCAGTCACAGGTGACCTGCTCGACGCGTTCGGCCAGGGCCGGCGCCGGCATCCGCTGGCAACCGGTCAGGGCCGTGAGCAACCGCTCCGCGCCGAACTGCTCGTCGCCGCGGCGGCCCCCGCGGGCCTCGGTCACGCCGTCGCTGTAGAGCAGGCAGGTCTCGCCCGGCGCCAGCCGCACGGTCACCTCACCGACGCGCGGGTCGGGCACCACCCCGATCAGCATGCCGCGCAGCGGCACCGACTCGACCTCGCCCGACGTACGCAGCACCAGCGGCGGCAGGTGCCCGCCCCCGGCCATCGTGAGGGTGACGCCGCCGTCGCGCTGCGGACGGGCCACGCCGAGCACGATGGTGGCGAAGCGGCCCTGGCCGTGCGCCTGGGTCGTCTCCAGCAGCGCGTCGTTGAGCAGTCGCAGCAGCCGCCCGGGGTGCGACTCCACCCGGTGCAGCGCCTGGAGGCACTGGCGGAGCTGGCCGGTGAAGACCGCCGCCTCGACGCCCTTGCCGGAGACGTCGCCGAGGAAGAACACGCAACCGCCGTCGGCGAGCCGGTGCGAACCGTAGAAGTCGCCGCCGATCCGCAGCCCCGCCTGGGCCGGGCGGTACGCGGTGCCCCACTGCACACCGGCGGTCTCGGTCGGCTCGACCGGCAACAGGCTGGCCTGCAGGGTGTCGGCGACCTCGGCCTGGTCGCGGTAGAGCAGAGCGGTGGTCAGCGCCGCGCCGGCCCGGGCCGCGAAGGCACGAATCAACCCGACGTCGTCCTCGTCGTACCACCGGCTGGAGCGGCGGGCGACCAGCAGCACCCCGACGGGGGCGTCCCGGCCGGGCAACGGCACGACCCGGGCAAGGCTGTCGGCACTCGTGAGGCCGGGCAGCCAGCCGGCGTCGACCGCCTGCTCCACCAGCCAGTCGAGAGTGTGCGGCTCGACCCCGGTCAGTCCTTCGGCGATCGCGGCCGGCAGGGCGGGGCCAACGAGCACGCCGCTGTCGATCGTCGGCGTCTCGTCGGCGGCCCGGGAGGCCCGCCACCACCGGGCCCGCCCCACGCGCGGCGCCAGCACCAGCACGGCCACCTCGGCGAGGGTCGGCACGGCGAGGCGGACGACCGCCGCGGCGGCCCGGTCCGGGTGCAGCGGGTTGCCCAGCTTGTCGCCCACCACGGCCAGGAACGCCGAGCGGGCCCGCTCGGCGAGCAGCGCGTCGGCACGGCTGACGCTCTCGGTGACGTCCTCCACGTACCAGCAGCATCGACCGGCGGAGAGGGGCACCTGGCGGGCGGTGAGCCGACGACCGAGGTGGGTGAAGCCTCCGGGGCTTTCCTCGCCCAGACCCGGAACGCCGGACGCGGCCAGCGAAACACCGGGGACCACCTCGGGCAGCAACCGCTCGGCCACCGGGCTGACGTGTCGGACGACGCCGTCGGCGTCGCAGACCACAAGGCCCTCGCGGAAGTGCTCGACGACCTCGGACCAGCCGGGCGCGGCCCGATCACGGTCGGGGGCCAGCGGCGGCAGCGCGGTGCTCGGCCAGGACGGCGCGTCGGCGGACCACGCCGTGGTCCGTGTGGTGCTCGGCGTGGAGATCCGTCCGTCGTCGGTGTCCCTGACGTCGGAAGCAGTCACCAGCTGAGCCTCACTCCTTGTCGTCCACCCGAACCCGCACCGGAACCGGCCTCTGTGGTCGAATCTCTCCGGCCACCCTACGCCGGTCGGCCGCGACCGGCATCCCACGGCAGGTCGCGGGCCCTCGGTCGCGTACCGGGCGGACCCGCCCGACGGTTGTTACGATCCCTTCGCACCGGCTGGAACCGCCGTGTGCGGAAAGGCGTGATCGTGCCATCGGACGGGCGGGGCCCCGAAGCGAACCAGCTGAGCATGTCCGTCGATCGGTCCGATCCCGACATGCCCCTGATCCGCGTGGGCGGCGACCTGGCGTACCTGACCGCGGCGCCGCTGCGCGCCGAGGTCGACCGGGTCCTCGCCGAGGCGCCGCGCGGCATCGTGCTGGATTTCGCCGACCTGGTCTTCATCGACAGCAGCGGTCTCGGCGTGATCGTGCACGCGTGGCGGGAGGGCCAGGAGGTCGGAACGACGCTGCGACTGCGGGCGGTCCCCCGCTTCCTGGCGACGATCCTGGACATCACCGGGGTGGCGGCGCTGCTCGACCGGCCGCTGCCGGCGACCAGTACGGTCGGCCCCGGCTCGCAGCAGTCCGCCGCCAGCGCGTGACCCGGCGGCTCGCGGCCCTGCGGTTTGCGTTCCGCCGCTGGACTGGGAAATGGTGGAATGTCCCACCAGCTGTTGACCATCGAGGTGACCCGGCTCGCAGCCGGTCACGTCCGGCTGCGGCTGACCGGCGAGCTGGACTACGACACCGCTCCGGAGTTGGTCGCCGCCGCGGCTGAGCTGCACGGCGAGCAGCACGTGACGATCGACCTGGCCGGGGTCGGCCTCTGCGACTCGTCGGGCCTCAGCGCCCTGCTGGTGGTGCGCCGGGGCGTCGGGGCGATCCGGCTGACCGGGGTCAGCGCCCGACTCCAGCAGATGCTGGACCGCACCGGGCTCACCGAGCTGCTGGCCGTGGAGAACACCGTCGCCGTCGACGGCGCCAATCTGCGCGCCCTGGGCTGACGGCCGCACCCACCCACCGCCGGGTCGCCATCCCTGAAACGGGTCACCATCCCCGAGAAAGGGGGGTGGCCCCCGACCCTGGGACCTGGGGTCGGGGGCCGGAGAAATGTCTAGGGCGCGGTCATCGGCTGGAGCCGGGGGCCGGCGTCGCGCAGTTCGATGGCCGACGGAGGTTCGATGTCGTCGGGTTCCCCCGAGTCGGGCGTCTGGTACAGGTAGCGGACAAACTCCCCATCGGCCTCGTTGTCGTCCGCACCCGGCCACTGGCCGATGCAGTCCATTCCGACCACTTCCCGGCCGGTTCCGTCGGCCTCCTCCAGCAACGCCCACAGGCTCACCGGGTAGCACCGGGTGGCGTCGGGCGCGAGTTGCCACCGGGCGTACCAGCCAGGTCGAGCGGGAACGATCTCGACGATCCGTTTCATGACGACCTTCCTTCCGCGTACCTCGGAAGAACTGTGGTCCTGCCCCGATCCTGCCGGCCGCACGGGTGAGCACCCCTCACCCCGGCCGGATGAAGCCTCATCGACGCTCAGCCCTACCCGGCCGGCGGCGTCCGTTTCGGCTCCGGGGCGGCGGGAACGCGACGGGCGCAGGATCGATCCCCAGCGGAAGGGGCGTCACCATGCGCAAGCAGATGGAGGGCGACAACCAGCGCCGCCGGGCGCTGGCCCGGCAGGCCCGCGAACAGGGCAGCCAGCCCAGTCAGTTCGGCGCGAGCCTGAGCGCCTCCAAGCAGCTCACCAGCCTGGACCAGGGCAAGCGGACCGGCCCAGCGCCGGCCGGACGGCACAAGCCGGACACCACGCGTGGTGGACCGGCCCCGCCGTCGAGGGGCAACGCGGACAATCCGCGCCCGCAGCCGCCACCCGGCGGCGCGGCCGGGGTGAACAGCGTCGGCTACCACGACCTGGTCGACGACGTCCGACGCCGCTCCGGCGTCGACTTCTCGACGGCCAAGGTGGGCGCCGAGGCGACGGTGCTGGTGCTGGCCTTCGCGCTGGACGCGGCGGAGCGGCAACGGCTGCTCGCCGCCGTGCCGAACTCGCTGCACGACGTCCTGCCCGTGGACGGCATCAAGCGGCACCGGGACCTGCCCGGCTTCCTGGCCGAGGTGGGCCGGATCAGCGGAAATTCGCCGGAGCAGGCCCGCTACCAGGCCGAGGCGACGCTCGCCGCGCTCGCCGACCAGGACGGCGACCTGGTCGAGTCCCTGCACGTCCCCGACGGCCTGCGGGAGCTGCTGAACCCGCCAGCGGCCGGCGGCGGCATCGTGGGCGCCTCCACCACCACACCCACGCTGGACGAGGCCCAGCTCCGGGCGGCGCTGGACGACCTGCCGTACTGGGCCGGTGACAGTACCGGCCTGTATCGCGTGATCGCGCTGCCGCCGGACAACCTGGACCGGGTGCTCGCCCGGCTGGACCGGCTGCGCGAGGAGACCGGGCGTGGCCCGAGCATCGGGCGACCGGGCGGCACGGCCGCCGTGCTGACCGTGCGCACCAACCAGGCCGACGGGGTGACCGCGCTCGACGTGGACCTCGCCCACTCGATCGACGACGCCATCGACGAGGTGGGCGCCGGGATGGCCAGCGGCTGACCGCCACAGACGGCGCACGCGGGCCGGCGCACGCGGGTACCTCCCGCGCCGCCGGCCCGTCGGGCGCGGTATGCGACCCGTCCGCCCACCGGCGGTTCGGGCCCGCGAGCCGCTCGGTTAGCGTGCCGTCATGAAGCGTGCCGCCGACCGGTTGGAGCTGGTCGCCGATCCGGTCCGTCGAACCGGACGGACGCTGCTCTCCGCCGGCGTCGAGCAGTCGTACGTGGATGTCGAGGATCCCCGGCACCTGCACTTCGAGTACGTCCGGCGGATCGCCTCGGCGGTGGAGCTGGCCGCCCCGGCGGGCGTACCGCTGAGCGTGCTGCACCTCGGCGGCGGTGCGTTGACGCTGCCGCGCTGGCTCGCCGCGACCCGGCCGGGTTCCGCGCAGCGGGTCGTCGAGCGGGACCCGGCGGTGGTCGAGCTGGTCGCCCGGGAACTGCCGCCGCTGCCGCCCGAGGTGCGGGTCGAGGTCGCCGACGCCCGGGACGCGGTCACGGCCGCCGCGTCCAACGCGTACGACCTGGTGATCGCCGACATCTACCGGGCGGCCCGAATGCCCCGCCACGTACGCAGCGTGGAGTTCGCGGCCGAGGTGGCCCGTGTCCTGCGCCCCGGCGGGCTCTATCTGGTCAACGTCACGGACCTGCCGCCACTGGTCGGCACCCGGGTGCAGGTGGCGACGCTGCGGGCGGTCTTCGGCGACGTCTGCGTGTTCGGGGACCGCCGGATGCTGCGCGCTCGGCGCTACGGCAACCTGGTGCTCGCCGCGACGCACCGCCCGGGCGGTCTGCCGGTCGGCCGGCTCGCGGCGGCGGCGCTGCGCGACCCGATCCCCGGCGGGCTGCTGCACGCCGCCGCGCTCGACACGTTCGTCGCCGGCGCCCACCCGTTCACCGACGCCGACGCCTAGGCCGTGTCTTCAGAGGTTTACAACGATCGGAGTAGCGCGGCGATTGTGACGGTGGCCTGGAAGGAGGTCGCGGTCTTGTCGTAGCGGCGGGGCCGCCGGCGGATGCGGGCCTGGCAGACCGATCCGTCCGCGCCGCCCGTGGTGTTGCTGCGCTCCCCGGCGGAGCTGGACGTCTGGCTGAGCGGGCTGCCCCGTCAGTGAGGACGGGCGGATCCTCGCCTCCTGACGGCCGCCGAACTGAGACGACCGAGGATGAAGTCGACGGAGACACCGGTACGCGACCAGATCACCGCCTTCCTGCACGGCTACGCGCGGGCCGTCGAGGCCGGCGACAACGGCGCCGTTGCCGCGAGCTACAGCCGAGACGTACATCGAGGGTGACCCGGGCAGGGCGGCGGTCGTCATCAACGACGCCGGGTACCGGGCCGTTCTCGACGAACGCCACACGGCGATGACCGAGCAGTTTGGTCTGACCGTTCTGGACGTTCGCGATCTCGCACCGGGGGTACGTCCTCGTACCGACCGAGCGGACGTTGGACTTCGCGCCGCCGCAGGGCAAGGCCGGCAGCCCGCGGTTCGCACAGACCTACGTGGTGCCCTGCGACCGCGACCGGCCACAGATCCTGCTCGACCTCCCGCACGAGCGCGAGGACGACGTCATGCGGGAGCTGGGGCTCACCGGCTGACCGTCCATGGCGAATACGTCGTCGGCCCGCCCCCCGGTGGGGAGCGGGCCGACGACGTGAGGTGGCCCGGCCGGGATCACACCGGCCGGGCCACCGATCAGGACTCCAGGCGTCGACGCCGGGCGAGGAAGAACGCGACCGCGCCCAGGACGACCATCACACCTCCGACGCCGGTCATGGCCGGGACCACACCGCCGCCGGTGACCGGCAGGATGGGTTGCTTGCCGCCACCACCAGGTTTGCCGGGTGCGCCGGGGCTGCCAGGCGCACCAGGGCTGCCGGGTGCTCCGGGAGGTCCGGACGGACCAGGTGCGCCGGGGCTGCCCGGTGCGCCCGGACTACCGGGTGCTCCGGGTGCTCCGGGGCTACCGGGCGCTCCCGGACTACCGGGCGCCCCCGGACTACCGGGCGCCCCCGGACTACCAGGTGCGCCGGGGCTACCAGGCGCTCCCGGACTACCAGGTGCTCCCGGACTACCAGGCGCTCCCGGACTACCGGGCGCTCCCGGACTACCAGGTGCGCCGGGGCTACCGGGCGCTCCCGGGCTACCAGGTGCGCCGGGGCTACCGGGCGCTCCCGGGCTACCGGGCGCTCCGGGGCTACCGGGTGCTCCGGGACTGCCGGGCGGGCCGGACGGGCCGGGTGGGCCGGTGGGCCCGGGTGGGCCGGTCGGTCCAGGCGGGCCCGTCGGCCCGGCGCAGATCGGTGCGGTGATGACGTTGGTGTCGAGGGTGACGGCGGCGGTGCGCGCCAGCGCGCGGCCCTGGAGGGTCGCGCCCGTGGCCATCGTGATCGCGGCCTGAGCCATGATGGTGCCCACGAAGGTGGTGCCGGTGCCGATCGTCGCCGAGCTGCCGATCTTCCAGAACACGTTGCAGGCCGACGCCCCGTTGGTCAGGACGACGCTGCTGTTCGACGCCGTCGTCAGCGAGGAGTCGACCTGGAAGATGAACACGGCCGACGGATCGCCCTGGCCGTCGAGCGTCAACGCTCCGGTCAGTTGAGCGGCCCCGATCCGGTAGACCCCTTCGTTGAGTGTGTTGCCACCCAACTCCGCCGGGAGGTTGGTGAACGGGGTCCGGCCGGCGGCGTCGTTGAAGGCGATGGTCAGGTCGCTCTGAGCCTGGAGCGCCACCGCGTCGCCGAGGTGCACCTCCCCGCCGATGGTGGCCGTTCCGAAGCCGGACGCGGTGCTCCCGGGGAACCGCCCGAGGCTCTGGGCCAGAAAGCTGGGGCCGGTGTTGGTGGGCTCCGCTCCGGCCAGGACGGAGAAGTCGGCCGCCGTCCCCAGGTTGACCGGTGCTTCCTGCGCGTTTGCGGCGGTCGAGCTGAAGAGCAGCAGGCTGGCTGCCACCGTGGCGGCTGCGCCAGCGGCGAGCGACGGCAGGACCACCCGCCGCCGTAGCCAATTTTTGGGTTTAGCTGTCACAGAACACCCTCCGTGGGTACTACTCGCAGGAGACGTCGAACGAGCGGCGTCCTGCGTGAAACGGCCTGAATGGCGCCGATGAAGCGCGCTGATCACCACATCACGTCAGGTGTTCCAATGAGGGCAAATTGGAACAATAGCCCAAATCCATCTATCTGGATCAGACTGACATTCGCATTCGCAATTCGCCGGTTCTGGGAGTAGCGGGCGGGATGCGTGGCCCGACCAACCTCCTGTGGAAGATCCGCGCCGGGGCGGCGTGGCGTGACATGCCCGCCCGCTACGGGTCCTGGCAGTCGATCTACACCCGTTTCCGCAGGTGAGCCCTTGACGCCACGTTCGAGCGGATGCTCGCCGGGGTCCAGGCCGACGCGGAAGCGGCCGGGGACATCGACTGGCTGGTGTCGGTGGACTCCACGATCGTGCGAGCCCACCAGCACGCCGCGGGCGCTAAAAGAGGGCGCCGAGAAACGTCGTCGAATGCTGCTTCAACCGGCTCAAGCAGTGCCGCAGCGTCGCGACCCGCTACGACAAGACCGCGACCTCGTTCCAGGCCACCGTCACCATCGCCGCGCTGCTCCATTGGTTGTGAACCTTTGAAGACACGGCCTAGGGCCGGCCCGCGCGTCCGCATTGCCGGGTTTCCGACGGTGCGCGCGGGGAAGGCCCGGCGGGTGAGCAACGCCGACAATCGGGCCACCGCCCGCCGGGCCCTGGTCGTGATCGGTCTGGTGCTGGCGACCGCGCTCGCGCTGGCCTTCGTGTACGCGACCCGCCGGGTGCTGGTCTGGGCCGTGGTGGCCGCCTTCTTCGCGGTCGCGCTCAAGCCGTCGGTGGACTGGCTGCAACGCCGGTTCGTGCGGCGGCGGGCGGTGGCCACGCTGCTCGTGTTCCTCACCGCGTTCGTCGTGCTGGCGGTCCTCGCCACGGTCATCCTGGTGCCGCTGCTCGACGAGCTGGGCCGGTTCGCCGATCGGGGGCCTGAGCTGCTGCGCGACGCGCGCGCCGGGCGCGGCCCGGTGGGCCAGCTCCTGGAACGCACCGGGGCACGACGCTACGTCAGCGAGCACTCCGACCAGCTGCGCGACGCCGGCACCCGGCTACGTCAACCCGCCGTGGGCGTGCTGCGCGGTGTCCTGCAGACGGTCGCGGGGCTGGTCACGGTCATCGTGCTGGCGTACCTCATGGTGTTGGAGTCGCCGCGGATCACCGGCAGCGTCCTCGCGGCGGCCGGGGACGGTGCGGGCGAGCGCCTGCGCCGGGTCGGCCGGGAGATGTCGCGGACGGTCACCGGCTACCTCACCGGCAACCTGCTGATCAGCGTGATCTGCGGGGTGCTGACCTTCCTGGTGCTGACCCTGACCGGGGTGCCGTTCGCGGGCGTGATCGCCCTGCTGGTGGCGGTGGCCGACCTGATACCGCTGGTGGGCGCGACGATCGGCGCGGTGATCGCCGCCGGCGCCGGGTTCCTGCACTCCTCCACCGCCGGAATCATCGTGCTCGTCTTCTTCGTCGTCTACCAGCAGGTCGAGAACCATCTGCTCCAGCCACTCATCCTGTCTCGTGCGGTGCGGCTCAACCCGCTGACCGTGCTGCTGAGCGTGCTGCTCGCGGCGGAGCTGGCCGGCTTGCTCGGCGCGCTGCTGGCCATCCCCGCCGCCGGCATCGTCCAGATCCTGCTGCGCGAGTACGGGCCGCGACGACTGAACCCGCCCCCACCGGCGGACCCCGGCGAACCGCCCCCGCCGGCCGTGCCACCACGTGGACCGGCCGGTCCCGCCACCTCGCGGGGCTGACCGGCCGGGTCGACGGGTTCCGCTCAGCGGCCGCGCACCGCGACCTCCGGCGACGTGCTCTCCAGCGGGACCGCGTTCGCCGGGACCAGCCCCAACTGCACGGCCGAGCGGGTCAGCGCGGCGTCGAGCACCCAGTCGGCCCCGACGCGGGTGCGGTTGCCCGGCATCGCCATCAGGTGGTACGCCCGGGTGACCGCCTTGGCCGGCAGCCCGGCCAGGTTGACGTGCAACGGGTTCGCGGCCGCGTCCTTGCCGCCCAGGTCGACCACCCAACCCAGATCGTGGTGCCTGTACGGCTTGCGCTGCCCGAAGCCGTACGACGCGGCGATGTTGTGCGCCACGCGCTTGCCCTGCCGCTGCGCGTGCTGGGCCGTCATGCCGCAGATCTGCCCCGGATTCACCAGGTCGGGCACGGCTGCGGCGTCACCGCAGGCGAAGACCTCCGGATAGCCGGGGACGTTGAGGTACTCGTCGGTGACCAGCCGGCCCTTCTCGGTGCGCAGGCCCAGCTCGTTGACGAACGGGTCCGGCCGCACCCCCACGCACCACACAAGCGTGCAGGTCGGCACGTACTCGCCGTCGGTGAGCTTGACGCCGTCGCAGGTCGCCTCGGCCACCGACGTGCCCATCCGCACGTCCACCCCCCGCCGGTTGAGCACCTTGTGCGAGGTGACGGACATCCGCTTGTCCAGCTCGGGCAGCACCCGGGGGGCGACGTCGAGCAGCATCCAGCGGGGCCGGACGGTCAGCCGGGGCCGCTGCGCGTGCAGCGCGTCGGTGAACAGCTGCCCGTGCGCGGCGACCTCGGTGCCGGTGTAGCCCGCGCCGACCACCACGAAGGTGGAGCGGGCCTGCTGCTCCGCCGGGTCCTCGGCCTGCTCGGCCAGCTCGACCTGGCGGACGATGTGGTCGTGCAGGTAGACGGCCTCGGGCAGGCCGCGGAAGCCGTGCGCGTACTCGGTGACGCCCGGGATGGGCAGCAGCTTGTTGACGCTGCCCACGGCGAGCACCAGCCGGTCGTACGCCAGGCGGTTCTTCTCCCCCTCGGGCTGGGTGAAGCCGACCCAGCGGTTCTGCAGGTCGACGTGATCCGCCTCGCCGATCACCACCCGGACGCCCTTGAGGGTCCCGGTCAGCGGCACGGCGATGCGCGAGGGCTCGACCACCCCGGCGGCCACCTCGGGCAGCAGCGGCAGGTAGAGGAAGTAGTCGGTGGAGTTCAGCACCACGATCTCGGCCCGGTCCCGGGCGATCCGGCTCAACGTCTTCGCCGCCTGGTAACCGGCGAACCCGGCCCCCACGATCACCACACGAGGTTTCGTCATTGCGGGCCGTTTCCCGTCGCAGCCCGGGACAAACGTCGAAGCGCAGGCGCGCGGTCAGCTGCGCTCGAGCCAGACGTGACCGTTGGAGCCCACCGCGTCCACACCCCACTCCTGACCGAAGGCGCGTACCCGGTCGGCCGAGATCCGGCCGATCTCCGGTGGAACCGCCGGGTCGAGCACGAGCCGACCCCCGACCGGATTGAGCCCCAGCATCGCGCGGACCAGCGCCAGCGGCGTGCCGGACGCCCATGCCTGCGGGCTGCAGGCGGTGGGATATGGGACGGCGAACAGCAGCCGTTGCCGGTCGGACCCGCTGAGCGCCTCGGGCAGCCGGTGGTCGAACTGCTCGGCCGCGTCGATCATCGCCAGGCTGATCCGGTTCGCCTCCTTCCGGTAGCCGTAGCGGGCCAGGCCGAGCGCGATCAGCGAGTTGTCGTGCGGCCAGACCGTGCCCAGGTGGTAGCCGAAGGGCCCGTAGAGGCGTTCCTCGGCGGACAGCGTCCGAATGCCCCAGCCGGAGAACATGTCGGGCGACATGAGCTGGCGCACCACCGCATCCGCCCGCCCCTGCGGCACGATCCCGCTCCACAGCAGGTGACCCATGCTGGACGTCTTGGAGTCGACCACGTTCTTGTCGCCATCGAGGGCCACCGCGTAGTAGCCGCCCCGCTCGTCGATCCAGAAGTCCCGGTTGAACCGCTCGTACAGGGTGCCGGCCTCGTCGCGCAGCCGTGCCGCCAGGGTGGGGTCGCCCAGCGGGCCGTCGAACAGCTCGGCCAGCCGCACCTTGGCGTCGTAGGTGTAGCCCTGGATGTCGGCGGTTGCCAGCGGCAGCACCGGGATACGTCCGTCGGCGAAGCAGACGCCGTCCGGCGAGTCCCGCCAGCACTGGTTGCCCAGCCCCTCCGGGGACCGGGTGGCGTACTCCACGTAGCCGTCGCCGTCGCGGTCGCCGTACTCGTCGATCCACCGCAGCGCGGCCACCGCGTTGTCGCGCAGGTGCCGGACGGTCTCGTGGTCGGCGGTCCACCGCCAGTACTCCGAGAGCAGGATCAGCCAGAGCTGTGTGGCGTCGGCGGTGCCGTAGTAGGGGCCGTACGGCTTCTGGCCGGTACGGGTCAGCTCGCCGCTGCGGACCTCGTGCAGGATCTTGCCGGGCTCCTCGTCAGTGAAGTCGTCACAGGCGTTGCCCTGGAGTTTGGCGAGCGCGAGCAGCGTTCCCTTCGCCAGCGCCGGCCCGGCCACCAACGTCTGGTACGCGGTGATCAGCGTGTCCCGCCCGAAGAGGCTGAGAAACCAGGGCAGTCCCGCGCCGGGCAGCAGGATCCGCTGACCTTTGACCTCCAGTTCGAGCCGCAGCGCCGCCAGGTCGTCGCGGGACTGGCGGACGGTGCACTCCAGCGCCTGGCTGTCGCTGCGCAGCACGGCCCGGTCCTCGGTCCACCGGCGCAGCGGGTCTTCGGCCCGGCCTTGGACGACGTCGATGATGTCGCCCCGCACCGGTTCGACCACCCCCGGGCCCGGCGACAACGGCACCTGCAGGTCCACCAGCCAGTTGTCGCGCGGACGCAGGTGCAGGTCCCAGACCAGATCGTCCCCCTCGATCCGGTCCGCCGGAATCGCGCAGCGCACCCGGGTCTCGGCGGTGAAGTCTCCGTTGCGGTAGGAGAAGCACAGCTCGGAGCCATCGGCGGCGTGGTTGCGGACGATCTGCGCGGAGCGGTCCCGGACCACCGACTTGACCTCGAACAGGTCGGCGAAGTCCACGTCGACGGCGAGGCGCAGCTCCACCCGCACCGGCTCGGGCTGGTACGACACCAGCTGCAGCCGCTCGTGGAAGCCGTCGCCGATGTAGCGCAACCGCCGGATGGCGAGACCGTTCGACGGCAGCCCGGGCAGCTCCGGGTTGGTGAGCACGTACTGCGCGGAGTAGTGCTCGAGGGTCTTGGCCCGCAACACCAGCAGCTGACCGCCGTTGACGGTGAGGGTCCAGCCGCTGATCAGGCGGGTGTCCAGGTGCACGAGCCCGCCGATGCTGCCCGGTGGCACGTCGCCGCGCGCGTCGGAGTACACAAACGTGGGGCCGCTGAGCACGGCGATCGAGTTGGGACCCAACTCGGGTGGCATCGCCCGCTGGTCGCCACTCACCCCCGTCGCGGGAGCCGTGCCGACGTGCGGGTTGGCGGGGGTCGCGCGTACGACAGCCATGACACCCACCGTAGGAACGACGGCGACGGGGTGTCATCACCCGGTCCGGGTGAAAGCTGCCGCGACATCCAGGCCGAACGATATGGACAAACGTCACTATCGATGGGCAGGATGCCGGAATGGGATCAGACGACACCGGCGAGCGGCCCACGAGGCCCACCCGCCGCACCTTCCTGTCCGCCTCCGCCGCCGCCACCGCGGCGACCGCCGCCACCGTCGCGGTGCCCTCGCTGGCCACGCCCGCGGCCGCTGACGCCGTCCCCGCCGGCCCCGGGCGGCCGGCCCGCGCGCAGCGCCCCGAGCGCGAGCTGCGCGAGCTGCTGCGCCAGGTCGACCCACGCCGGATCGAGGCGACCGTGCGCCGGCTGGCCGCGTTCGGCACCCGGCACACCCTCTCCAGGCAGGACGACCCCGAGCGGGGCATCGGCGCCGCCCGGGACTGGATCTTCGCCCGTTTCCAGGAGTACGCGGCCACCTCCGGTGGCCGGATGACCGTCGAACTCCAGTCGTACGTGCAGCAGCCCGCCTCGCGGATCCCCACCGCCACCCGGATCACCAATGTGGTGGCCACCCTGCGCGGTGTGACCTCGCCGAACCGCACCTACGTCGTGACCGGCCACTACGACTCCCGGGCCACCGACGTGATGGACGCCGTCAGCGACGCGCCCGGCGCCGACGACGACGCGTCCGGCGTGGCCGTGGTGCTGGAGCTGGCCCGACTGATGGCCACCCGGCCCACGGCCGCCACTGTCGTCTTCGCCGCGGTCGCCGCCGAGGAGCAGGGCCTGTACGGCTCGGCGTACCTGGCCGCGCAGCTCAAGGCGGCCGGCGCGGACGTGCAGGGGATGTTCAGCGACGACATCGTGGGCAGCAGCACCGCCGACGACGGCACCCGCGACCCGTACGCGGTGCGGCTGTTCGCCGAGGGGGTGCCGACCGCCGAGACACCGGCGGAGGCGACCACCCGGCAGTCCGTCGGCGGCGAGAACGACTCACCGTCGCGGCAGCTCGCCCGGTTCGTACGCGACGTGGCGGAGAACGACGCGACAGGCATGCGGGTGCGGGTGATCTACCGGCGGGACCGCTACCTGCGCGGCAGCGACCACATCTCGTTCCTGCGCGAGGGCTGGCCGGCGGCGCGGTTCACCGAGCCGAACGAGGACTTCACCCACCAGCACCAGGACGTCCGCGTGCAGGACGGCCAGCAGTTCGGTGACCTGCCCGAGTTCTGCGACTTCGGGTACATCGCCCGGGTGGCGAGGGTCAACGGCGCGGCGCTGTGGTCACTGGCCCAGGCGCCCGGCACGCCCAAGGGCGCCATCATCGTGACCACCGACCTGACCAACAACACGACCCTGCGCTGGCAGCGCGGCGACGAGCCGGGCCTGGCCGGCTACGAGGTGGTGTGGCGCGAGACCACGGCCGCCGAGTGGCAGCGGGTGATCCCGGTCGGCGACGTCACCGAGGTCAGCATCGACCTGTCCAAGGACAACGTCTTCTTCGGCATCCGCGCGGTCAACCGAGCCGGCCTCCGCAGCCCGGTAGCCTTCCCCCGCCCCGGCAGCTGACCGCCCACCCCGCCCTCCCCCTTCCCCGCCCTCCCGCCGCCCCCGCCGTCCCACCCCGTTGATCAAGAGGTTTGCGTCACGACACGCCGGTGTCGGTGACGCGAACCTCTTGATCACGCGGGAGGCGGGGTGGGGGTGAGAGGTGGGGTGGGGGCGGTTATGGCCCAGCGTTCGTGGTCGCGCCACGCGCCGTCGATGAACAGGTAGTCCGGGGAGAAGCCCTCCAGGCGGAAGCCGAGCTTCCGGGCCACCCGCCGCGACGGTTCGTTGCCCGGCTGGATGTTCGCCTCCAGGCGGTGCAGCCCGGCTGTCGTGAACGCGTGGTCGATCACCAGCGCGACGCCCGTCGAGGCGTGCCCGGTGCCGCTGTACGGCTCGAACGCCGCGTACCCCAGGTAACCGCCGCGCAGCGCGCCCAGCACGATGCCGCTGATGTTCACGTAGCCGGCGATCGCGCCGCTGGCCCGGTCGCAGATCAGGTAGCCGGCGCTGTCCCGGCGACGGATGCGGCGCAGGTAGCGGTCGTACTCCTGCGGGGTCGCCGGCGCGGCCAGCCACGGGTGGTGCAGGTCCCGGCTGCGCAGGGCGGCCGCCACGAACTCGTCGACGTCGGCGGGTCGGGGTCGCCGGATGGCGGCGGGACCACCGCTGCGCAGGTATCTCACGGCGGACCACTCTGACCGACCGGCGCGGCCGTTGTCCAACCGGCCCGCCACCCGCTCCTGCGATCAGCGCGTCGGGACGTCGGTGCTCTCCCGGGGCAGCACCGCGTGTGGCGCGACGATCTCGGCGGTCGTTCGCACCGGCCGCGCGTCCGCATAGCATCGTCGGCATGGCAACGCGGCTGGTACAGATCAACATGAAGGCTCGGGACGACTCCGCCCTGGGCGGTTTCTGGGCAAAAGCGCTCGGCTGGGGAATCTCCAGCGAGGGCCCGGGTGTCACCAACCTCGAACCCGAGGGCTTCGTCTACCCCGATCCCGTCGCCGTCTGCGTCGACATCGTCGTCTCCCCGGAACCCAAGACGGTGAAGAACCGCGTGCACGTCGACCTGGCCACCACCTCGGCGGCCCACCAGGCGGAGGTGGTGGCGCGACTGAAGGGTCTCGGCGCGACGCTCGCCGACGTGGGCCAGGGCGACGTGCCGTGGACGGTCATGGCCGACCCGGAGGGCAACGAGTTCTGCGTGCTGGACTCGCTCTACGACGACACCGGACCGATCGCCTCGGTGGTTGTCGACTGCGCGGATCCGCGGGTCATGGCCCGTTTCTGGGGCGAGGCCATGGACTGGACCGTGCACAAGGTGACCGAGGACAGCGCGGTGCTGCGCTCGGCCAAGGGCGTGGGCCCCTATCTGCAGTTTCTCCGCACTCCCGACGTGAAGACGGTGTGGAACCGCGTCCATCTCGACGTCCGCCCCTACCCCGGTGACGACCTGGAGGCCGAGGCGGCCAGACTGCGGTCTCTCGGCGCCACCGCCGTCGACCTGGGCGACGGCGACGTGCCGTGGAAGGTCCTCGCCGACCCGGAGGGCAACGAGTTCTGCCTCCTCACGCCGAGCTGACCCACACCCTCGTCATCCGCGCGGCGCGTGCCACCGGGTGGCACGCGCCTTGGCCGCCCCCGGCCGCGCTAGCGGCGCGTCAGCAGCCGGAACTCGGTGCCGTCGGGGTCGGTCAGCACGACCGCGCCGTCGGCGTCGGCGCCGACCACTGTGGCGCCGAGGGAGAGCAGGCGGTCGACCTCCGGCTGCGGGTCGTCGCCGTCGTCGACGGCGAGGTCGAACGTCACCCGGTCCCGGTCCCCCTTCGGCATCAACGGTGGACCACCCCAGGCGATCTTCGGGCCGCCCAGGGGTGACTGGATGGCGGTCTCCTCGTCCTGGTCCCAGACCAGCGGCCACCCGAGCGCCGCGCTCCAGAAGTAGCCGACGGCCTGCGAGCCGTCGCAGGAGACGTCACCGAGGAAACCGCAGCCAGCGAGGAACGTGTTACCCGGTCCGAGGACGCAGAACTCGTTGCCCTCGGGATCGGCGAGCACCACGTGACTCTCTTCCGGACGCTGGCCGACGTCGGTGTGCCGCGCGCCCAGCGCCAGCGCCCTGGCCACCGTCTGCCGTTGGTGTTCCAGCGAGTCGCTGGTCAGCTCGAGGTGTGCCCGGTTCTGCAGGACCTTCGGCTGCGGGATCCGCGGAAAACGCAGCCGGAAACCGGACTTGTCGTCGGGCAGCACGAGGACGCCGTCGCGGGGGTCGTCGACCAGCTCCCGACCCAGGATCTCGGACCAGAACCGCGCGACACGCAGGGGTTCGTTCGCGCCGAAACACACCGCGAAGAGGTGACTGGCCATCGCTGCGCTCATCTCCGATCCGGGGACGGGGCGGCCCGGACGGGCCGAAGTTCGGAAGCCTACGGAGGGGCCCGGTCGGCCGCACCCGAGTTTCCGGGCCCCGCCCCACCACGCTCGGGGGGCCACCGATCCTGATCGGAGGGTTCGCCGCGCCGGCACTGCGGCGCGGCGGGCGGTACGCCGACGGGTTCGTTTGCGCGGCGCCCCTGACTTGGGCCGGCCCCCTGGTCGCCGTCCTATCGCCGTCCTCGCCGAGGCGGATCCGGAAACGCCGTAGCGGCTCCCCTCAGTGGCGCTGCGTCGCGGGCCGGGCGAACCACCGGGCCAGCCACGCGGTGAGCGCGACGAGGGCGACGGCGAGGGCGGTGATGACGGCCTGCCCGATCCGGCCGGGGGTGACGCCACCGGCGGGGTCGAGCACGTAGTTGGCGTACCCGTTCGCGGCGGCGTCCGTCACCAGCACGGCGCAGCCCAGCGCGAGCCCCGCCGGACGGCGAGCCGCCAGCAACAGCGCCGCCAACGGATCCCACAGGGTCAGGGACCCGAAGTAGACCGCGAGCCACCCGGGCAGGGCGAGCGGCGGTCGGAGCCCGGGGACGAACACCTGGAGCACGTGCACGACGGTGCCGTAGGCGAAGACCAGAACGGCCGCCGACACGACCAGCCGGGCCCGCAGTGGAACGCCACGCCATCGACCGGTACCCATCCGGCCAGTCTGCCCCAGCGGCGCGAGCGCCGAGCGAACGGTCAGAGCGGCTCGGGAAGCGGCTGCTCCATCGGCATCGGCACCTGGAGGTAGGTGACGCCGCGCATGTCCAGCCAGGCCCGGTCCGGCGCGCGGACCAGGCGCACCATCACCGACTCGCAGGACGGGCAGCGCGCGACCATGCCCGGGGCATGCGAGTAGACGTGCAGGCTGGCCATCGAGCCGGTCGTCCCGCAGTTCTCGCAGCGGCCCATCGCGGTGCTCAGGTCGACGGCGAACAGCTCGCGCATCGGGCCGTCGAGCATGTTGCCGTCCAGGTACGACATCTCGGTCATCGGGTCTCCTCGACGTTGCGTCGGCGGGCGGGACAGTTGGCGGGCCGGACAGGCGGCGGGCGGGGCAGTCGGCGGGCGGGCTCTCAGCCGGTGGGGCCGAAGCGTTCGGTCTTGATCCGCCGCGACGGGTGGCCCAGCCCGACCAGCAGATCGGCCACGGCCTCCACGAACCCGGTCGGGCCGCACACGTAGGTGAGCGGTTCCAGGTCCGGCGGCCAGCCGTGGGTGTTCACGTCGGCCAGGCCGATCCGGTGCGGCTCGCCGCGCCAGCCGTCGGGCGCCTCGCGGGTGTAGACGTACGCCACATCGAGGCCGAAGTCGTCGCGGACCCGGCGACGCAGCTCGTCGGCGTAGATCACGTCCTCCGCGGTGCGCACCGAGTAGATCAGCCGGAACGGGACCTTGCTGCCGACCGCCCACCGTGCCCGG
Organism: Micromonospora sp. NPDC005237; assembly: GCF_040607775.1. NCBI lineage: Bacteria > Bacillati > Actinomycetota > Actinomycetes > Micromonosporales > Micromonosporaceae > Micromonospora > Micromonospora sp. NPDC005237. The sequence continues at coordinate 324,752 of NZ_JBEXHJ010000006.1, read as the reverse complement.
ATCATGGCCATCAGCGGCACGATGCCGGAGCCGCCCGCGACCAGCTGCACCGGCGCGGTGTCCTCCGATCGCCAGATGAACCAGCCGCCGAGCGGTCCGCGGACCTCCACCGGGTCGCCGGGACCGAAGACATCGATGAGGTACGGCGACACCTCGCCGTCGGGCACCCGCTGGACGGTCACCTCGATGCGCGGGCCGCCGGGGCCGTCCACGACCGGCCCGGCGATCGAGTACGACCGGGCGGTCTGGTAGCCGTCCGGGGCGGTCAACCGCACGTCGACGTGCTGCCCGGGCAGGTGCCCCGACCAGTCCGGCACCTCCAGGACCAGCGTCTCCGCCGTCGCCGTCTCGACGCGGCGCTCCACCAGCCGGGCCACCTGCCACCTGATCGGCGCGCGGGCCGGGGTGCCCGTCGCCACGGCCCGCTCAGTCACCCTGGTACCGCTGTTCGCGCCACGGGTCGCCGTAGTCGTGGTAGCCGGCCGTCTCCCAGAACCCCGGTTCGTCCATTGTCTTGAGTCGGATGCCGCGCACCCACTTGGCGGACTTCCAGAAGTACAGGTGCGGCACCAGCAGCCGCGCCGGGCCGCCGTGCTCGGCCGGCAGCGGCGCGCCGTCGAAGGTGTGCGCCACCCAGGCCCGGCCGCCGCGCAGGTCGTCCAGCGGCAGGTTGGTGGTGTACCCGCCGTACGAGTGGGCGAGCGCGAAGTGCGCGCTGGTGTCCACGCCGTCGAGCAGGGTGTCCAGGGAGACGCCCTGCCAGGTGGTGCCGAGCTTCGACCAGTGGGTGACGCAGTGGATGTCGACCATCGCGGTCTCCTGCGGAAGCGCCATCAGCTCCTGCCACGACCACCGGTACTCGGTGCCGTTCTCGGCGGCGATGACGAACTCCCAGGTGTCCAGGGAGACCCGGGGTGTCGGGCCGGCCGACAGCACCGGAAAGTCCTCGGTCAGGTACTGACCGGGTGGCAGGGCCGGCTCCTGTGAGCGGGGCCGGCCCTGAAAGCCCGGTGACACGATTCCCATTGCACAGTCGTACCACCCGGGCCGGCCGGGGCGGGAGCTTTCCCGCGTACGCCCTCGTCGACCCGGCGCGGCGCGGTCAGTGCCGCTCCGTGACGACCTCGCGCTGCTCGGGCGTGCCGCCCCGGGTGGCGCGAAGGCTGGTCAGGGTCACCACCACCAGCACGCCGATGATCACGCCGAGCGAGGCCAGGGTGGGGATCTGCGGCACGCCGGCCCAGATGCCGTGCGCCCAGTGCAGACCCAGCTTGAGGCCGATGAACGCCAGGATGATCGCCAGGCCGTAGCTGAGGTGCACCAGCCGGCTCAGCGCCGCGTGCAGGACGAAGTAGAGCGCCCGCAGGCCGAGCAGGGCGAACGCGTTGGTGGCGAAGACCAGGTACGGGTCCTCGGTGATGCCGTACACCGCCGGCACCGAGTCGACGGCGAAGACCACGTCGGTGGCCAGCACTGCGACCACCACCAGGGCGAACGGCGTGAGTGCCCGCTTCGCGCCCTGCCGCACGGTCATCCGGGTGCCGTGGTACTCGTCGACCACCGGCATGATCTTGCGCAGCAGCTTCACCGAGCGCATCTTGTTGATGTCGACTTCCTGCTGATGCCCGGAGAGAGCGTCGCGCAGCAGCTTCACCGCGGTGGCGATGAGGATGATCGCGAAGAGCAGGAACGCGAAGTCGAGGGTCTGCAGGGCCGCCGCGCCCAGGGCGATGAAGACCGCCCGCAGCACCAGAGCGCCGGCGATGCCGTAGAGCAGCACCCGCTGGGCGAGCACGGCCGGCACCGCGAACGCGGCCAGCAGCAGCATGAAGACGAAGAGGTTGTCGACCGAGAGAGACTTCTCGACGAGGTAACCGGTCAGGTACTGCACGCCCTGCTCGGAGCCGTAACGGGACCACACCCAGCCGCCGAACGCGAGCGGCAGCGCGACGTAGAACGCCGACCAACCGATCGCCTCCCGCATGGACACCTCGTGCGGCTTGCGCGTCACCAGGAAGTCCAGCACCAGCAGCAGCACCACGCCGGCGATGGTCAGCGCCCAGAGCGTGGGCGTGCCCACCGACGACAGGTCACTCGCTGCGGCCAGGTATGACAATTCGGTCATGGGGTCTCCTCGAACACCGTGTCATGTTCGAGGTCTCCTTCACCCATCGGAGATGGGCAACCACCCGAGGCACGCCGGGCGTGCCGTACTGACCGGAATGGTTCGTGGGAAGTACTCCCCTCGCACGACAAGGTTAGGCCAGGGCCGACCGACACGCCAAGCCGGACGTCGATCGTTGCCCTGGCCAACCGCTGTGCGTCCCCGGTCGGAGGTCTCACCGTCAGGCGCGGCGCAGCGTCGCACCCGGCGCCATCGCCTGCTCCACGAGGCCCCGGTAGTCGCGCGGCAACTGGGTCGCCACGTCGTCGAACTCCCCGCCGGTGATCGCCTCGCGCAGGGTGGTGAACACCGCCCGGACGGCGTCCCGCGCGGCCGGCTCCTGCACCTGCGCGCGCAGCGCGACGCGCGCCACGAACTCGGCCGCTCCGAACCGGTCCGCCTGCTCGGTGCTCGGGCTGGGCTTGAGCACCAGTTGCAGCGGCTGCGGAAGCTGCGCGGCCAGGTCCAGCACCTCACCGCCGGTCAGCCGCTCGGCGAACGTCTCCAGCACGGCCCGGGTCAGCTCGACCGCCTGCTCGGACGACGTCCGGGTGCGCTGGGAAACCAGGTCGACGAAGGTGTCGTATTGCATCGCGTACTCCCTCGGGCTTGTCGGCGCCGCCTGCGGGTACCCGCGGTGCCGTGGTGGAAACGGCGCCGGATTTCCTGCGGCGACCCGGGCGATTTGCTCCGCCGGCCCGGGCGTGACGAGGCGGCGGGCGGGTAACCGCCGCCGGTCGTGACCACATCGATGCCCCGAGGGAGCCCCAGACATGGCGAGCTACGCGGACGTCCTGCAGTACCTGTCGAGCCTGGACTACCCGGCCGAGAAGAACGACGTGGTCCGCGAGGCCGAACGGGAGGGCGCCCCGCCGGACGTGCTCAAGGCGCTGCGCGCCCTGCCGCCCGTCGACTACGCCAACGGCACCGAGGTGGCCCGGTCCGCCGGCATCGAGGCCGCCCCCGAGGTGAGCCCCTCGCAACGCGCCGCGCAGGCCCGGGACAAGAAGCACAACCGGGTGTCGCAGCATCTGCGCGGCATCTGACCCGGCGGTGGTGGCGTCCGTCGGAACGCGCGGACGGCGCGGATGACTGGCACCGGCCCGCTGTCCCGCCCGCCGGACGGGCACACCCCGGCGGCGGTGCAACTCGTCGTTGTGGCGGTGGTCGGCGTCATCGTCGGCGGCGTTTTCGCCCTGGCGCTGTCGCCGTCGCTCGCCCCGCTGGCCGGCTGGGACGTCGCCGCGCTGAGCTGGCTGGTGCTGGTGTGGCGCAAACTCTGGCCGATGGACGCCACCCGCACCGCCCGCCTCGCCGTGTACGAGGACCCCAACCGGGCCACCCGGGACGTGGTGCTGCTCATCGCGTGCCTCGCCAGCCTGCTGGCCGTCGGGCTGGTCCTCGCCAGCGCGCACGCCGCGCCACCCGGCGTACACCGCGACCTGTACGGCGTGCTGGGCGTCCTCAGCGTGGTGCTGTCCTGGCTGGTCGTCCACACCGTCTTCACCGCCCGCTACGCCCGGATCTACTACACGGGCCCGGACGGCGGGGTGAACTTCAACCAGAGCGAGCCGCCCCGCTACTCGGACTTCGCGTACGTGGCGTTCACCGTCGGGACGACGTTCCAGGTCTCCGACACCAACCTGACCAGCAACGAGATGCGCCGGACGGTGCTGCGGCACGCGTTGTTGTCGTACCTGTTCGGCGCGTTCGTCATCGGCGTCACGGTGAACCTGCTGGCGGGGCTGGCGCACTGAGCGCTCGCGCCCGGCTGCGTCCCGGGCGGGCGGCTCGTGCCCGGCTGCTTCACGGGCGGCGGCTCGCCGGGACAGGCGGGCGCCCCTTGGCCGCGAACCGCGACCGGGGGCGCCACGCAAACCTGCCCAGGCGGTGAACCGCGTCCGAACCGGTCGCGGTCACCCGGCGGTGGATGCCCGCTCGAACCGAGCGGGCAGCATTGCCGGGTACAACCATACGACAGACCATCCTCCGTACGGTCAGTTTTGGCCGAAGTGTGGGCCAGGGCACGTCAGGGACGGCCGGTCAGTTCCGCGTACCGGTGCTCCAGATCGACCCGGGCCAGCGCTCCCACCAGCCACGCCAGCCGCTCCGACTCGCCGCTGGCCAAGCCGGCCAGGTCATCCGCCGAGCGGCCCAGCCCGAGCCGTCGGGCCGCCGCCAGCGCCCGCCGGTCCGCCACCGGGGCGACCTCCCGCCACAACGCCTGCGCCTCGCGCAGAAACAGGTCGACGACCTGGTCGTCCACCCCGGGCAGGTCGGCGAGGAGCGCACGCTCGGCAGCCGGCTCGTGGTGCGCGACCGCGCGCAACCGGCGCAGGTCGCCCCGGTACCGCTCGACGACCGTCCGGGCCAGATCGCCCAGCACGTCGGCCAACGCGTCGACGTCACCGCGCTGACCACTGTCGCGCAGCACCCGCACCCGGTCCTGGTGCAGCGACCTGGCCAGCCGGGCGGCGCTGTCCCACCCCTCGTCGCGCAGCGCCCGCGCGCCGTCCAGCGCCCGACGAAAGTCACCCCGGCGGGCGAGCAGTACCGCGAGGTAGAGCACCTGGAACAGGCTCGCCGGATTGTTGGTCACGCGGAAGCCGTACTGCTCGGCGAAGCCTCGTCCGCTGCCGGCCAGCCGGCGGGCCAGGCGTTTGCGGTCCTCGACGGGCGTGATCAGAGTGGTCGCCATGCCGGCGACTACCCACGCCACCGTCGGCCAACCGCCGACCCCAGCCTGCCCCAGCCCTGGCGCCGGTCCGGCGCCGCGGCCCGGTCAGCCGTGCAGGCCGCCGGTGCGGTCGCGGGCCTTGAGCCGGGTGGTGGGCAGGGCGGGCGCCGGCAGTGGCGACGCCGCATCGTCGGCCACCACGCCGAAACGCCGGCCGGCCATCCAGTCCTCCCGAGCGGCGGCGACCTCCTCGTGGGAGCGGCACACGAAGTTCCACCACATGACCAGCGGCTCCTCGAACGGCGTACCCCCCAGCAGCAACAGCCGGGCACCCGCCCCGCCGCGCACGGTCACCTCGCGTCGACCCGAACCCAGGTAGAGCAACGCGCCTGGCTCGAAACCCACCCCGGCGGCCTCGGCGGAGCCGGACATCGCCAGCAGGGCGTACTCGAAATCGGGCCGCAACGGCAGTGTGGTCGGCGCCGCCCCGCCCAGCTCGAGCTGCACGCCCACCAGCGGGGTGTGCACCACCGCCGGGGAACGCTGGCCGGCGAACTCGCCGACCAGCAGGGTCGCGTCCACGTCGCCCTCCCGCCAGCGTGGCAGGTCGGCGTGGTGCGCGAAGTCGGCGCCACCGGCCCGCGCAGGGTCCGGCAGCACCACCCAGAGCTGCACACCGTGCATGACCGGCGGGTGCGTGGCCGGCGACCGCTCCGAGTGGGCGATGCCGTGCCCGGAGGTCATCACGTTCAACTGGCCGGGCCGGATCGCCTGGACGTTGCCGAGGCTGTCCCGGTGAATGATCTCGCCGTCGAGCAGCCAGGTCACCGTCTGCAGGCCCGTGTGCGGGTGCGGTGGCACCTCCATGCCGGGCCGCTGCGCCACGTCGTCCGGGCCAAAATGGTCCACGAAGCACCACGCGCCGACCATCCGCCGAGGCCGCTGCGGCAACAACCGCCGGACGGTCGTGTACCGCCCCAGTGGCACATCGTGGCCCGGCAGCAGCACGCTGCCGGGATCGACGTCGGCCACGCCGGGCGGTCGGGTCTGTGCCGGCATCGATTCGGTACGCTCCACCGCCCGACTGTACGCTCGCGCCCTCCCCGGGCTGCGGCGCTTCCCACCAGGGGTCAACCTCCGACCCAGCACGTCGCGGGCGGGCCGGTCGGCGTCCTACCCGGCCGCCCGGCGCCCGGCTCACTCCCCGGCGACACCGGCCCGCGTCTCCGTCTCTGGCCGCTGCCCGCTCCTGGCCGCTGCCCGCTCCTGGCCGCTGCCCGCTCCTGGCCGCTGCCCGACGGCCCCGACCCCACACCCGACGTCGCCGGCCCGACGCCGACGGCCCCGGCCAGCACCCGAGGTGGCCGGCTCGACGCCCGACGAACCTGGTCGGCGTCCTAGTCGTGGGCCGGTCACCGGGACTCGGCCACCGTCACGGTGCCGGCGCCTGCCACCAGGTCAAGGAAGAGCCGGTCGGTTGAGCGGTCCCACCCCGGCGTACTCAACAGCGCGCCAGCGGCGACCCCGGCCCAGCGCTCGTCGCGGACCGCGACCGAACCGGCCCCCGCTCCCACCCGCACCCGTACCGGTGGTGTGCCCGGCACCCGGATGTCGAACTGGTTGACTCCACCGGTCAGCCGCACGGTCGTCGTGCCGCCGTTCACCGGCGGCAGGATGAGATCGGTGCGGGCGGAGCCGCCGACGAGGTCCACGCCCAGAAGTCGTGCCTGCGCCAGGTCGAGCACCTGTTCGCCCACCCCGCCGTCGAGGTGCAGACGCCAGGCGACCCGCTCGCTGAGCAGCACCCGCGCGGCCCGCTTCTCAGACGTGCCGGTGGCCACCACGCCGAGCCGGACGGTCTCACCCTGCACCACTGGACGGACGGCCACACCCGAGTCGGCCGGGCTGCTGATTCGGTAGAGGTCGTCGCCCAGGTCGGCCACCCGAAGGTCGAACGAGGACAACCCGTCCGCCAGTACGAAGGTGGCCTTCTGCCGCCCCGCCAGCGGCGTCGTCATCGTCTGCTCGGCGGCCGCAGCCGCAGCCGCACCCGGCCGGGCGCCGTCGGACCGGGCGCCGTCGGACGGGGCGCCGTCGGACGGGGCGCCGTCGGACGGGGCGCCGTCGGGCCGGGCGCCGTCGGGCCGGGCGCCGTCGGGCCGGGCGCCGTCGGGCCGGGCGCCGTCGGGCCGGGCGCCGTCGGGCCGGGTGCCGTTCGGGTGGACGCCGTCGGGTGCGCCGGAGTATGCCTGGCCGAGGCGGTAGGGGTCGGCGACGATGACCACCACCGCCGCGGCGCCGAGAACCAGCATCACCGCCGCGGCGGCCACCAGCAGCCGAGCACCGACCGACCAGCGCCCCGGTGTCGCTTCGGCACCCACTGGTCGCGGCTCCGCCTCCGACCGTTGCCCCGCGTCGGAGCCGGGCCGGGCCGAGCGGCCCGCGCGCTCCGGCTGATCTGCGGCCGGGTGCGCCGCCGCCGAATGCGCCACCCCCGGGTGCGGCGCCGCCGGGTGCGGCGCCGCCGGGTTAGTTGGTTGCTGCCCCGGATCGTGTTCTGCCTGGTGCTCGATGCCGTCACCCACTGCGGCCATGCCTATGCCCTTCCGCCGGTCCCCGCCGGGAGGTACGTACCCGCCGGCCCATCGGATCACTCCGCGCCGACCACGCCGCTCCGCTACGTCGCGTTGGTGAATCTTGGACAGTTTCCGTTAGGGCCGAACGGAAACTGTCCAAGATTCACCGTCACACGGGCCGACAATGCTGTTCGGGCAAGCTGCGCCCGTGGATGTGAGGGGTCCGCCGGTCACTCGGCGGGGCTGGGTACGCCGCTAGCCGGCACCCAACTCGGGGTGGCGGCCAGGTAAATGAGCGGGGGCTGGGTACGCCGCTGGCCGGCACCCGACTCCGGGTGGCGGCCAGGTCAGTGGGCGGGCGTTGGGTATGCCGCTGGCCGGCCCCGACTCGGGGTGGCGGCCAGGTCAGTGGGCGGGTATGCCGATGGCCGGCACCCCGGGGGGGTGCCGGCCAGTCGGTCGGGTCGTGCGGTGGGTCAGCTGTTCCAGTGCTGGGCGACCAGGTCGGTGGCCTGCTGCTCCCACTGGGCGTAGGCGTCCGGGTACGCCGAGACCTGCACGGTCTGCGCGGCCTGGGTCAGGGGCATGTCCTGCCAGCCGTCGACCTGCTTGAGGCCCTTGAGGAACGCGGTGGTGGAGTACTCGGGGTTGGTGATCTGCTCCGGCGTGCCCCAACCACTGGAGGGGCGCTGCTGGAACAGACCCAGCGAGTCGTGGTCGTTCATGTCGCCGAGGTGGCCGAGGTTCTCCAGCTTCGACTCCTGCAGGCTCGTCGCGATCGAGATGACCGCGGCCCGCTCGGGCAGGCCGGCCTTCTTCGTGGCGGCGATGATCGCCTTGGCGTTGGCGTTCTGCTCGCCGTTCAGGCCGATGTGCGACTGGTCGCCCTGCGGCTTCGACACCGTCTGCACGGCCGCGACGGGCTTCGCATCGGCGGCAGGGTTGGCGTGGGCGGCGATCGGACCGGCGAACACACCACCGGCGAACGCGAGACCAGCAACGGACAGCATGCTCTTACGGAAGATCGTGTTCATGGGGGTAGCTCCTTCGGGGGTAGGAACACCACACGCCACCACACGGGGGTGGGTGACGCGGGTGTGAGCACCTCGTCCGGCGCTTCACAAAAAGGGGGAAAGTTTGGGGGCGGCCTACGGGCTGATCGCTCGTGGCGCCGGGGGCGGCAGCCTACGAGCGGGGGGCTCGTGGCGCCGGGACCGTGTGTAACGACCGTCGGGCCGGGGTCATTCCCGGGGCGGCCCGCGAGTGGGGCTCGTGGCGCCGAACCGTGTGTAACGACTGCCGGGCCGGAGTCATTCCCGGGCCCTCACCGGGGCCGAATAGCGGACCCGGGGGCGAGCCCACGGTCGTTCGGGGGTCTGCAACGACCCGGCCCGGCCGGCCATTCCCCCGCCGGTTGAGCGGGCGGGGCGGCTGGCCGTGGTCCTGCGATCGTACCCGGGGGAGATCCTGGACGACCCCAACAGCCCCAGAAACGGACATCCCACCCAACCGGGCACGTCCCCGACCGGTCGCACCGGACAGCCGGGCTGATCGACTCCGGATCGGCGATATCGCGGCATCCGGCCAGCCGGACACCCCCACCTCGCCGACACCGTGCCGATCATGGAGGGGGTTGGCGTCAGCCTTCCAGGCGAGAGCGGACCTTTTCGGCACAGGCCCCCAGAATGGTCTGTGCGTCGAGTCCGAGACTCTCGATGGCTACGAGCGCGGTGAACACCACGTCGGCCAACTCGGCTGCCACGTCCTCGCGGGTGTGGGTGACACCCTTGCGCGGATTCTGCCCGAGCAGACCAATCCAGGCGGCTGACGCCTCCCCGGCCTCCTCGGTCAGCTTCAGGATGCGGCAGGTCAGTTCCGTCTGCCCGGTGCCATTCGCCGCGTCCAGCCAGCTCCGCGCAGCCCGGGCCGCCGCCCAGATCGAGTCGTCCACGGCGACCAGTCAACCCGACCGCCCCGACCGGCCCCACACCCGGCCCGCACGGTCGGGACACG
>NZ_JBEXHJ010000006.1:0-315223 GCF_040607775.1 Micromonospora sp. NPDC005237 | reverse complement strand
GCACCGCACGGCCAGAACACGCACCGCACGGCCAGAACACGCACCGCACGGCCAGAACACGCACCGCACGGCCAGAACACGCACCGCACGGCCAGAACACGCACCGCACGGCCAGGGCGCCAGTCCGGGCAGGCCGCACAGGCTGTCTGACTGGTCGGCCAGCTCGGCCATTGACTCCGGTCGACGGCAGTCCTAGGTTCAGGGCGCTACCGGCCGGTAGGCAACCGTCCCGCCTGGTCGCCCCGCAGGCGACATCCGTCCGATGGGGAGCATCGATGCTGTCCGTACCCGTACGTAGGTTGTGCCGCCTGGTCGCCGCCACCGCGACACTGACCCTGGCCGTCGGGCTGCTCGGCGCCGCACCCACCGCCGGCGCACCGAGCACCGCCGGCGCTTCCGTCGGCGGTTACGACCCCTCCGGCGACCAGCCGCTGCCCGGCTACACCTTCCAGAATCCGCCGCTGGCGCCGCTGGTGGTGGCCGGCAAGCCGACGACGGTACGCCAGGGCGTGCACCGGCACGCCGCGTACATCATCGAGGTTCCCGCCCGGTGGAACGGCGACCTGGTGGTGTGGGCGCACGGCTACCGCGGCCAGGGCACGGTGCTCTCGCCGGAGCCGCCGGCCTTCGAGTTGCGCCAGCGGCTGCTGGCCCAGGGGTACGCGTGGGCGTCGTCGTCGTACGACCGCAACGGCTTCGACATCCGCTCCGGCGTGCTGAGCACGCGGGACCTCGCCGACCACTTCGGACGGACCGTGCGCAGACCCCACCGCACCTACCTCGCGGGGGTGTCGATGGGCGGGTACGTCATCGGGCGCTCGCTGGAGCAGTACCCCGGCTACTACGACGGGGCGCTGCCCATGTGCGGTGTGCTCGGTGACCAGACGCTGCTGGACTTCTATCTCGACTACAACCTGGTCGCGCAGGCCCTCGCCGGAGTGCCGGCCTACCCGACGCCGGCCGACTACCTGAGCAACGCGGTGCCCCGCATCCAGGTGGCGCTCGGGCTGGCGGGGCTCACGCCCACCGGGCCGGACACCACCACCGACCGGGGCAAGCAGTTGCGGGCCATCACCGTGAACCGTACGGGCGGACCACGGCCCGGCGCGGAGGCGGCCTTCGCGGTCTGGAAGGACTTCCTCTTCTCCATCGCGGTGACCGACGGCGGCGACTCCCCCGCCCAGCGGCCCAGCCAGATCTCCACCAACCTGCTGACCCGCTACAGCCCGAACAGCCCCGTCGACGTCAACTCGTCGGTGCAGCGGGTGGCGCCGGAGAACATCGTGCAGCGACTCCTGCCGACGCTGACCGAGGTGCCGAAGATCGCCGGGCGGCCGAGCGCGCCCGTGGTCAGCCTGCACGACCTGGGCGACATGTTCGTGCCGTTCAGCATGGAGCAGGCGTACGCCACCGACGTGGCGCGGCACGGTCGCGGCCGGCTGGTGGTGCAGCGGGCCATCCGGGCCGCGCAGCACTGCGAGTTCAGCCCGGCCGAGGCCGGCGCCGCCTGGGACGACCTGGTGTCCTGGGTACGCACCGGCAAGCGCCCGGCCGGCGACACGGTGACCGATCCGGCGGTGGTGGCCCGACCCGACTACGGCTGCCGGTTCAGCGACCGGGCCGCGTACGCCGCCGGGGTCGGCACCCGTCGCCTGTACGCGGCCTGCTGAGGTAGCCGGAAACGACGGCGCCGGCCGGCTCCCGAGAGGGGAGCCGGCCGGCGTGTGCGTGCGTGTCGTGTCACCAGAGCTGCTGGACGACGTCCGCCGCCTGCTCCTCCCACTGCGCGTACGCGTACGGGAAGGCGGAGACCTGCACGGTCTGCGCGGCGGCGGTCAGCGGCAGGTCCTGCCAGCCGCCCACGTTCTTCAGCGCGCTGAAGAACGCCGTGGCGGCGTACTCCGGGTCGGTGATCTGCTCGGGCGTGCCCCAACCGGACGACGGGCGCTGCTGGAACAGGCCCTGCGAGTCGTGGTCGTTGTACGCGCCGAGGTGGCCGAGGTTGTAGAGCTTCGACTCCTGCAACGAGGTGGCGACGCCGATCACCGCGCCACGGTCGCCGACGCCGGTCTTCTTGGCGGCGTCCACGATCGCCCGGGCGTTGTCGAGCTGCGCGTCGTCGAGCGGGATGCGCGACTGGGCGCCCTCGATGCCGTGCGGGATCAACTCGTCGCGGCTCGGCTTGCCGGCCGGCGGCTTGCCGGTGGCGGAGCCGGTGGTCAGCCCGGACTCGACTGGCTGATCCTTCTGCTGGGCCGAGGTGGCGGCCTTGCCGGTGGCGAGGTCGATGGCGGCGACAGCGCCCTGGTGCGGCCCGGTGGTGACCGGGGCGGCGGCCGCGGTCGGCGCGAGCGCCAGACCACCGAGGGCAGCCACACCCACCACGCTCAGCGCGGTCTTGCGGTACGAGTCCTTAGCGATGGCGGGGAGCCATCGAGTGAAGTCGACCTTCACGATGGTTCCTTTCGATCGTGCGGAGCGCTCCGGGGTGAACGCTCCTCGGGAGAGATGACCGCGGAAAGGTTTGGGCTCCGGCGGTACGGGGGACACAACCGGGTTGACGTGTCGGTCATTCCGGAAATGCCCGAGCCGCGGCGGCCTGCGGGCCCGGTCACTCCGACAATCGGATGGCGGGCACACCGGGCGGCGAAACGGGACGATTGACGCGGCCCGCCCGGACCGGGTCAGCCGGGGTGGGTCGTGCCGAACCGGACGAGAACGTGCCAGAGCTGCTTGAGGTGCTGCAGGGTGTCGGCGACCGGGCCCCGGTCCGCCCACCGCTGGGGTTCGGTGACCACCGAGACGGCGCCCCGACCGATCAGCTCCGCGTCCACCGGTGCGCCCGGTCGGGCGAACTCCCGGTGCAGGCGTGCCGCCAGCACCGGGATCGCGGGGCCCCGGAACTCGGCGTCGACCTCGTCGACGGCCAGCGCGAAGCCGGGGTGCCACCGCAGCGGGAAACCGTACCGCCGGGCGATCGATTCCAGCGTCGCCCCGGTCGGGGTGCCGGCGAAGGACGGGTCCACCACCAGTTCCTCGACGTCGTGCGCGAGGTCGAGAGGGCCGTGGATCTGGGCCTCCACGTAGTCGTCGAGCGCGCGCCCGACCGTGGCCTGCGTGCTCGGCGCCTCCAGCAGCGTCCGGGCCAGGGTGGCGACGTCCATCCCGGCCCGCCCGAGGCACGCGCCCGTGCCGGCCACGCCGGCCAGCAGCCCGGCGAGCACCGCCTCGAAGGCGTCGGCCGTGCCCACCACGCCCGGACCGAGGTGGCTGTCGCCGAGGCAGAAGGTCGCCCGGCCCAGCACCGCCGGACGCAGCCGCAGGTGACAGGAGCCGAAGCGGGGACAGGCGCCGTCCGCGTGGTCGAGCAGGTTCATCCCGCCGTACGTGGGTCGGTCCGCCGGCGCCACCCCGGGCGCCTGGTACGCGCCGCCGAACATCCGGTGCTCCCACCGGTCGCGGTCGCCACCGGGGTACGCGGTGAGCCCGCCGTTGGAGATGCCGGTGACGAACTGACTGCGGTACACCCCGTCCTCGGCCAGCGCGGACGCGACGTCACGCCCGTCGGCGCACCGGCGGTCGGGGTGGAAGTTGACGGTGAGCCGGCCACGCTGGGCTGCCGCGGCGAGCAGCCGTTGCGGCCGGTGGCCGAGGTCGGCGGCGACGAGGTGCCGTTCGATCGCGGCGAGCGCCGCCGGACGATCGACCACCGCCGACGACCGCACGTACGCGAGGGCAGCCGCCTGTGCCGGGGTGAGTGCGGCGCGGAGCCGTCGCTCAGACGTCGCCGTCATGTCCGGGGTCCACGGCGCGCTCCTGCGGTGCGCCCAGCTCCTCGAAGACGGTGATCTGCAGGTCCGCCGGGGCGTCCAGGCGGGAGTTCAGCGACTGCCAGGGCGTACGCGTCGGTGGGGCGATCTCGCTCGCCCCGGCGGCGACCAGCCGAGCCGTGGTCGCCCGCGCGTCGTCCACCTCGAAGGCCACCCGGATGCGCGGCGCGACCTGCCGGCCCACCTCGACGTCGTCGATCATGCGCTTCTGCACCGGGTTGGCGATCTCCAGGGTGGCCCGACCGGCGTCCAGGATCACCACCCGGGCATCGCCGTCACCGGTGAACGCCGCCTCCTCGGGCAGGCCGAGGGCGTCCCGGTAGAACGCCACCGCGGCCTCGTGGTCGGCCGCCTCCACCACGAGGCGCAGCTGACGGACGACGGGTGCGGGGTGCTGCTCGGCGGTCATGCGGCGGATCCTAACAACGCCCTAGGCTGACACCGTCCGGAAGGGAGCGACGATGGTCGAGACGTATGGCGACGACACGTACCTGTTGCGTCCGGTCGGTCGGGTGGCCTCGCCGCTGACCGACGCGGCGAGCGCGCCCCGGCAGGGCGATGAGGGCGCGCCAACGGCGTGGCTGATCTTCGACCGGCAGGTCGAGCGGGCCCTGACCGACCTGTCGGCCGGCGCGGAGCTGCTGGTGCTGACCTGGTTGGACCGCGCCCGGCGCGACGTGCTGGCCGTGCACCCGCGCGGCGACGAGGCCCGCCCGCACACCGGCGTGTTCAGCACCCGCTCCCCGCACCGACCCAACCCGATCGGCCTGCACCGGGTGCGGGTGCTGGCGGTGGACGGGCTGCGCGTCGAGGTGGCCGACCTGGAGGCCCTCGACGGCACCCCCGTCCTGGACGTCAAGCCGGTGCTCGGCCCCGCCGACGAGCGCTGAGCCGCCGTCAGTGCCCGCGCGCCAGCCACTCGGGCAGGTGCGGGGCCTCCGCGCCGATGGTGGTGTCGTCGCCGTGCCCGGTGTGCACGACCGTCTCCGCGGGCAGGGTCAGCAGCCGGGTGCGGATCGACTCGACGATGGTGCCGAAGTCGCTGTACGAGCGCCCGGTCGCGCCCGGCCCTCCCTGGAACAGGGTGTCGCCGGTGAACACCGCCCCCAGGTCCGGGGCGTAGAAGCTGCACGCGCCGGGACTGTGCCCGGGGGTGTGCAGTACCCACAGCGCGGTGCCGGCCACCTCGATGCTCTGCCCGTCCCGCAGCTCACCGTGCGGCGGCAGGTGGGGGTGGACCAGGTCCCAGAGCACCCGGTCGGCGGCGTGCAGCAGTACCGGAGCGCCGGTTGCCTCGGCCAGTTCGGGCGCCACCCGTACGTGGTCATCGTGCCCGTGGGTGGCCAGGATCGTCCGGACCCGGCGGCCGCCCACCAGCGCGAGGATCGCGGCCACGTCGTGCGGCGCGTCGAGGATGACGCACTCGTCGTCGTCGCCGATCACCCAGACGTTGTTGTCCACCTCGAACGTCTGCCCGTCGAGCGAGAACGTGCCCGAGGTGACCGCGTGGTCGACCCGGACGGCCATCAGAAAACCACAACCGAGCGGAGCACGTCGCCGTGGTGCATCCGGTCGAACGCGTTCTCGACCTGGTCCAGAGCGATCTCCTCGGTGACGAACGCGTCCAGGTCGAGACGGCCCTGCAGGTACAGCTCGGTGAGCATCGGGAAGTCCCGGCTGGGCAGGCAGTCGCCGTACCAGCTGGACTTGAGGGCGCCGCCGCGCCCGAAGACGTCCAGCAGCGGCAGCTCGATCCGCATCTGCGGGGTCGGAACGCCGACCAGCACGACCGTGCCGGCCAGGTCCCGGGCGTAGAAGGCGTGCTTCCAGGTCTCCGGTCGCCCCACCGCGTCGATCACCACGTCGGCCCCGAAACCGCCGGTGGCGGCACGGATGGCCTCGACCGGGTCGGTCTCGGAGGCGTTGACGGTGTGCGTCGCGCCGAACTGTCGGGCCCAGTCGAGCTTGCGGCTGTCGGTGTCCACCGCGATGATCGTGGTGGCGCCGGCGAGGGCCGCGCCGGCGACGGCCGCGTCCCCGACGCCGCCGCAGCCGATCACCGCTACCGAGTCGCCGCGGGTCACGTTGCCGGTGTTCATCGCCGCGCCGAGCCCGGCCATCACGCCGCAGCCGAGCAGGCCCACCGCTGCCGGCCGCGCGGCCGGGTTCACCTTCGTGCACTGACCGGCGTGCACCAGCGTCTTCTCGGCGAACGCGCCGATGCCCAGCGCCGGGGTGAGTTCGGTGCCGTCGGTGAGCGTCATCCGCTGCGCGGCGTTGTGGGTGTTGAAGCAGTACCAGGGCCGACCCCGGCGGCAGGCCCGGCAGACGCCACAGACGGCCCGCCAGTTGAGCACCACGAAATCGCCCGGGGCGACGTCGGTGACGCCCTCCCCCACCTGCTCGACGACGCCCGCCGCCTCGTGCCCGAGCAGGAACGGGTAGTCGTCGTTGATGCCACCCTCGCGGTAGTGCAGGTCGGTGTGGCAGACCCCGCAGGACTGGATCCGGACGATCGCCTCACCGGGGCCGGGGTCGGGCACCACGATGGTGGTGACCTCGACCGGTGCGCCCTTGCTGCGGGAGATGACTCCCCGGACTTCCTGGCTCACTTCGCCTCCTGCTGGTGGTCTGCGGCGGGGCCGGACGCCGGGCAGGCGGATGAACCGGGCTCGCCGGTGGGCCCCTGCCGAACCTACCGCGATCACCACGGTCGGCCCAGTCGGACGGGCGGGCGGGTTATCAGGGGTCACGCGGGGTACGCGGGCCACAATTCGGACCACGACCACCGGGAGCGACAATGAAAATCGCGCACCTGCCGCTGCGGGCCAGCATCGGCGCGTACATTCTCAACTCGGGTCTGGGCAAGCGGAACCTGGAGGGCGAGGCCGCGCAGGCCATGCACGGGATGGCGGTGGCGGCCATGCCGCAGCTCGGTCAGATGGAGCCGCCGCGGTTCGCCAAGCTGCTGTCGTACTCCGAGATCGCCCTGGGAGCCGCGCTGCTCACGCCGTTCGTCCCGGCGCCCCTGGTGGGGCTCGGCCTGACCGCGTTCGGCGCGGGCCTCGTGCAGCTGTACCTGAAGACGCCCGGGATGCGCGAGCCGGGCAGCGTACGGCCGACACAGCAGGGCGCGGGGCTGGCCAAGGACATCTGGTTGGTCGGTGCCGGCCTGACCCTGGTGCTGGAGGGGTTGACCCACGGCCGTCGGCGGGGCTGACCTGGGCGGATCGTGTCGCCGCGACCGTTATCGTGTGGGCGACCCGGCGGTCGGTCTGAGGAGCTGCGGTGACCCACAGTCGTTCGGTGCGGCCCTTCTACCGGCCGATGAGGCCCCGCCGCCGCGACGAGCCGCACCGTGCCGCCACCCCGCTGGAGCTCTTCTTCGACCTGTGTTTCGTGGTGGCCGTGGCGCAGGCGGCGACCAGCCTGCACCACGACGTAGCCGAGGACCACCTCGCCCACGCGCTGACCAGCTACCTGATGGTGTTCTTCGCGATCTGGTGGTCGTGGATGAACTTCACCTGGTTCGCCTCGGCGTACGACACCGACGACGACGTCTACCGGATCACCACGCTGGTGCAGATCACCGGGGCGTTGATCCTGGCGGCCGGGGTGCCGCGGGCGTTCGCCGACGGCAACTTCACCGTCATCACCTACGGGTACGTGGTGATGCGGCTGGCCGCCGTCACGCAGTGGATCCGGGCGGCCGCCGGCGATCCGGCACACCGCGCGGCGGCACGCCGCTACGCGATCGGCGTGACAGTGGTGCAGCTCGGCTGGCTGCTGCGGCTGGCGCTGCCCGACGGCTGGGGCATCGCGGCGTTCGTGCTGCTGGCGCTCGCTGATCTGCTGGTGCCGGCGGTGGCCGAGCGTCCCGGGATGACGCCGTGGCACCCCGGACACATCGGCGAGCGGTACGGACTGTTCACGCTTATCGTGCTCGGCGAGGCGGTGCTGGCGATCTCGGTGGCGATCCAGACCGGGCTCGACGCGGGCGACCACGGTCTCTGGGCGCTCGCGGCGGCCGGCGCGCTCATCGTGTTCGCGCTCTGGTGGCTCTACTTCGACCGTCCGGTCGAGGCGCCGGCCCGGTTGCCGTACTCGCTCATCTGGGGTTACGGCCACTATCTGATCTTCGGGGCGATCGCCGCGGTCGGGGCCGGCCTGCCCGTGGCGGTGGACCACGAGCGGCACCTCGCGCACATCTCCGGCACGACCGCCGCGTACGCGGTGGCGGTGCCGATAGCCGTCTTCCTGCTGACCGTCTGGGTGCTGCTCGTTCGCCGCCAGCAGCACGGCGCTGTGGTCGTCGCCTATCCGGTCGTCGCCCTGTTGGCGCTGCTCGCGCCCCTGGGTCCGGCCCCGGTGCAGGTGCTGGCGGTGTTGCTGGTCGCCCTCGTGACGCTGACGGCGCTGCTGCGCGGACGCGACGCCGGGCCGGCCGCGACGCGCACGGCCTGATCCCGATCTGGATCAGGCATCGACCACCCGGCCTGCCGGCGCGCGGGACGGCCCGGAAGTGGGCAGAATTGCGGCATGCTTCGCCGCCGATGGTTGCTGGCCGACCAACTCGGGCCACATTTCCTCGACGACCCCGATCAACCGGTCCTGCTGGTGGAGGTCCGGGAGCTGTTACGTCGTCGGCCGATGCACCGGCAGAAGGCGCACCTGATCCTCTCCGCCGTGCGCCACCGGGCCGCCGAGTTGGGCGACCGGGCGCTGCTGCTGCGTACCGGCACGTTCCGCGAGGCCCTGGCCCAGGTCACCGAGCCGGTGGAGGTGTGCCATCCGCACTCGCGGGCCGCGCTGGAGTTCGCCCGCTCGGTGCCCGGGTTGACCGTGCTGCCGCCGCGCGGCTTCATCACCAGCCAGGCCGACTTCGCAGCGTGGGCGGACCGCACCCGCCGGGGCCCGCTGCGGATGGCCGACTTCTACCGGCAGGCCCGTCGCTGGCACGACGTGCTGAGCGGCCCGGCCCGGGGAACCGGCGGGTCCGGTGGCGCCCCGGCGCCGCGTCGGCCCCGGGGGGAGGCCCCGACCGTGCCGGCCACGCCGCCGCCTCCACCGCCGATCGTCGAGGACGACATCGACGCGCAGGTCCGCCACGATCTGGACCGGTGGGCGGCCGACGGGGTGCGGTTCGTCGGCCGCGACGGCCCCCGGCAGCACCCCGCCACGCATGCCGAGGCGCAGGCCCGGCTGGCGCACTTCCTGACGTACCGGCTGCCCGGGTTCGGCCGCTACGCCGACGTGATGAGCGCCGACGACCCGCTGTTCGCGCACTCGGCGCTCTCGTCGTCGTTCAACCTGGGGTTGCTGCACCCCGAGCCGGCCGTCCGGGCCGCCGAGCAGGCGTGGCGGTCCGGTGCCGCGCCGCGCACGGCTGTGGAGCCGTTCATCCGCGGGCTGCTCGGTTGGCGGGAGTTCCTCTGGCAGTTGTACTGGTACTACGAGCCACGGTTTCGGGGCGCGAACTGGCTGGCCGCGACCGAGCCGATGCCGCAGTGGTTCGCCGAGCTGGACGCCGACGCGGTGGAGGCGCGCTGTCTGGCCGACGTGCTCGCCGCCGTCCGGGACCGGGCGTGGACGCACCACAGCCCCCGGCTGCTGGTGCTCGGCAACTACGCGTTGCAGCGCGGCTGGCGTCCCACCGAGGTGGCGGACTGGTTCCGGCACTGCTTCGTCGACGGCACCGACTGGGTGATGAACGCGACGGTCATCGGCATGAGCCAGTACGCCGACCTGGCCAGGGTGGACACCCGCCCGTACGCGGTGGACGGCACCGACATCGACGAGATCAGCGACTACTGCGCCGGCTGCCGTTACACCCCGGAGCGGGCGCTCGGCGAGCTGGCCTGCCCGTACACCGGGGGTTTCGAGAGCTTCCTGCACCGCAACCGGGACCGGCTGGTGGCCGACCCGCGGCTCGCCGCGGAACTGGCCCGCCGCGACGAGCCGGAGCACCGTGACGCGGTGCTGGCGCAGGAGGAGAAGCGGGGCAGCAGCCCTCCGTGATCAGGTGAGGTCCGCGACCGGCGGCGGGGCCGGCACGGGGCGGGCGACGCCCCGGTTGAGGCCGACGACCAGCAGCCGGTTGTACGAGGCCGGCATGATCCGGGCCAGCAGGTCGGGCAGCTTCGCCGACCAGCCGATCAGCACCCGGCCCCGGCGCCGCTCGACGCCTCGCAGGATCACCTCGGCGGCCCGCTCCGGGGCGATGGTGAGCAGCTTCTCGAACTGGGCCCGGCCGGCGGTGTACTCCTCGATCGACACGCCGCTGCCGACCCGGGCGTTCTCGGTGATCCGGGTGCGGATCCCGCCGGGATGCACCGACGTCACACCGATGCCGTCGTCGACGAGTTCGTGGCGCAGCGCCTCGGTGAGGCCGCGGACGGCGAACTTGCTCGCCGCGTACGCGGTCTGCCCGGCCGGCGCGATCAACCCGAACAGGCTGGAGATGTTGACCAGGTGCGCGCCCGGCTCGGCCTTGAGGGCGGGCAACAGCGCGTGGGTCAGCTGCGCCACGGCCCGGAAGTTGACGTCGATCACCCAGCTGAACTCGTCGAACGTCACCTGGTCGAACCGGCCGCCGAGGCCGACGCCGGCGTTGTTCACCAGCAGCCGGACGCGCGGGTGCCGCTGGCCGATCTCGACCGCGACCCGGGCGGTGGCCACCGCGTCGGCGAGGTCCACCCGGAACGTGTGCACCTGCCGGTCCGGGTGCGCGGCGTGGATGGCGGCGACGACGGCGTCCAGCCGCACGGCGTCGCGGTCCAGCAGCACCAGGTCACTGCCCCGAGCGGCCAGGCCGTGCGCCAACGCGGCGCCGATGCCACTGGCCGCGCCGGTCACGACGGCCGTCGCGCCGGCGAACTCAAACCTCCGCACGATCGGTGCTCCTTCCCTGACGGGTGCCGCGGGAGAAGCGCACACCCTCGTCGCTGAGCCGGCCGTGCCGCATCAGCAGCACGTCGCGGGCGTAGTTCTGGTACAGCCGCCAGGGTGCCCGCGCGCCCTGCTTGGGCAGCGCGTCGACGCTGCGCAGCACGTAGCCCGAGCGCAGGTCGATGAGCGGCACCCGCTGCGCGTCGGGCGGTGGAAGCGGGGTGACGACCTGCTGGCCGGTGCGGTCCAGGTGGCGCAGCAGCCGGCAGACGTAGCCGGCGACCAGGTCGGCCTTGAGGGTCCACGACGCGTTGGTGTAGCCGATGGTCAGCGCGAAGTTCGGCACGCCGGAGAGCATCATGCCCTTGTAGGCGACGGTCTTCGGCAGGTCGACGTCGACGCCGTCCACGCGCAGCGTCAGGCCACCGAGGGCGAGCAGGTTGAGCCCGGTCGCGGTCACCACGATGTCGGCGGTCAGCTCATCGCCGGAGGCCAGTCGGACGCCGTGCGCGGTGAACGTGTCGATCGTGTCGGTCACCACGGACGCCCGCCCCTGCTGCACGGCGGTGAACAGGTCGCCGTCGGGCACCACGCAGAGCCGCTGGTCCCACGGGTCGTAGCGGGGCGAGAAGTGCCTGTCGACGTCGTACCCGACCGGCAGCTGCCGCTTCGCGCCGCGCCGGAGCAGCCGCTTGACCAGGCCGGGCGCGCGTCGGCTGAGCTGGAAGTTGACCGTGGACAGCAGCACGTTCTTCCACCGCACCACGGAATACGCGGCGTTCGCCGGCAGCCAGCGCCGCAACGCGCCGGCCAGCCGGTCGCGCGAGGGCAGGGCGATGACGTACGTGGGTGAGCGTTGCAGCATCGTCACGTGCGCGGCCTGCTGCGCCAGGGCCGGCACCAGGGTCACGGCGGTCGCGCCGCTGCCGATCACCACCACCCGCTGGCCGGTGTGGTCGAGGTCGTCGGGCCAGTGCTGCGGGTGCACCAGCCGCCCGGCGTACGCGTCCACGCCGGGCAGGGTGGGCGTGTAGCCCTCGTCGTAGCGGTAGTAGCCGGTGCAGGCGAACAGGAACGAGCAGGTCAGGATCACGGTCTCGGCGGTGTCGGTGCGCTGGGCGTGCACCGTCCAGCGGGCGGTGCCGCTGTCCCACTCGGCGCGCGTCACCCGGTGGGAGAAGCGGATGTGGCGCTGCACGTCGTACTCCCGGGCGGTCTCCCGCACGTACTCCCGGATGGCCGCGCCGTCGGCGATGGCCGTGGCGTCGGTCCACGGCCGGAACGAGTAGCCGAGGGTGAACATGTCCGAGTCGGACCGGATGCCGGGGTAGCGGAACAGGTCCCAGGTGCCACCGACCGCGTCGCGTGCCTCCAGCACCGCGTACGTCTTGTCGGGGCAGTCGCGGCGCAGATGGCAGGCGGCGCCGATGCCGGACAGGCCGGCGCCGATGATGAGCACGTCGACGTGGTCGGAGGGCATCGCGTTCCTCCCGTCCGGGGCGGTGGACGGACACTAACACCGCCCCGGACGCCTGGCACCTAGCGCGAGACCACCGCCCCGCCGCCGAGCTGACCGTGGCGGTGGGCGGCCCGCTCGGCGTCGAGCCGGGCGAGCATCCGCGCGAAGTCGTCGGCGGAGAGCACCGGGCCGATGTTCTTGCGCCAGCCCGCCCTACTGGAATGCCGCTGCACCGCCGACTCGAACGCCCCGCCGGTCGTGCGCACCCAGCAGGCGTCCCGCACGGTCGGCTCGCCGAGGATCAGCGCGGGACGGGCCTCGAACCCGGTCACCTCCGACCACGAAAACGTCCGCGTGCGGAAGATGTGCCGTAGACGTACGCCCCGGTCGTTGACGTAGATCCCGGCCAGGTACAGGCGGAGAGCGAAGGTCAGCCACAGTCCCATGAACGGCAGCGCGACGGCCACGCCGAGGGCAGCGTTTGCGTCGACCCTGCCCTCGGCCAACCCGCGTCCGACGGTGACCGCCACGAACACCGTCATCGTCGACCCGACCAGCACCATGAATCCGGTGACCACCTGCCGGGCGCCCCACGGATCCACCCGCCGCCATCTGCGCATGGCCCGCAGGCTAGTCGGTGGACGCTCGCGTGGATTCCATGATCCAGTTCGTCTCCCAGGTGCGTTCGCCGTCGACCGAGAACGCCTGCTCCCAGCGGGCCGTGGTCGCGGTGATCCCCGACCAGATGAACCGGCACCGGACCGGCCGACCCTCGTCCTGGTCGTCGGCGTAGAAGCGGCCCACCCCGTCGACGAAACGCCCCACCATCGGCGGCTGCTCCAGCTCCCCGCGACCGCTGTTCATCCAGTAGATCGACCACTGCTCGCTCGCCGGGTCGAAGATCCTGATCGTGGCGCCGGAGAAACCCTTGGTCGGAAAGGTGATCTCGTCGAAGTTGCCGCCGCCGCCGAAGAAGCTGTGGGCGACCGACACCCCGGGAAACTCGTCCCACTCGTCGCAGCCGGTCAGCCGCTCGCGCAGCCTTCGGTTGACCACGTTCCAGGTGCCCACGTAGAAGTCGAAGTCGCCCATCAGCGGCCCACCGGCCCTTCCGCTCGCGTGTCATCCAGATAGCCGGTCAGGTCGGGAGCCTCCGGCACCAGCATGTGCCGGACCCAGGCGGCCCGCTCGTGCTCCAGCACCGCCAGCTCCCACACGCAGCCCACCCCGGGCCGGCGCAGGTCGACGAAGTGGGTCGGGTCGTCGTCCGGGCAGTCCAGCGCGGGCTGGCCGGCCACGGCGATGCGGGCCTCCACCACGTTGTCCCACACCCAGGTGTACGCCAGCAGGTAGGTGCCGGTGTCCGCGCCCCGGTGCAGCACCACCCAGCCGGCAGCCGGTGTGCCGTCGGACGGGACGTCGGCCAGCAGCGCGGGCAGCAGGTCGTACGCCGCCTTCTGCACCTCCGGCTCGATCGGCCGCTCCGGCTGGTCGATGTGGTAGCGCTTGAGCTGCCGACCGTCCACCAGGACCGGCGCCAGCGTTCGTAGATCCTTGTCGCGAAAAGCCATGCCGGGACGGTAGGACGGCTCCCCTGACAGCTAGTGTCAGTGAAGTGCGGGCCAGTCGACTTCTCTCCGTCCTGCTGCTGCTCCAGTCGCACGGTCGGCTGACCGCCGCGCAGCTCGCCGAGCGGCTGTCGGTCTCCCCGCGCACCATCTACCGGGATGTGGAGTCGCTGCACGCCGCCGGCATCCCGCTCTACGGCGAGGCCGGGCACGCCGGCGGCTACCAGCTGGTCGACGGCTGGCGGACCCGGCTGACCGGCCTGACCGGCGAGGAGGCCGACCGGCTGTTCCTGGCCGGGCTGCCCGGCCCCGCCGACGAGCTCGGCTACGGCGACGTGGTGGCCGCCCTGCAACTCAAGCTGCACGCCGCCCTGCCGGCACCCCTGCGCGACCGGGCCACCCAGCTGCGGCAACGCTTCCACCTGGACACACCCGGTTGGTACGCCGACGGCGACGCCTCCCCCGAGCTGGCCCGCACGGCCGAGGCCGTCTGGCGGCAGCAGCGCGTCGAGGTCCGCTACCGCGGCTGGCGCGGCGAGGTCACCCGGGTGCTGGAGCCGTACGGCCTGGTGCTCAAGGGCGGCCGGTGGTACGTGGTGGCCACGCGACCGGGCCGCGCCGAGCCGGCGACCTACCGGGTCAACCAGATCCTCGCGCTGACCCCGCTGGCCGAGGAGTTCGACCGACCGGCCGACTTCGACCTGCCGGCCTGGTGGCGGGAGCACGTGGTGCGGTTCCGGGCCCGGCTGCACCGCGACGAGGCGACCGTACGGCTGTCCCCCGCCGGCCGGGAACGGCTGCGCGAGATCGGCAACGATCCGGTGGTGTCCGCCGTGGACGCCAGCGCCGGGCCACCCGACGCGCGCGGCTGGGTGACCGCCGTCCTGCCGATCGAGTCGCTCACCCACGCCCACGGTGACCTGCTGCGCCTCGGCGCCGACGTGGAGGTGCTCACCCCGCTCGCCCTCCGCGACCGCCTGGCCGACACCGCCGCCGGGCTGGCCGCCCTCTACGCCCCCTCCGGCCAGCCGACCCGGTAGCCACCGCCGCTTCCACAGTGGAAGATCGGCGGGACATCGACTGTCGGCAGGATGTGCCACCCTGGGACGGGCACCAGCGGTCACCGGAGGTGAGGGCCACGCTACGACTACGCGCACTGGTCGCCGTCCCCGGCACCGGGCCGGTGACGCTCGACGTCCCGTCCGGCGCGACGGTCGCCCTGGTCGCGCCGCCTCGCGTCGGCACTGCCGTGGCCCGGGTGCTGGCCGGGCTCGCCGCTCCGGTCACCGGGCGGATCATGGTCGGCGACCGGGACGTCACGGCCCTCGCGCCGCCGCGCCGGCAGATCGGCTACGTGCCGGCCGGCGCCGCGCTGCTGCCGCAGCTCACCGTGCGCCGCAACATCGAGTACGGCCAACGCAAACGCGAGCGGGTGCACGAGGTGGCCGACGACTGGACGGCCACCGTGGTGGACCGGCTGGAGCTGGCGCCGACGCTGGATCTGCTGCCCCACCTGCTCTCCGACGCCCAGCGGTTCCGGGTGGCGCTGGCCCGGGCGGCGGTCTGCCTGCCCGAGGTGCTCGTGGTCGACCTGCCCGTCGACCCGTCCGGCGGCAGTCGCCTCGCCGACCTGCTGCCCCGACTGGCGCCTCCGGACGCGCCGGGGGTGGCAGTGCTCGTCTGCACCGCCGACCCGGCCACGCTCGCCGAGATCCCCCGCCGCCACGAGCTGGTCACCGAGCCCGACGAGGCGCTGCGGTGACCCGGCCGGCCGGGTCACCCGGCGTACGCTGCTGCGCGCCGCCGCGGCCGGCGCGGCGGCGACCTCGACCGGGTGTGCCGGCGGCAGCCGCTCGGTGCAGGTGGCGGTGGTGTGGAGCGGCAGCGAGCTGGACCGCTTCCGGGAGGTCGTGGCCACCTATCCCCACTCGGTGCGGGTGGTCAGCGCCGGCAACGACATCGACGCGTTCCTGCGCGCCCGACACCTCGCGGGCACCTCGCCGGACGTGGCGATCCTGTCGCGCCCCGGGCTGGTGACGGAGTACGCCGCGCGGGGTTGGCTGCGCCCGGTGCGCCCCTCGACCGAGTACGCGGTGCCCATCGGGCTCAGCGACCTGCTGATGGCCGGCGGGCAGCGCTACGGCGTCTGGGTGAAGGCCGCGCACAAGTCGCTGGTCTGGCACCTGCCCTCAATGCTGCCCGAGCAGCCGACCAGCTGGGACGAGCTGGTCTCGCTGACCCGCCGTCTCGGCGCGCTCGCCCGGCGTGGCGCCGGCCCGGCGCCGCTGGCGATCGGCGCGGCGGACGGCTGGGTGCTCACCGACTGGTTCGAGAACGTGCTGGCCGACCTCGCGCCGACCGCCTACGACGCCCTCGCCGCGTCCGACGGCGACTGGCAGGGCCGGCCGGTGCGCGACACCCTGGACCGGCTCGCCGAGCTGTGGAGCATCGACGGCGCCTTCCCCGGCGGCGGCCGGCGCGCCCTGCTCACCCAGTACGAGGAGTCGGTGATCCAGGTGGTGCGCTCCCGACGGGCGGTGATGGTCTTCGAGGCCGACTTCACCGCCGAGGTGGTCGGCCGCTTCCGTGGCGCCGAGGAGCCGGTCACCTTCCGGTTCCCGAGCGCCGGTACGGGCGGCGGCGCGCTGATCGTGGGCGGGGACGTGGCGGTGGTGTTCGCCGACGCCCGGGGCGGGGTGGAGCTGGTCGAGTGGCTGACCCGGGCCGACTCGTTCCAGCCCTGGCTGCGCGCCGGCGGCTACCTGTCGCCGAACACCACAATCGCGCTCACCGACTACGCCGACCCGGTCCGTCGCCAGCTGGCCCGCGAGATGCGCGGCCCCGACACCCTGCACTTCGACCTCTCCGACCAACTGCCCGGGGCGTTCACCGGCTCCGACGGAGTGGGCATCTGGCGGATCATGCAGGACTTCTTCGCCGACGTCACCGACGGTGTCTCCGCCGGTGAGGCGGTTCGCCGGGCCACCGGGCAGCTCGCGGCGGCGGCTCGCGACGCGGGCGGTGGCCGATGAGCCAGGTCAAGGTGCTCGGCGAGCTGGCGGTGCTGGACGACGTGGGCCCGCCCCGGCGCGGCCGGGCCTACCCGGCGGCCGGGGCGACCTCCGCGCTGCTGCTGCCGGCCGCGTTGCTGCTCGGCGCGCTGGTGCTGTGGCCGGTGCTGCGCACGCTGCACGCCAGCGTCACCACCGACGGTCGCTGGGTCGGCGCGGAGCACTTCCGCGCGGCGCTCGCCGCGCCCGGCACGGGCGCGGTGGTCGGCCGGACGGTGCTGTGGGCGGTGCTGGTGCCGGCGGTGGTGACGGCGCTGGGCTACCTGTTCGCCGTGGCGTCCCGCCGTTCCCAGGAGGGCGGGCTGGTCCGCCTGATCCTGCTGGTGCCGGTGGCGTTGCCGCTGGTCGTCACCGGGGTGACCTTCCGCCTCATGTACGACCCCGACCCGACCCGGGGCCTGGCCACCCTGCTCGCGGCACGGCTGACCGGCCGGTCGGACGACAACGCGCCGCAACTGCTCGGGCCGGGCCTGGTCACGGTGGCGCTGATGTCGGCGTTCGTCTGGGCGTGGGTGGGTCTGGCCGTGCTGGTCTTCCGGGCCGCACTGGACCGGCTGCCGCCGAGCCTCGCCGACGCGGTCCGCGCCTATGGCGGCGGCCGACGACACGTCCTGTGGGACGCGCAGTGGCGACCGCTGCTGCTGCGCACCGTCGCGGTGGTCTTCGCGCTGGTGGCGCTCGGCACCAGCCGGACCTTCGACCTGATCCTCGTCATGACGCCCGGGTCGGTCCGCGACGACGCGGCGGTGCTCGCGTTGCGGGTCTGGCAGACCTCGGGCGGCACCACCACCGGGCAGGGCGCCGCGCTCGGCGTCGTCTGGCTGGCGGCGGTGGCCGCCGGGATGCTGGTGGCGGCGTTCTTCGTCCGCCAGGCGTGGCCGCCACCCCGCGTCGAGGCGACACCCGGGCCCGCCCCGACGACGACGCCGCCGCGACGACTGTTCCGGCTGCTCGCCGCGGGCGGCGCGGTGGCCTGGCTGATCCCGCTCGTGGTGCTCGTGGCGACCTCCGCGCACGGGCAGGTGAACGCCGCCGCACGGGGCTGGTGGTCGGCTCCGCCCGGGACGGGCTCCTACGCGGCGCTGCTCGGTGGCGGCGAGCTGTGGCGGGCGCTGGGCTTCACGCTGCTGTTGGCGACCGTCGTCACCGCCTCGGTGCTGGTCGTCGCGCTGCTGGCCGCGTACCCGCTGGCGTGGCTGACCGGGCCGGCCGCGCAGGCGACCGGGCTGCTGCTGATGGCCGCCACAGTCGTCCCGGTGCAGGTGATCGCCGGGCCGGTCAACGAGGTGCTCGGCGTGGTGCTCTCCTCCGGCACCGCCCGCGGGCTGGCCCTGGTGCACGTGGCGCTGGGGGTGCCGTTCGCAGTGCTGGTGCTGCGCAACGCGTTCGCCGACCTGCCGGCCGAGCAGGTGCGGGGCGCCCGGCTGGGCGGTCGGCGCTGGTGGGGCACCCTGCACCGGCTGGCCCGGCACAACCTGCCGGCCGTGATCGCCGTCTCGGTGCTGGAGTTCGTCCAGGTCTGGAACGACCTGGCCGTGGGCCTGCTGTTCAGCGGGCCGGAGGCCACGCCGCTCGGGCTGTTCCTGGCCGGGCAGAGCCGCGGTTTCGTGTCCAACAGTGGCGTCCTGGCCGCCGGGTCGGTGCTCGCCTCGGTGCTTCCGGTGGTGCTGATGGTGCTCGCCCGACGGCAGCTCGTCGCCGGGCTGGTCTCCGGGGGCGTGCGGTGACCGGCCCCACCGGTCCCGGCCGGACGCCACGCTGGCCGGTGCTCGTGACGATCGGCACGCTGCTCAGCGGCGTCTTCGGCAACTTGGCCAGCAACCTGCTGTCCGAGTTCGCGGCAAGTGTGCTCGGCCCGGCAAGCATCGTGGTGGCGGTCCTCGGCGGCGTCGGTTTCGTGGTGTTCGAGCTGCGCCGACGACGTGCCGTCCGGGAGACCGGCCCGGAGCCCACCGACGTCGTCACCACACCGCTGACCGACGTGCCCACCCTGCCGTACACGGCCGGGTTCGCCGGCCGCGAGGAGCACGTCCAGGCGGTGCTCGACCTGCTCGCTCGCGAACACGCGGTGGCGGTGCTGGGCCGGCGGGCGGTGGGCACGTCCGCCTGCGCCGTCCAGGCGGCGAACCTGTGCCGGGAGGACTTCCCGGACGGGCAGTACCATTTCGACCTGCGCCGCGGTGGTCGTCCCCGCTCCGCGCGGCAGGTGCTCACCGCGCTGGCGGGCGTCCTGGGCACCGCGCCACCGACGTCGGGCCGCCCGGACGCCCTCGCGGCCGCCGCCGCCGCGCTGCGCCGCAAGCTCGACGGTCGCAAGATCCTGCTGGTGCTGGACAACGTCGACCGTCCCGAGCAGGTCCGCGCGTTGCTGCCGCCGACCGCCCGCACCTGCCGGCTGCTGCTGGCCGGCGGCCCCGCGCTCAGCGGCCTGGGCGGCGTGGTGGAGCACTGGATCGCCGAGCCCGGTCCGGACGAGGCGGTCGAGCTGTTCGCGGCGGCCGGTGGGGCCGCGCCCGCCGCCCGGATCCGCCGCGCCGACCCGCGCACCGACCCGGCGGTACGCGAGATCGTCGACCTGTGCGGGCGGCAGCCCCGCACCGTGCGGGCGCTCGGTTACCGCACCGCCCAGCACGGCTGGCGGCACTCCGACGTGCTGGACGCGCTGCGGCGTGCGGTGCGCACCCCGCCGCACCAGCGCGTCGCCGTCTCGCCGGCGGCCCAGCTCGTCACCGAACGGGACACCGCGTACCGGGCGCTGACCCGCGAGGCGCGTCGGCTGTACCGGCTGATGTCGCTGACCCCCGCCCCGGTGGACCGGCCGACCATCGCCGCGCTGGCCCGCCGCCATCCCGAGCGGGTGAGCGCGCTTCTCGATGAGTTGGCCGCCGCCGCGTTCGTGGTCGGCGCGAGCGGCGACCGGTACGAGGTCCGCCCGCTGCTCGCCGCGAACGCCCGGCTGCACCTGCGCGACGCCGAGCCGGCCCGCTCCCGGGTCGCCGCGCAGGCCCGGCTCACCCGGCACCTGGCCCGCCGGGCCGAGAGACACGCGGCCAACCTGGCCGTGCTCGGCTCCCCGCCGGACCGGGAGTGGTCGCTGCCGCTCGACGACGACCCGTACGGCTGGTTCGACCTGCACCAGGAGCTGCTGCTGGCGGTGGTCCGGGTGCCGGCCGGAGCGGCCGAGACGCTGCCCCGTCGGGTCCGCCGGTGGTGGTTCCGGTTGGCCGTGGCGCTGTGCGGGTGGCTCGCGCACGTCGAGCGGCTCGACGAGTGGGAGCAGGTCTGCCGCACGGTCCTGGCCACCCCGACCGCCGACGACCGGCCGGAGATCGCCGGGTGGGCGCACAACGAGCTGGGTGTGCTGCGCCGACGCCGGCACGACCCGCAGGGCGCGGCGGCGGCGCTCACCCTCGCGGTGGCCGAGCGCGGCCGGCGGGGCACCGCCCAGGCACGGATGAACCTCGGCCTGGCCCTGCTCGATCTCGGGCAGCTCGACGACGCGGTGGAGCACCTGGAGCTGTCCCGCCGGCACCGCTCGTCGGCGGACCGCGCCGGGCATGCCCTCACCGACCTGGGCCTGGGCGCGGCGCAACTGGCCCGGGGTGAGCTGGACAGCGCGCACCACCACCTGGTGCGGGCGGCGAACACGTTCCGGTCGGTGGGTGACGCGCGCGGCTACGCCGCGGCGCTGACCAACCTGGTGCTGGTGCACGCGACCCTCGGCGAGCACCTGGACGCGGCGCAGGCGTGGCGGGCCGCCCTGCGCGAGTACGAGTCGGTCAACGACCCGACCAGCCGCGCCGCGGCGCTGCTCAACGCCGGCGCGACGCTGCTGACCAGCACGCCGGGGCAGGCGCGGGCGGCGTACGAGCTGCTGGCCGAGAGCCGGCGGCTGCGGGCGGAGGCCCGGCCCACGGCGGGGCTGGGCCGCACCCTGCTGTACCTGGGCGACGCCGCCGCCGCGCTGGGCGACGGGGCCGAGGCGCGGCGGCTCTGGGCGGACGCGGCGACGGTGGCCGAGGAGGTCGCCGACGACCGGGCCCTGGCCGCCGCGGACGACCGCCTGGAGCAGGACGCCGACGCGCCGCCGGCCGGCCTCTGAACCGCGTGGCCCGCCGGGCCGGCGTGATGTCCATCGCTCGCGTTGGCCGGTGGCACGGGTCTGGGAGAGTGTGTGACCGTGGACGCTCTCTCGGTGCGGGGACTCAGCCGCAACTTCGGCAACCTGGTCGTGCTCGACGACGTGAGCTTCACGCTGGCGGCGGGTCGGATCGCGGTGCTGCTGGGCCCCAACGGCAGCGGCAAGACCACCCTGCTGCGGTGCGTGGTCGGCGCCGACCGTCCGGACGCCGGTGAGGTGCTGGTGCAGGGCCGCCGGGCCGACGAGACCGATCCGCAGGTGCGGGCGCTGGTCGCGGCCGCCCTGGACGACATCGACTTCTTCCCCGACCTGTCGGTGGTCGAGCACCTGGAGCTGGTCGCGTACGCCCACGGGGGCGACGCCGAGCCGGTCGAGGAGGTGCTCGCCGAGCTGGGCCTGGAACCGGCCCGCGACCAGCTGCCGGTGACCCTGTCCAGTGGGCAGCGCCGCCGACTGGCGCTAGCGTCGTGCTTCGTACGCCCACGACGGGTGCTGATCCTGGACGAGCCGGAGCAGCGGTTGGACGTACGCGGCCGGCAGTGGCTGGCCGACCGGCTGCGCCGGGAACGGGACGCCGGCACCGCCGTGCTGCTGGCCTCGCACGACCCGGAGCTGATCGACGCGGTGGTCGACGAGCGGATCGAGATCGGTCGGTGAGCGCCCCGCCGGCCACGATCGCCGAGACACCCGCCGGACTGCCCACCGCCCGGCAGGTGCGTACGCACCTGCGCCGGGCCCGCCGCCGCCACCACGAGCATTCCCTCGGCGACGTGCTGGGCGACGCGTACGTCATCGTGCTCTTCGTGGGCATGTACGGCTGGTTCGCGGTCAGCGCCAGCCGCGACGTGCTGGTCTCCCCCACCGTCGGCCGCGCCGACGAGGGGGTGCGCTGGTGGCTGGCGGTCGCCGCGCTGCTGGCTGGCGCGGGGCTCGCCTGGCGGGGTCTGCGCGCGCTCGGCCCGCTGCTGGTGACCCCGGCCACCCAGAGCTGGGTGACCAGCGCCCCGGTCGACCGGCGGGCCTGGCTGGCGCCGCGCCTCGGCGTCCTGCTGGCGGGCGCGGCGGCCGGCACGGCGCTGCTCGCGGTCGCCGTGGCCGTGCTGGGCGGCGTCACCCAGCTGGGTGCGGTGGGCTGGGCCGCGGCGGCCGGCGCCGGGTGGGGCGCCGCCGCGCTCGCCCTGAGCGTCGTCGCCCAGAGCAGCCGGGCGGGCCGCCGCTGGCCGACGGTGGTCGGGGCGGCGCCGATGGTGACGGCCGCCGTCGTCGCGACAGTGGTGGTGATCGCCGGTCGCCTCGGCGACGAACTGCCCCGGCCGGCGGCGCTGCCGACCGGCGCGCTGGTCGCGGTCGGGGTGCCCCTCGCGGTCCTCGGCACGGTTCTCGCCGTGCGCGCGCTGCCCCGGGTGGACCGGGCCACGCTGACGACCGGCGCGCAGTTCGCCAACGCCGCCGCGACGGCCACGATCCTGCTCGACCCGAGCATGCTCACCAGCCTGGTGGAGAGCCGGCGGTGGCGGCGCATCGGCCGGGTCCGCAGCCGCCGCTTCCTGCCCGGCCCGGCGTGGTGGGCGCTGCTGCAGGCCGACGTACGCCGACTGCGCCGCCACCCCAGCGCCCTGCTGATCTGGGCCGGGCTGATCGGCGTCCAGTACGCCGCCGCGCTCGCCCTGCCGGGGCTCGCCGGGGCCACTCAGGTGGTGTTCGCCTACTTCGCCACCGACCGGCTCACCGGTGGCCTGCGCGCGGTCAGTCGGTCACCCGGGCTGCGCCGGGCGCTCGGTGGCAGCGACGCGGCGCTGCGCGGAATCCACGTGGTGGTGCCGGCGGTCGGCGCGGGCGTGTGGTGGCTGCTGACCCTGCCGAGTCTGCCGACCCTCGACGCCGGACCGACCTGGCTCGCGCCGACGCTGGCGGTCGGGGTGGTGGCCGCCGCCTGGCGGGCCGGCACCCGCCCGCCGATCAACTACGGCGGCGCGACGGTCAACACGCCGTTCGGGATGGTCCCGGTCGACCTGCTGCGCCAGGGCTCACGCGGGCCGGCGCTGCTGGCCGTGCTCGTGCTCGTCCAGCTCTTCCTGGGCTGAGCGAGCCGGCCGACCGGTCGGCCGCAGCGCGGCGGCGATGGCGGCGACGCCCTCGTCGATCTCCGTCGCCGTCCGGGCCGCGTAGCCGAGCACCAGGCCGGGCCGGTGTGGCCGCTGGCAGTGCCAGGACAGGGGCTGCACCTTCACCCCGCGCGCCAGCGTCGCCGCCGCCACCTCCGTGTCCGCCACGGCGGCGTCGTCCAGGGTGATCGTCAGGTGCAGCCCGGCCGCGGCGCCGTGCACCGTGGCAGTCGGCAGGTGCCGGGCCAGGGCGGCGATCATCGCGTCCCGGCGGCGGGTGTGCCGGCGGCGCAGCAGCCGCAGGTGCCGCTCCAGCGCGCCGGAGGTCATCAGCTCCGCCAGGACCAGCTGCGGCAGCACCGCGTTGCCCAGATCGGCGTTGCGTTTGGCGGCCACCACCGCCGCCCGCAATCGCCTCGGCACGAGCAGCCAGCCGACCCGCAGCGCCGGGGCGAGCAGTTTGGACACGCTTCCGGCGTAGCAGACCTGCTCGGGCAGCAGGCCCCGCAGCGCCGGCACCGGGGGCCGGTCGTAGCGGTGCTCGGCGTCGTAGTCGTCCTCGATGATCAGACCGCCGGCCCGCGCCCAGTCGAGGAGTTGGCGGCGCCGGTCACCGTCGAGCACCACGCCGGTCGGGAACTGGTGCGCGGGCGTGAGCAACACCGCGCGCAGGCCGCTGGCGACCAGTTCGTCGACGCGCAGCCCGGCGTCGTCCACGCTGATCGGCGGGGTGACGACCTGCCAGTTGTTCAGGTGCTGCCGTACGCCGAGCGAGCCCGGCTCCTCGACCGCGATGCGATCGATGCCGGCCGGGCGGAGCGCCTGGGCGAGGAGCCCGACCGCCTGGGACACCCCGGCCACGATGATCACGTCGACCGGGTCGACGGTGATGCCCCGGTTGCGGGCCAGCCAGGTGGCGACGGCCCCGCGCAGCGCGGGCGCGCCGCACGGGTCGCCGTAACCGAGGTCCGCCGCGGCGACACGGCGGAGCACGGCCCGTTCCGACCGCAGCCAGTCCGCGCGGGGAAAGGCGGTCAGGTCGGGTACGCCGGGAGTCAGGTCGATCGTCGCGCGGGCCGCGCGTACCGCGTCGAAGATGTCGCTGCCGGGCGTCGGTGGGAAGAGCGCGGCCGGTTCCGCCGGCGCGGCCGGGGCGGGCGGCGGCGCGGGCGGCGCCCCCGGGGCGCCGACGACCACCGTTCCGGCCCGGCCCCGGCCGGTGAGATGCCCCTCCTCGGTGAGCCGCTGGTACGCCTCGGTGACCACGCCCCGGGAGACGCCGAGGTCGGCGGCGAGCACCCGGGTGGCGGGGAGTCGAGCGCCGATCGGCACCCGCCCCTCGGCGATCGCCTGGCGTAGCCGGCCGGCGAGCCAGTCGGCACGCCCGCCGGGGGGCGCGTCGGCGACGGTGAGGTGCAGAAAATCCGACCCGGCCGTTATGGACCTCTCGGAGTCGTTCGCTTTGGCCCTGCTCACCGGACCATCTTGGCAGCAGAGTGGGCCGTAGACACCCCGCCCGACTCCGCCGGAGGACGACCGTGAGCATCCCCTTTCTGATCACCGCCCTGATCGTGGTGATCACCCCCGGCACCGGGGTGTTCTTCACCGTCTCCGCCGGACTGTCCCGGGGCGCCCGGGCCGGCGTGCTGGCCGCGTTCGCCTGCACGCTGGGCGTGGTGCCGCATCTGCTGGCGGCGTTGACCGGGCTGGCGGCGCTGTTGCAGGCGAACGCCACGGCGTTCGAGGCCGTCCGGTACCTGGGCGTCGGCTACCTGCTCTATCTGGGCTGGTCGACGATCCGCGACCGCAGCGCCTTCGCGGCGACGAGCGAACGCCCACCCCGCTCGGCGGCCCGGGTGATCGTCTCCGGTGTGCTGGTCAACCTGCTCAACCCGAAGCCGACGCTGTTCTTCGTCGCGTTCCTCCCGCAGTTCGTGGACACCACCGCCCCGGGCTCGGCCCGGGCGATGCTCGCCTGCGGCGTGGTGTTCATGCTGCTCACCTTCGTGGTGTTCAGCGGCTACGGCGTCTTCGCCGCCCGCCTGCGGGACCGGGTGCTGACCCGCCCCCGCGTCACCGACTGGCTGCGCCGGTCCGTCGCCGGCACGTTCGTCGCGCTCGGCGTGACGCTCGCCCTCACCGAACGATAGGGAGCCTGATGCAGTTCGAGCACTCGGCGCAGCTTCGCGCCGCACATCCCGACCTGGTCGCCGGCGTGGTGCACGCGACCGGGATCACCGCCACGGCCGACGTGGCGCAGCGCACGGCCGGCTACCTCGCCCTCGCCCGGAAGCGGTTGGCCGACGGCGCCGAGAGCACCTTCGGGGAGATCCAGGCGTGGCGGCGGGCGTACGCGGCCATGGGATTACGACCCACCAAGTACCGGTGCGCGGCCGAAGCCCTGCTGCGCCGGCTACGTCTGGACGGCGAACTGCCCCGCGTGCACCCGCTGGTCGATCTCTGCAACGCCGTCTCGGCGGCCTACGCCATCCCCATCGCCGTTCTCGACCTGGACCGGGTCGACGGCGACCTGGTGGTCCGGCCGGCGCACGGCGACGAGGAGTACCTCAGCTTCGCCAGCGACACCGAGCATCCCGAGCCGGGCGAGGTGACCTACGCCGACGCCTCCGGACGGGCCCACGCACGGCGCTGGGTCAACCGGCAGAGCGGCTATTCCGCCGTGCGGGCCGGCACCTCGTCCGTGCTGATCGTCGCCGAGGCGCTGCACACCGACGCCGAAGCTGACGTGACCGGCCTGGTCGCCACGCTGGTGGCCGAGTTGACCGACGGGTGGGGCGCACCGGCGACGTCCGCCGTGCTCACCGCCGCCACGCCCCGTTTCCACGTGCCGGCGGCCGTCGGCGTACCCGGTCAGGCATCGTCGCCGGGGGTGAGGTGGCGGTAGCCGGGGATGGTTTCGACGCGGACGCAGGAGTGTGAATCGGGTGATCCGCGTGCGGCGACGGTACGCCCCACCCGGTCGGGGTACTGCGCAGCCATGCCCCAGCGATACGACAACTACCCGAGGATCGCCGTGGTCACCGGCGCGGACTCCGGTATCGGCAAGGCCAGCGCGGTCGCCCTGGCCGAGGCCGGCTTCGACATCGGCATCACCTGGTACGGCGATCCCGACGGCGCCGAGCGGACCGCGACCGAGGTCCGCGCCACCGGGCGGCGGTGCGAGGTCGCCGAGGTGGACTTCACCCGCCTGCCGGACGCGGCCGCGGTGATCGACGAGCTGGCCGACCGGCTCGGCGGCATCGGGGTGCTGGTCAACAACGCCGGCACGGGCATCTCGACGCCGTTCGTCGACACCGGCTGGGACCAGTGGCGCGAGGTGCTCGCCGTGGACCTCGACGCGCCCTTCCTGTGCGCGCAGCGGGCCGCGCGACGGATGCGGGCCGCCGGCGCCGGCGGACGGATCATCAGCATCACCAGCGTGCACGAGCACGCGCCCCGGGTGGGTTCCGCCGCGTACTGCGCCGCGAAGGGTGGCCTCGGGCTGCTGACCCGGGTGATGGCCCAGGAGTTGGCCGCCGACGGGATCACCGTCAACGCCGTCGCTCCGGGCGAGATCGCCACGCCGATGACCGGTCAGGAGGACGTCGACCCGTTCACCCAGGAGCGGCCCGGCGTGCCGGTGGGACGACCCGGCGACGCCCGGGAGGTGGCGGCCGTGGTCGCGCTGCTCGCCTCCCCCGCCGCCAGCTACGTCACCGGGGCGTCCTGGCCCGTCGACGGCGGCATGCTGCTGATGGGCCCGCAGGCCGCCGCGTTGACCACCGACGACTGGCGACGGGTCTGAGGGTCGTCAGCTCAGTCAGGGCGGCGAGCAGGGCCTTCTCGCGTTCGTCGTCGTCCATCCACCCCTACCCTCCGCAGTCGCCCTGCCCCGTTACCGTCACCTGAGAAGCGGTCGAGACGGCCCGGCCGGCGAACCCGTCGGTCGCGAACGGGACAGCGAGCGGCAAAGCCGGCACGTATCCTCCGCATCTCGATGATCGGCGGGGCCAGGACGGAAGGGGACCGGATGCCCGACTGGGCTGGTCGGGGCGACCGTGGCGGCCGACAACGACGTGCCTTCGGCGTCGGTGGGGCGTTGCTCGGGATCGCCCTCGTGCTGCTGCTGGCCGCCTGGCGCAGCAGCGGTTTCCTCAGCGACCTGCTGCTCAACATCGGCTCCAGCGTGGTCCTCGCGGCCATCTCGTACGTCATCTTCGACCCGCTGTTCGAGGAGGCCCGCAGGGCGCGGGTGCAGGAGCACCTGAGCTTCGACCAGCACGCCTTCGTGACCCGGCTGCACCGCTCCGGACGCCGGGTACGGATCCTCGACACCTGGACGATCCTGCTGGAGGACACGCAACGCGAGGAGGCGCTGCGGGGGGTGCGGGCGGCGCTCGCCAACGGCGCGCAGGTGCAGTTGCTCCTGCTGGACCCGGACTGCACGGCCGCGCAGCAGCGCTCGGAGGAGTTGGAGCGGCAGCGGGTGGACGTACCGCGCCAGATCCGCACCAACCTGCGGCACCTGGCGCTGTTCCAGGACTCGCTCGACGCCCGACTGCGGCACCGGTTGCAGGTTCGGCTCTACGACGCGTCCCCGTCGATCCAGCTCTACCAGTGGGACAGCCGGGCGCTGATCTCGTTCTTCCCGATCGGGAAGCTGTCGTTCAACGTGCCCCAGCTCGAGGTCGACATGGACAGCCCCTGGGGCGGGTTCGTGCACGCCCGTTTCGAGGAGCTGTGGGAGCACGAGCAGGCGACGGTCAACCTGGAGCGGTACTGGTCGGTCGCCGTCACGCTGCGCCACGACGACTCCGACGTGGTCGAGGTGCAGGTGCCCTACGTGAGTGTGGAGGGGCAGCACTACGTCGACTGCGGTGTGTTCAAGGTGACCGGGCCGCTGACCGTGCGGGCCGTGCTGCCACCGCGCGCGCCGGGCGGCGCCCCGAAGGTGTTCGCCCTGGCCGAGCCGGTCGACGGGGACCGCACGCCGGCCGCCACCGTACGCAGGCACTTCGACCAGAAGTACGGCGGCGACGGGCAGCGGGAGATCCGCCGGCTGGTGCCGCCGCCGGACGGTTCGCGTACCCCCGCTCCTCGCTCCGCGACGGCCGGCGACGCGCACGGACGGTGACCCCCGACCCACTGGGTCGGGATGAGGCGCGGGACAATGGGGGTCGTCGCCTCGATCGCCAGGAGGACCGTTTCCCCGTGTCGACCCATCCCGCGCCGCCGTCGCAGTCGGCGCAGCTGCGCGCCGACTGCGCGCGCTGTTTCGGGTTGTGCTGCGTCGTTCCCGCCTTCGCCGCGTCGGCCGACTTCGCCATCGACAAGCCGGCCGGACGGGCCTGCCCGAACCTGCGCCCGGACCACCGCTGCGGCATCCACACGGAGCTGCGGGAGCGGGGGTTCGCCGGGTGCACGGTCTTCGACTGCTTCGGGGCCGGGCAGCAGGTCGCCCAGGTCACCTTCGGTGGCCGGGACTGGCGGGACGCCCCGGAGACACTGCCCGCGATGGCCGAGGCGTTCACGGTGCTGCGTCCGCTGCACGAACTGCTCTGGTATCTCGGCGAGGCGGTGTCGCTGCGCCCACCGGCCGCGCTGCGCGCCGAGCTGGAGCACGCCCGCGCCGAGCTGACCGCGCTCGCCGAGAGCGACCCGGCGCGGCTGGGCACCGTGGACGTCGACGCGCACCGGGCCCGCGTCAACCCGCTCCTGTCGCAGGTCAGTGACGCGGCCCGCTCCCCCGGCGGGATCGACCGGCGGGGGGCGCAGCTCCTCGGGGCGGACCTGCGCCGGGTGGACCTGCGCCGGGCCAACCTGCGCGGCGCGCTGCTGGTCGGCGCCGACCTGCGCGGCGTCGACCTGGGTCTGGCCGACGTCACGGGCGCCGACCTGCGCGGGGCCGACCTGCGCGGCGCGGACCTACGAGCCACCCTGTTCCTGCACCAGGCTCAGGTGGACGCCGCCCGGGGGGACGTCCGCACCGGGCTGCCGGCGACGCTGACCCGGCCGGCACACTGGACGGCGCTGGCGCTCACACCGGTACGCCGCCCCGCGCGGGCCGCCGCCCCGACCCGCCGGGGCCGCCGCCGCTGACGGCGGTGCGACGAGCCGCGCGGTACGCGGGCACGGCGGCTCCGGCCGGCCCCACACCCGTCGGCGGTCCCTGCGCCTGCCGAGCGCCGCGCCGGAGCCGGCCCCGCTCACCCAGACGGCTGCTGCCGCCGCGCGAGGTTTCGTGGGTGACGACGCCGGGTAGCCACGGCCGACGCGGACCGGCATCGACGGGGGGCACGGCGTGGGCTACCGAAAGCGCGACGGTGAGCTGCCGGGCGACCCGCAGCACAGCGAGGACGAGGCAGGCCAGGTGCCGTTGGTGCAGGTCGAGGCGGACACCGAGGTCCCGCCGCCGGCCGACACCGACGTGCCACCGGACATCGTCACCGAGGACAACAGCTCGGGCATGACCGGCGGCTCCTCCGGCAGCAGCGGCGGCGGGTCGAGCATGCCGGGGCACCCCGACGCGACCCGCCGAACCGAGCGGACGACCTAGCGGCTCGCCAGCGCCGCCCGCGCCTCGGTCATGCCCTTGTTGGCCAGACCGTCGGCGCGCTCGTTCTCCGGGTGACCGTTGTGCCCCTTCACCCACAGCCAGGTGACCTCGTGCCGCTCGCAGGCCGCCTCCAGCCGCTGCCACAGGTCGGCGTTCTTGACCGGCTGCTTCGCGGCCGTCCGCCAGCCGTTTCGCTTCCACGACGCCAGCCAGCTCGTGATGCCGTTACGCACATAGGTGCTGTCGGTGTGCAGCTCGACCGTGACGGGCCGGTTCAGGCTCTCCAGGGCCTGGATGGCCGCCATCAGCTCCATCCGGTTGTTGGTCGTCGGGGTCGCCTCGCCACCGCACAGCTCCCGCTCGTGGTCGCCGTAGCGCAGCAGGGCGCCCCAGCCGCCCGGTCCGGGGTTGCCGCTGCACGCCCCGTCGGTCCAGATCTGCACGCCCCTGCCGGCCGCCGCGTCCACCATGGCAGGCAACCTACCGGGCGGTGACCTCGCGCTGGCCCGTCGGGGGCCGCCACGCCGGGGCCGGAGGCACTAGGGTCTGCCGGATGGACCGGCACGTCGCGTTCGACCGTCTGCACAACTTCCGCGACCTCGGTGGTCACCGCACCGACGACGGGCGTACGGTCCGCTGGCGCCTGCTCTACCGCTCGGACTCGCTGGGCAAGCTGGCGGGCGCCGACCTGGACCGGTTCCACGCCCTCGGCGTCGGTACGGTGATCGACCTGCGGTATCCGTGGGAGATCGCCGCACGGGGTCGAGCACCACAGATCGACGGGCTGGCCTGGCACAACCTCAGCATCGAGCACCGCCCCTACGATCAGGCGACGATCGAGGAGAACGTCGACCCGTGGCGCTACCTCGCCAACCGGTACGCCGAGGTCGCCGAGGACGGGGTCGCCGAGCTGCGCCAGGCGTTGGAGGTGATCGCCGCCGCCGACGCGCCGCTGGCCTTCCACTGCGCGTCCGGCAAGGACCGCACCGGCCTGCTGGCCGCGCTGCTGCTGGCCCTGCTGGGCGTCGACGAGGAACAGATCGTCGCCGACTTCACGCGCACCGAGCTGGCCACCGAGCGCCTCATCGCCGACTGGCGGGCCCTGAACCCCGACCGCGAGCTGCGCTGGCCCGGGTACGGTCGCGCCCCCGAAGCCGTCATCCGGCACTTCCTGGCCGACCTGACCGCCGCGTACGGGTCGGTGGTCGGCTACGCCACCGACCGTCTCGGCGTGGACGAGTCGTTGACCACTCGGCTGCGGGGGCGGCTGCTCACCGACTGAGGGCACCGCGCAGGTCGCGCCGGTGGCCGATAATCATGCGCGCGATCGCTGCCTGCTCTGTCAGAGTCGACGACCGTGGACGGGAACTGGGACGGCCTGCGGGCCGACGTACGGCAGACGATCGACGAGCTGATCGCCAGCGGCCGGGAATCCGGGGTGCAGGTCGCCGCGTACCTCGACGGCGAGCCGATCCTGACGGTGCAGGCCGGGATCGCCGACCGGGCCACCGGCCGGGCACTGGGGGCGGACACCCCGGTCTGGAGCGCGTCCACCGGTAAGGCCGTCACCTCGACCGTGGTACACGTGCTGGCCGAGCGCGGCGAGCTGGACTACGACCTGCGGATCGCCGACGTGTGGCCGGAGTTCGCCCGGCACGGCAAGGAGCGGATCACCCTCCGGCACGCGCTCACCCACACCGCCGGCGTGCCCGTCCTGCCCGCCGACGTGACGCCGGAGGACTTCACCGACTGGGACCGGATGTGCGCCGTCGTGGCCGACGCGGAGCCGATCGCCCCACCCGGCGAGGTGAAGGCGTACCACGCGTGGACCTTCGGCTGGCTGGTCGGTGAGGTGGTCCGCCGGGTGACCGGCCGGCGCGTCTCGGCGGTGCTCGCTGAGGACGTGGCCGGGCCACTCGGTGTGGCCGACGAGCTGTACCTCGGTGTTCCGGCGGCCGAGCTGGGCCGGCTGGCCCGTGTCGAGGACCGCAACATGGCGGCGCTGTTCGACTACGCGAGTGCCAACCTGCCGAACTTCGACCGGGTCGCCCCGGCGGGCGTCCGACCGGGTGCGCAGGTCGGCAGCCGCGCCGACGTCCTGGCCGCCGATGTGCCGGCCACCGGCACCGTGACCGCGCGGGCGGCGGCACGGATGCTCGCGGCGCTGATCGGCGAGGTGGACGGTGTCCGGCTGATCTCGCCGGCCCGGCTGCGGGAGGCGACGACGCTGGACGGGCCGCCCGGACCGGAGTGGGTGTTCGGGCAGGAGGCGACCTGGGGCCTCGGGTACGCGGTGGACGACGACGGTTCGTTCGGCGCGGCCGGCAGCGGCGGCAGCCTCGCGTACGCGTACCCGGAGCTGGGGTTGACTATCGCGGCGACGAAGACGCTGCTCGGGGCCGGTGACGGTGACCCGATGGAGGACCTGCGCGTGCTGATCCGCGACCGGGTGACCGCCCGGCGCTGACCGGCCCGGGTCAGGTTTCCGAGTCGGCGACGGGCCGGAGCGGCCGGCCCACCACGGCCGCCGGGATGGCCGGCGCGGGCCGGGCGGGCCGCAGCCGGTCGCGCACGCGGTGCGCCGCGTCGCCGGCCGTGGCGGCGATCATCGGCAGCAGTCGAGTGGAGTTCATGATCGCGATCTCCTCGGCGGGGGTGGTGACGCCGTCGAGGAAGCGCAGGACCCGCTCGGGCGGGTTGCGGTCGAAGAGCCGATCGAAGAACTCGGGACCGCCGACGCCGCCCCGGTCCAGCGCGCGCAGCGCCACCGCGTCCATCCAGCGGTGCCGGGCCGGGTACGCGGCCTTCGGCACTGGCGGCTGGTTGGCGGCGAGCGCGCGGGCCACCTGGTCGGCCTGGCGGTACATGGCGGAGAAGGTGAAGCCGGTGGAGGGGCGGGTCGCGCCCCCGGCCGTGCCGAGGCGGACGACGCGCGGCGAGGGCCGGGCCGAGAACGGCGCGTCGGTCATCGGGATCACCCCGTTCTCCACCTCGCGGACCCGCAGCCCCGCCGGGTCGAGCCCGAGCAGGTCGCGGTAGCCGGCCAGCGCCCTGTCGTACCCGGCGTCGGTGAGCAGGCCGGGTGAGAACTCGGTGTACTCGACCAGGGCGTACCGGTCGCTGACCGGCAGCACGTAGCCGAAGGAGACGCCCCGGGCGGGCTGCGGGGTGCGGAAGTCCATGAGCACCGCCCGCCGCGGGTCGAACGCCGGGCGGTCGGACTCCAGCCACCAGCCGCGGAAGTGTTGCAACCAGGTCGTCCGCCCCGCTCGCGCGGGTGGGCGGGGGCGGGAGTCGAGCACCCAGCCGGCCCGTACGACACGCCCGTCGCCGGTGCGGACGACCACCCGGGTGCCGTCGTCGGTCACCGTCTCGGCCGGGGCGACGATCCGGACGGCGTCCAGCCGACGCTCGGCCTCGGCAGCCCGGTCGTAGACCGGGCCGGAGCGCAGCATGGCGTACCGCAGCGGGGTCAGGTCGAGGACGCGGCGCCGCGCGGGCGTCGCCACCTCGACCTGCCGCCAGCTCGCGCTCAGCAGCGGGTCGAGGTCGGCGCTCGGGTCGCCCCAGAACGCCCAGGTGCGGTCCTGGCCGCGCCGTCGCACCGGGTCGACGACGGCGATCCGCAGGTCGCGGACACCGTGCCGGTCCAGCGCGGCGAGCAGCAGCGAGGCGGCGCCCCCGCCGCCGAGCAGCGCGAGATCGACGTCGAGCGGGGCGGAATCGGTCACCGCACCACGCTGCCACACCGCCCCGGCGGCCGCACACGCCGCTCCGGCCACTCGACCCCGCGCGAGGTTGACACGCAACCATTCGGTTGCCTAAGCTATCGGCAACCGAATGGTTGCTTTTCAGGGGGGCGGCGGATGGACGAGGCGTTCCGGGCACTGGCCGATCCCAGCCGACGGCGGCTGCTCGACCGGCTCAACGCACGCAACGGCCAGACCCTGCGAGAACTCTGCGACGGGTTGCCGACGACCCGGCAGGCGGTCAGCAAGCACCTGTCGGTGCTGGAGGCAGCCGGCCTGGTGACGACCGTCCGGCGCGGCCGGGAGAAGGTGCACTTCCTCAACGCCGCCCCGATCAACGCCATCGCCGACCGGTGGCTGAGCCGCTACGACCGGCAGCGGGCGGCAGCGCTCGCCGACCTGAGCACCGCATTGGAGGAACAGCCCATGGCAAGCCCCACGTTCGTCTACACGACATACGTCACCACCACCCCGCAGCGACTGTGGGCCGCGCTGACGGAGCCCGCGTTCACCCGCCGCTACTGGGGTGGGGTCGCGCTGGTGTCCGACTGGCAGGTCGGATCACCGGTGCTGTGGCAGGACGCGCCGGAGGGCGAGCCTCGCGATCTCGGCCAGCGGGTGCTGGTCGCCGAGCCATACCGTCGCCTCTCCTACAGCTGGCACGGCTTCCAACCCGAGCACGCCGAGCACTTCGGCTGGTCCACCGAGGAGCTGGCCGCTCGGCTCGGCGAGCGCCGGTCGACGGTGACCTTCGAGATCGAGCCGCACGGGCCCTCGGCCGTCCGGTTGACCGTCATCCACCACGATTTCTCCCCGGACAGCGAGATGCACCGGGCGATCAGCGGTCAACTCGACGGCAGCGGCGGCTGGCCGGAGCTGCTGGCCAGCCTCAAGACCCTCCTGGAGACCGGCGAGCCGATGCCCGAACCGGCACCGGCCGAGCGGGCCGGCTGAGCGGGCCGGCGGGCATTCCCGCCGTGGTTGGGCCATACCTCGCCATCGGCCCAGCCGCGACAGCCCGACCCGAGCGGACATCGATCGGAGCACCGGCACCCCTCGGGCCGTCCGGGTCCAAGCGCTGCTCTCCCCCGCCTTCGGGTGGACACGTGACGGCAACGAAGGTTTCTCATTTTCACCTGATCGGGGTCCCAACCGACCTAGTGTTGGGCACACCGGTGCTAGTCACGG
Source organism: Micromonospora sp. NPDC005237 (assembly GCF_040607775.1). Taxonomy (NCBI): domain Bacteria; kingdom Bacillati; phylum Actinomycetota; class Actinomycetes; order Micromonosporales; family Micromonosporaceae; genus Micromonospora; species Micromonospora sp. NPDC005237. The sequence goes on along the minus strand of NZ_JBEXHJ010000006.1, from coordinate 280,668 downwards.
AGTTGGCCACCCGAACGACGTCCCACGCAGTCAGCGGACGAAAAGTGAGGGAAGACGCGTATGAAGGTCTCAACAGCACTCTGCTCTGCGGCGCTCGGCGTGGGCCTCGGCACGCTCCTGCTGCCGGGCGCCGCACTGGCCGACACCGTCGTGTCACCGGCCACCACGCCGGTCGGAGGAACCGTCGTGCTCACCGCGACGACCTGCAACCCGAAGTCGGGTGACGTCATCTTCCGGGTCACCGGACCCAACCGCGACGAGAACGTCCGATCCACCACGGCCGCCGCCGGCGGCGGCCTCAGCGCCGAACTGTTCACCGCCGGGTTCACCCTCGGCACGTACACGGTGGCCGCGACCTGCGGCGACGGCAGCTCGGCGGGCAGCGCCACGTTCACCGTCACCCCGATCGGTGGCGCCCAGGCCGGCTCGGGCGGCGACAACCGCGACGGTCGCGACGCGGGCGCCCTCGCCGCCGGAGGCACCCTGCTCGGCACCGCCGCCGCGGGCGCGGTGCTCCTGTTCCGCCGGCGTCGTCCGGTGTCCACCGTCGCCTGACCGGCGACGCGCTCCATCCCTGAGGACGGGTGCCCGTGCCGGTGACACCGGCACGGGCACCCCGACGATCCCTACGGAGGTCAGCACGTGTGGAGGCGACGGACCCTGCCGGCGGTGGTCGCCCTGCTCGGCGTGTCCGGGCTGGGGCTGATCACCGTCGGCCTCACCGCCGAGCCGGCGCGTCCCCCACGCCCGCCGGTCGACGCGCCGACACACACCCGGCCCGCGCCGGACCTGGCCCCGCTGCCCCGCGCCGCGCCCGTCCGGGTCCAGATTCCGGCCATCGGTGTACGCGCGGAGATCGTCGCCGTCGGCGTGGACGCCGCCGGGGTGCTGGAAGTCCCCCCGCTGGACAAGCCGACCCTCGCCGGCTGGTACCGATACGGGGTCAGCCCCGGAGAGACCGGCAACGCCGTCCTGGTGGGACACGTCGACTCCCCGGCCGGCCCGGCGGTCTTCTTCGACCTGGGTCGACTGCGCGCCGGCCAGGAGATCCAGGTCACCCGCGCCGACGCGCGGGTCACCACGTTCACAGTGGACGGCGTCCACGCGTACCCCAAGGACCGCTTCCCCAGCGGCCTGGTCTACGGCCCGGCGGACGCCGCCGGGCTGCGCCTGATCACCTGCGGCGGCCGGTTCGACGACGCGACCGGCAACTACGTGGACAACATCGTCGTCTTCGCCACCCGCACCGCCTGAGCCGACGGCCCCCGCTGTCGGGAGCCGGACGCCGCTGGGCAGAATCCGGTGGCACCATGCCCTGCGAGCACCGTGGCCGCGTCGGTGCGCGGGAGGGGGCGCGTCGTGGATCAGCGAGCGGTACGGGACCGGGCCGGTCGAGGCGTACGCGCCCTGGCCCGGCGACTGCTCGGCCGCCCCGACGGCGACTCTCCCACGCCCCGCCGATCCAATCCGGACGCCGTGGTCGACTGTGCCGTCTACGTCAACGGCCGACGGGAGCCGGGCCGGCCGCACTACGCCGACGCGTACGCCCGTGCCCGCCGGGGCCGCGGCGCCTTCGTCTGGCTGGGGTTGCACGAGCCGGGGCCGGCCGTGCTCGCCGCCGTGGGGCGCACCTTCGGCCTCGACGAGCTGACCGTCGAGCAGGCGCTCGCCGACGGGCACCGGCCCACCGTGCAGCGGCACGGGCCGGTCACCCTGCTGGTGCTGCGCACCGCCGGGTACGTGGAGCACGCCGAGCTGACCGACACCTCCGAGGTGATCGACACCGGCGACGTGATGGTGCTGCTCGGCGACCGGTTCGCCGTCACCGTGCGGCACGGCGCCGCCGGTGCGCTGCGCGACGTCCGCGCCGACATCGAGCGCCGCCCCGCGCTGCTGGCCGCCGGACCCTGGGCGGTGGCGTACGCGGTCTGCGCCCGGATGGTCGACACGTACCTGGAGGTGGCCGGGCACGTGGAGCGGGACCTGGAGCGGGTCGAGGAGGCGGTGTTCGCCCGCGACCGTTCGGCCGACATCCAGCACATCTACCAGCTCAAGCGGGAGGTGGTGGAGTTCAAGCGGGCGGTGCTGCCCCTGCAGACGCCCATGCGGATGCTGCTCGACCCGGGCGCCGACGGGCCGCCGCGTGCCCTGCACCGCTGGTTCGTGGACGTGGACGGCCGGTTGGCCCGGGCGGTGGACCGGGTGGCGGCGTACGACGACCTGCTCACCTCGATCGTGCAGTCCCGGTTGGCGCAGCTCGCCGTCGAGCAGAACAACGACATGCGCAAGATCGCCGCGTGGGCGGCCATCGCGGCCACCCAGACCGGCATCGCCGGCGTCTACGGCATGAACTTCGACCACATGCCCGAGCTGGCGTGGCGCTACGGCTACGCCGGGGCCCTGGCCCTGATGGCGGCGGCGGCCCTCGCCCTGTACCGCCTGTTCCGCCGCTCCGGCTGGCTCTGAGCCGCGGCGCGATGGTGGGCATCGCGGCCGCGAGCGGTCAGCGCGGGCGGGTCAGCGCGGGCGGGTCAGGAAGGCGCGGATCCGCTCCCGCGGGCGGTCGGTCAGCTCCGGGCCGTGGGTGAACGCGGCGATGTCGTACTCCAGCTCCCCGAGCACGTGGGAGGTCTGCCGGGTCATCCGGAAATCGCTGCACAGCAACTTCGGTGACCAGCGGACGCCGAGCACGTTGAACAGCGCGTCCCCGGTGATCAGCAGTCGGGTCGGTTCGTGCAGCAGCGACACGTGACCGGGCGAGTGCCCGGGGGTGTGCACCACCCGCAGGCCGCCGCCGACGTCGAGCACGTCGCCGTCGGCGAGCGGCTGCGCCACCCGCACGGCGGGAAACCGGCCGCCGGCCACCCGGGTGAAGAACCGGCCGCCGGTCACCGCCGGGTCTGCGGGCGGGTTGTGGCCGGCCTCGGCGTACGGGATGTCGTCGGCGTGCGCGGCCACCGGGGCGCCGGTGCGGCGGGCCAGTTCGGCCGCGCCACCCGCGTGGTCCGGGTGCGCGTGCGTCAGCACGATCCGGGTGACGTCGGCCGGCACCTTGCCCATCGCGGCCAACCCGCGCACGATCCGGGCCGGCGCTTTGGCCAGCCCGCAGTCGACGAGCGTGACACTGCCGTCGTCGTCGACGAAGGCGTACGAGTTGACGGCCGAACGCCCCACGGTGGGGATCCGCCAGACGTTCGGGGCGAGCGATATCGCGGGGGAACGCGTCATGGCGCGAGTCTAGGGAGAATCGTCAACCATCACTGCCCGTCGACCACCGGCCCGCCACCGTCCGGGCGGGGGCTAACCTCGCCCGGGTGATGTGGCAGCGGTACGTGGCGATCGGCGACAGCACCACCGAAGGGCTCGACGATCCGGACGACGCCGGCGGCTACCGGGGCTGGGCCGACCGGTTCGCCCTGGCGGTGGCGTGCGCCCAGGGCGGCCTGGAGTACGCGAACCTGGCCATCCGTGGCCGGACCACCGCGCGGATCCGCGCCGAGCAGCTCCAGCCGGCCCTCGATCTCGCCCCCGACCTGGCCACCGTAGTCGCCGGCATGAACGACGTGCTGCGCCCCTCCTTCGACGCGGACCAGGTCGCCGAGGACGTCGCGGCGATGCAGCGGGCGCTCGTCGGGCAGGGCGCCACCGTCCTGACCTTCACCATGCCGGACCCGGCGCCGGTGATGCCGCTGGCCCGGCCGCTGCGGGGCCGGATGCTGGCACTCAACGAGGCCCTGCGCGCGGCCACCGCGCAGACCGGGGCCACGCTGCTCGACCTGGGAGCGCATCCGGTCTCCTCCGATCCACGGCTGTGGAGCGACGACCGGCTGCACGCCAACAGCGCCGGGCACGCGCGGATCGCCGCCGCGCTGGCGTACACCGCCGGTCTGCCCGGGTTCGACGACTCCTGGACGGCGCCGCTGCCGCCGGCGCCGCTGCGACGCCGCGCCGAGGTGCTCGGCGCCGAGCTGGCCTGGGCCCGCCGGCACCTGCTGCCCTGGGTGGCCCGGCACCTGCGCGGCCGGTCGTCCGGGGACGACCGGGTCGCGAAACGGCCGGTCCCCCTGCCGGTGGCGCTGGACGGCTGACGGCCGGCCGCTCGGGGCGCCCGGCGGTGCGGCAGGATGGCGGGATGGGCAGGGGTACGGGTGGCCGGCGGGCGAACGCGACGACCGGACGGGTCTGCCCGTGCGGCTCCGGCCAGGCGTACGCCGACTGCTGCTCCCCGCTCCACGGCGGTACCGCCCAGGCGCCGACGGCCGAGGCGCTGATGCGCTCCCGGTTCAGCGCCTTCGCCCTCGGCGACGCCGACTACCTGCTGCGCAGTTGGCACTCGTCGACCCGACCCGCTCGACTGGAGCTGACCCCGGGGCAGCGGTGGACCCGGCTGGAGATCGTCGAGACCGGGCGCGGCGGTCTGCTCGACGCCACCGGCACGGTGACGTTCCACGCCCACTACCGCGAGGCGGGTCGGCCGGGCACGCTGACCGAGCACAGCCGGTTCGTCCGCGAGGCCGGCCACTGGGTCTACCTCGACGGCGACCAGCCCTGACACCTGAGCCGCGAGGTCATCGTGGGGATCCAGCCGTCACGGTGTCGGTCCGGAGTGTTGCCGGCGGGCCAGCAGCGCCAGCGCCACCACGAGGTACGCCCCGGCCGCCGCCGCGAACGCCACCGCGTTGCCGGCCGCCGTGGCGACGAGACCGTAACCGGCGTACGTCCCGATGATCAGCAGGTCGGTGGCCATCCCGGCCAGCGAGGTGACGGTGGCCCGACTGGTGCCGGTGATCCGGGCCTGCAACCGCGCGTCGGCCAGCACGGTGGCCAGTTGCGCGGCGCCGAACGCCACCGCGAGCAGCACGAAACCCGCCGGGTGCCGGACCAGAGCGCCCCCGGCCAGCGCGACGGCGACCAGGCCGAGCAGCACGGCGTAACCCCGGTGGCCCAGCCGCTCCCCCGCCGGGGCGAGCAGCCCACCGACGGTGACACCGGCCCACAGCAGCAGGAGCAGCAGCGGCACGGCCTGCGCGCCGACGCCGGTGTCCACGGCCAGCAGCGGCGTGTACTCGTCCAGCGCGCCCCAGTCGGCGGCCACCACAGCGACCAGCAGGACGGCCGCCCGCACGGGAGGCCGGGAGCGGACCTGCGTCACACCGGCCCGCAGCGTGTCCCACCAGGTCAGGTCGCCGTCGTCGTCCGGTGTCGCCGACTCGGGCGGGTGATCGCCGCGCAACGCGGCGACGGGCGGCACGGCAACCGCCGGGTCGTACGCCGGTGGCGGCGGGTCGTGCGCGGGCGGTGACGGTGACGCGCCGGGCGGCGGGCGGTGCTCGGGAAAGCGGGCCGCGACGGCGGCGGCGAGCAGGCAGGCGAGCACGCTGGCCGCGCCGACCGCCGGGTACCCGCCGATGGCGAGCACCGGGCCGGCGAGCACCCCGGTGACCACCACGCCCAGCACACCCGCCGTCCGGGCTCGACCGAGCACCCGGGCGTACCGGCCGACGGCGCCGAGCCGGTCCAGTTCGGTCCAGACCAGCGCCTCCAGGGCGCCGGACACCAGCGCCCCGCCGGCGCCCCACAACAGGAACCCGACCGCGAAGGCCGGGTACGACGGGATCAGCACCCACAGCGCGTAGCCGGCGGCGGTCACCAGCGGGGCGAGGCGCAGCAGCAGCCGGCGCGACACCGCGTCGGCCCACGCGCCGGACGGCACCTCGAACAGGATGCCGGCGGCCGACCAGATGACGAACAGCGACGAGATCTGCCCCACCGACAGGCCGGTGTCGGCGAAGAGCACCACGTACAGCGGGTAGAGCAGGACGAGGTCACTGAGGAACGCGTACCCGTAGAGGGTCACCGACAGCCGGCGGACCGCCGGGTCGGGCACGCGCGAGGCGAGGTGGGTCATGGGGCCTTCCCGTGGGAGTGGAGACGGACACCGGACGTGCGGTGCCCGTGGCGGTCCACGGGTGCGGCCTACGGCGTTGGATCAATGTCGCCAGGTCATGTCGGCGATGGTAGACCGGCGTCAGGGTGCCGGCCAGCGCTTTCGGCGTGCCGGCGCGACGGGAGCGGGGCGGGATCCGCGTGGATCCCGCCCCGCCGTCGCGCCGAGGTTCAACGCCGGTGGGGATCCACCGGCGGGATGACCGTCGTGGTCTCGCTGTCGTCGCTGCTGCTGCGCTGGCCCGGAACCCCGCCGCTGATCACCTGGGTCGTGTCGGCGTCACGGTGGGGATCCACCACCTGCGTGGTGTCCGGGTCGGTCGAACGGGCCACCACCTGCGTGGTGTCGTCGACGCTGTCGGCGGGACGGGTCACCACCTGCGTGGCCTCCGGGTCGGACGGCCGGGTCGTCACCTGCGTCGCGTCCGCCTCGGCGGGACGGGTCACCACCTGCGTGGCCTCCGGGTCGGACGGCGGGGTCGTCACCGGGGTGACGTCCGCGTCGGCGCGGGCGGCCGTCGAGCGGGCCAGTTCGGCCTCGGCGTCGCGGCGACCGGCCCGGTAGGCGCGGGCGTGCGTGGCGATCAGCTGCGACTCCTGCTCGGCGCGGGTCAGCCACGCCTCCCAGCGACTCTGCATCGGACGGATGAGGCCGCCACCGACCCCGACGACGAGGATGCCGCCCACAGTGGCCAGCACCGCGATCAGCACCGGGGTGGTGACCGCGGTGGCCACGCCGATCTGGTTCAGCGCCGCGATGACGCCCAGGCCGAGGATGAACACCGAGGCGATACCGGCCAGCACCCGACCGTACGACAGCCCGCCGAGCGCGCCGCTGATGATGTCCTTGACGGCGTTGGCGATGGCGGCGGCGACCACGACGATGACGATCGCGACGAAGGCGCGAGGCAACCACGCGACCACGGCCGTGATCAGGTCGGAGATCGGGTTGGGCCCCCAGATGCCGAAGGCGAGTTGCAGGGTGAGCAGCAGCACCGCGTAGTAGACGAGCTTCGCGACGATGTCGCTGGCGTCGTACCGGGAGCGGTTCAGGGCCCGGCGGATGCCGCCGCGCTCGACGGCGCGGTCGAAGCCCACGCGTTCGAGGACCTTCTCCACGATCTTCAGTACGGCCTTGGCGATCAGCCAACCGGCCACCAGGATCGCCAGGAAGGCGACGGCCTTGGGCAGGAAGAGCATCACCGAGCGAAGGGCGTCGCCCACCGCGTCGCTGACGTTGTCACTCATAGGGTCGTTCCTCCATGCGGAGCAGCCGGGATGGTAGGCCACCGACCTACCCCCACCAGCGGACGGGGAAACGCCGCTCCCGCTCGGAGGGTCTAGCGCGCGGACGAGTCTTGGCAATATTCTCCGGAGTACGTGCGGCCACTGGAGCTACTTTTCATCCCCCCGCCGTCGGCCGCAGGAGGAGATGTCATGCACGTCGACCATTCCGAAGTGGACCGCCGAACGCTGCTGCGGGCCGGTCTCGGCGCGGCCACGGTCGCCGTCGTCGGAAGCGAACTCGCCTTCTCGGGCGCGGCGCAGGCCGCTCCCGGCACCGACCTGGACTGGATCATCAGCTGCGACGAGTGGGCCGCCCGCCCGCCGAAGGACCCGCTGTCGGTCAGCGCCATCCCCACCAACAAGATCATCGTGCATCACATGGCGTTCCCGAACGTCACCGACTACTCCCGCGAGCAGGCGGTCAAGCTGGCCCACGACTGCCAGGACCTGCACATCGACGGCAACGGCTGGTCGGACACCGGCCAGCACTTCACGGTGAGCCGCGGCGGCTACGTGCTGGAGGGCCGCCGGGGCAGCCTGGAACGCCTCGAAGCGGGCGACCGCCAGATGATCTCGGCGCACTGCCCGGGCGAGAACGGCCGGGCCATCGGCATCGAGAACGAGGGCACGTACGTCACCGAGACTCCACCGGAGGCGCTGACCGACTCGCTGGTCAAGCTCTGCGTGGCCATCTGCCGGCAGTACGGGCTGCACGCTTTCGACATCTTCGGCCACTGGGACTTCCGCACCACCGACTGCCCGGGCGCGGCGTTCTACCGGCAGTTCCCGCAGCTGCGGCGGCGGGTCCACGCGGCCCTCGGCACCAAGCTGGGTGACGTGCCGGCCCGCCGCTGGCCGGATCTGTGGCGGTTCGTCAACTCGCCGTCGGTCCGGGTGGTGCAGCACCTGCTGGCCTACCGGGGCTACGCCGTGACGGTCAGCGGCACGTTCGACGCCGCGACCGTGGCCGCCGTGCAGGACTGGCAGGCCCGCAACGGCATCGCCGTGGACGTGGACGCCACGCTCACCACGCCGACCTGGGAGACCCTGGCGCCCGAGCTCGACCAGCACGCCGCCGGCGCGCCGGTCACGGCCGTCCAGGAGATCCTCGCGACCAAGGGGTACGCGGTCACCGTCACCGGCGCGTACGACCACGCCACCCGCGGGGCCGTGCAGGACCTGCAGGCGCTGCACGGGCTGCCCCGCAACGGCAAGCTCAGCACGAGCACGTGGTGCGCGATCGTCGGCGGCACGGTCCGCCAGTCGTTCACGCACCACTGACCCTCCGCCGGAGGCGGCGCGGGGTGATCCCGTGCCGCCTCCGCCGCGGGCGGACGCTGGTCAGCAGTACGCACCCGGGGCCTGAGCAGCGCAATGTCGCCGGCGCGTCGGTTTGGCCGGCGGCGCGGGCGGAAAGGTTGCCGAGCATGACATGGGCCCGTCGAGCCGTACCCGCCGTCGCCGCCGCCGCCGCGGCACTCGCCGCGCGGGATCTGATCCAGCGCGACCACGCGCTGCTGCGCAACTTCCCGGTGCTCGGCCGCGCCCGGTACCTGCTGGAGGCCATCGGGCCGGAGCTTCGGCAGTACATCGTGGCCGGCAACGACGAGGAACGCCCGTTCACCCGCGACCAGCGTCGCTGGGTGTACGCGTCGGCGAAGCAGGAGAACAACTACTTCGGCTTCGGCACGGACAACGACATCGAGCACACGCCCGGCTACCCGATCATCAAGCACCGCACGTTCGGCCGGGCCGTGCCGCCGTCGTCCCCGACGGCCGGACACGACGTACGGCTGCCGTGCGCGAAGGTGCTGGGCGCGGCGCGGGATCGGGCACGCGCGTTCCGACCGGAGTCGGTGGTCAACATCTCCGGGATGAGCTTCGGCTCGCTCTCCGGCAACGCCATCACCGCCCTGAACAAGGGGGCCGCGCTCGCCGGGTGCCTGCAGAACACCGGCGAGGGTGGCCTGTCGCCGTACCACCGCAACGGTGGTGAGCTGGTCTTCCAGCTCGGCACGGCGTACTTCGGCTGCCGCGACGAGCACGGCCGGTTCAGTCTCGACCGGCTGAAGGACCTGGTCGCCGGCGCCCCCGTCCGGGCCTTGGAGATCAAGCTGAGCCAGGGCGCCAAACCGAGCCTCGGCGGGCTGCTGCCCGGGGCGAAGGTGTCCGCCGAGATCGCCGCCACCCGGGGCATCCCGGCCGGGCAGGACTGTGTGAGCCCGTCGCGGCACGCCGAGTTCTCCGACTGCGACAGCCTGCTCGACTGGGTGGAGCTGCTGGCCGCCGAGACGGGCCTGCCCGTCGGCATCAAGTCGGCGGTCGGCGACCTCAGCTTCTGGCAGGAGCTGGCCAGCCTGATGCGGGACACCGGCCGGGGCGTCGACTTCATCACGGTCGACGGCGGCGAGGGCGGCACCGGCGCCGCGCCGCTGATCTTCACCGACTCGGTGTCGCTCCCGTTCCAGCAGGGCTTCTCCCGGGTCTACAAGGTCTTCGCCGAACACGACCTGCACGAGCAGGTGGTGTTCGTCGGCAGCGGCAAGCTCGGCCTGCCGGACAACGCCATCGTGGCGTTCGCGCTCGGCTGCGACATGGTCAACGTCGGTCGGGAGGCGATGCTGTCGATCGGCTGCATCCAGGCGCAGAAGTGCCACACCGACACCTGCCCCACCGGGGTGGCGACGCAGAACGCCTGGCTGGCCCGGGGCCTCGACCCGACGCTCAAGTCCGTCCGGGCGGCCAACTACCTGCGGACGCTGCGCCGGGACCTGACCAAGGTCGCCGAGGCGTGCGGCGTCGAACACCCCGGCCTGATCGGCACGGACGCCGTGGAGATCCTGGACGGCCGCACCGGCTCCACCCCACTGCACGAGGTGTACGGCTACCGACCGCACTGGGGCCTGCCCTCGCCGGCCGACCAGAAGGAGATCATCCGGCTGATGGCCCCGGAGTCGCCCCGGGGCGGCAGCGCCCCTCCGTCGGCGACCGCCGTCGGCTGAGGGCGGCGGAATCAGACGCGGCCCACCGCTCGGGGCGGCCATGACTCCGACGAGCGGTATACCTATGGGTCATATTTATGACTCACAGGTATATGGCTCTGCCGCATCATGCCCACCGGTCGCGCTGCCGGACCGCGCGGGTCGCGCGCGGCGCCTCCGGAGCGCGGCGGAGCGGGGTCGCGCAGATCGCGCGCGGCGCCTCCGGAGCGCGGCGGAGCGGGGCCGCGCAGGTCACGCGCGGCGCCTCCGGAGCGCGGCGGAGCGGGGCCGCGCAGGTCACGCGCGACGCCTCCGGAGCGCGGCGGAACGGGGTCGATGTCGCTTCGCCCGGCACGACGGTCGCGTTGGGCAGCATCCGGATCGACGGGCCGGGGCATTCGTCATCGGCGATCGCCGACCGGTAAACGCGTGGAGCTGCTGCCGGCGACACCCGTATCGTGGCGCGGTGCTGATCAGACGCGAGACCCCCGCCGACGTCGACGCCATCCGCGCGGTGCACGCCGCCGCCTTCGCCAAGACCACGGACGACGCCGCGCCGGTCGAGGCGACGCCGGTCGACACACCGCAAGTCGAGGCGACGCCAGTCGACGCACCGCAAGTGGACACACCGCAAGTCGAGGCGACGCCGGTCGAGGCGACGCTTGTCGACGCGCTGCGGGCCGACGAGGGCTGGCTGCCCGCGTACTCCCTGGTGGCGACCGATTCGGACGGCCAGGTGGTGGGGCACGTGGTGGCCACCCGCGGCCGGGTGGGCGGTGAGCCGGTGGCGTTGGGCCTGGGGCCGCTCGGCGTGCTTCCCGCGTGGCAGCGTCGCGGTGTCGGCACGGCGTTGATGCACGCGGTGCTCGGCGCGGCCGACGCCCGCGACGAACCCCTCGTGGTGCTGCTCGGGCATCCCGAGTACTACCCGCGCTTCGGGTTCCGGCCCGCCGTCGAGTTGGGCGTCACCCCGCCACAGCCGTGGGGTGCGCGGTACTTCATGGCCCGGCCGCTGAACGCGTGGCGCGAGTCGATCCGGGGCGAGTTCCGCTACGCCCGCCCCTTCGACGACCTGTGAACCCACCGCGCGTCCGCCGCCGGCGTGCCGCCGACCTCGACGGCTGCGTCGCGGCGCTCGCCGACGTCCACCGGGTGGACCGCTATCCGCTGAACTGGCCGGCCGACCCGCACCGCTGGCTGCGCGAGCCGCGCCCGGCGCGCGCCTGGGTCGCCGTCGACACCGCTGGAACGATCGTCGGACACGTCGCGGTGCACCGCCTGCCCGACCCGGCGGACGAGCCGCGCGCCGATCCGACGGCCGAGGTGGCTCGGCTCTTCGTGGCGCCGGCCGCCCGCGGGCTGGCGCTGGGCAGCACTCTGCTGGCCCGGGCACGGCACTGGGCGGACGCGCGCGGGGTGCGTCTGGTGCTCGAGGTGGTCGCCGACGGCGCCGCGGCCGTCGCCCTGTACGAGCGCACCGGATGGCGGTACACGGGCAGCAGCACGGCATCGTGGACCGCCCCGGACGGCAGCCCGGTGTCGCTGCGGCGTTACACCGTGCGCTCCGACGCCGACCCGGCCATCGCCGCGAGCCGGCGGGCGAGCAGGGCGGCGGCCTCGCGCAGCTCCGCGGGCTCCACCACCTCCACCTCGTAGCGCAGGCGGGCGATGTGCGCGGCGAGCCCGTCCAGGCTGTCGCCGCCGACGACGAGCACGCACCAGCCGTCGCGACCGGCCTCGACGCGTCCCACCTGTGGTGGGACCGCCTCGCGCACGCGCTCGGGCGGGGCGTGCACCCGCACCCGGGCGAGATACCGGTAGGGCGCGTCGGTCACCGACCGCTGCACGAAGGCGATCGGATCCGGATGGTCACGCGCCGGGAAGCGCCAGGTCGTCGCCACCGTGGCCCGCATCCGGTCCAGGCGGAACGTACGCCAGTCGTCGCGATCGACGTCCCAGGCCATCAGATACCAGCGACGGCCGGTGGTGACCATCCGGACCGGCTCGACCGTCCGCTCCCGCTCACCGCTGTCGCGGCCGGCGTAGTGGAACCGCACCCGCACCGCGTCACGACAGGCACGGGCGAGTGTCACCAGCAGCTCCGCGTCGATCTCGACCACCGGGCCGATGAGCGTCTCCGTCCAGCCGTGCACCGCTCGCACCTCGGCGCGCAGCCGCGCCGGCATCACCTGGTCGAGTTTCGTGAGTGCCCGCAGGGCCGCCTCGGCTGCCCCGGCGACCGTGCCTCCCGACGCCAGTCGCAGGGAAACCGCCGTAGCGATCGCCTCCTCGTCGTCGAGAAGCAGCGGCGGCAGCCGGGTGCCCGCGCCGAGCCGGTAGCCGCCGCCAACGCCAACCGACGCCTGGACGGGATATCCGAGTGCGCGCAGCCGTTGCACGTCACGGCGCACACAGCGGTCGGTGACACCCAGCTCGGCGGCGAGTTCGGTGGCCGTCCACGACGACCGCCGCTGCAACAGGGCCAGCATCCGCAGCACCCGCTCCGTCGTCGCCTCCACCGTCACCCGCCGATCGTTGCACGAATAGCGGAACGATCCTGTCCGCCAGGCACGAGAGGGTGGCGGCATGACCAGCCAGACCAGGAAAGAGGGAGCTGTCATGGCCCGCGAGGTGCAGATAACGTTCGACGCCGCCGACCCGGCCAGCCTGGCGGCGTTCTGGGCCGAGGCCCTCGACTACGAGTTGCAGGGGCCGCCCGGGGACTTCGACTCGTGGGACGCCGCACTGGACGCGATCGGTGTGCCGCCGGAGCGCCGCAACGACGCGTCCGCGGTGGTCGACCCCAAGGGTGCGGGGCCGCGCCTGTTCTTCCAGCGCGTGCCGGAGGGCAAGCAGGCCAAGAATCGCGTGCACATCGACGTGCGGGCCGCCCCCGGGCTCACGGGTGACGACCGGATGGCGGCCCTGGAGGCGGAGGCCGAACGGCTCGTCGCCCGCGGCGCCACCCGCCTCGCACGGCACGAGCCCGCTCCCCCGCTCGGCGCCGGTCACCTCGTGCTCGCCGACCCCGAGGGCAACGAGTTCTGCCTCGACTGATCGGGCGTTCGCCCAGCTCACTGCCGCGATGGTCGGGCGTCGTGCGAACATGTGTACGTGTCGACCGGCGCCCACATCCTGCACGCCGACCTGGACGCCTTCTACGCGTCCGTCGAGCAGCGCGACGACCCGCGCCTGCGGGGGCGGCCGGTGATCGTCGGCGGTGGTGTGGTGCTCGCCGCCAGCTACGAGGCGAAGGCGCGGGGCGTCCGCAGCGCGATGGGTGGCCAACAGGCGCGCAGGCTGTGCCCGGACGCCATCGTGGTGCCGCCCCGGATGGCGGCGTACACGCAGGCCAGCCGGGCCGTGTTCGAGATCTTCCGGCAGACCACGCCGCTGGTCGAGGGGCTCTCCATCGACGAGGCGTTCCTCGACGTGGGCGGCCTGCGGCGGCTGGTCGGCGCACCGGCCGACATCGCCGAGCGGCTGCGCCGGGAGGTCCGCGACCGGGTCCGCCTGCCGATCACGGTGGGCGTGGCCCGGACGAAGTTCCTGGCCAAGGTGGCCAGCGGGGTGGCGAAACCGGACGGGCTGCTTGTCGTCGCCCCCGACGCCGAGGTGGAGTTCCTGCACCCGCTGCCGGTGGAGCGGCTGTGGGGCGTCGGCCCGGTCACCGCGGCCAAGCTGCGGGAGCGCCGGATCCGTACCGTCGGGGAGGTGGCCCGGCTCGGCGAGGCCGCGCTGGTGTCCCTGCTCGGGGCGGGTGCCGGCCGGCACCTGCACGCCCTGGCCCACATGCGCGACCCCCGGTCGGTGCAGGTCGGCCGCCGCCGGGGCTCGATGGGCGCGCAGCACGCGTTGGGACGTACCCCGCATGCCCCGGCGGAGCTGGACGCCATCCTGGCCGGCCTGGTCGACCGGGTCACCCGACGGATGCGGGCGGCCGGGCGGTCCGGGCGCACGGTGGTGCTGCGGCTGCGCTTCGGCGACTACACCCGGGCCACCCGCTCGCACACCGTCCGCAAGGCGACCGCGGACACCGTGCCGCTGCTCGCCGCCGCGCGGGCGTTGCTGCGAGCCGCGCTACCGGAGATCGACAGGCGGGGCGTCACCCTGGTCGGCGTCTCAGTGGGCAACCTCGACGACAACCCGGTGCAGCCGGAACTGCCGTTCCAGGCCGACCCCGGGGCCGACCTGGACGCCGCGGTGGACGCGGTCCGCGACCGGTTCGGCTCCTCGGCGCTCACCCGGGCGGTCCTGCTGGGCCGGGAGCCGGGCGTCGAGATGCCGCTGTTGCCGGACTGACGGCACGACGCACTGCCCGCCCGGCTGTCGTCAGGACCGCGAGGTCGCGGTGTTGCTCAGATGACGGCCGACATGTCCGATGCGGCCGGGGTCGCGCGGCGGGGCCGCCTCGCGGGGCCGCATCGGCGCTGCCACGCAGATCACAGCAGGTGGGGGGTTTTGCCGGCGGTGCGAGTGGAGAGGTTTCGGGGAATCAGCCTGACAGGGGGGACCACCATGTCCGACGACATGAGCAACCGTGCGAGCCGGCGTGCCGAGCGTCCGCGCGACGTGACCGATCCGCTGCTCTGGCAGCTCGCGCTCGACGTGCTGGCCGCACACGAGTCGGACGAGGAGGGCGCGTGCCGCAACCTGCTCTGCGCCGGCCAACCCTGGCCGTGTGCGGCGCGCAGCACCGCTGAACAGTCGCTCCGGCTGGCCCGTCGGGCGGACGACACACCGCCCACAGCCGCCCCGCAGCGACCCGACGCCGCCACGTCGACCGGCCGGTCCCCGGAGCGGGCTTCGGCTCCGCGGCAGACCCGTACCACCGGGTCGCTGTCGACGGCGACCGCCTCGGCCGCCTGACGCCCACCCGCCTGCACGACATGCCAGCGGGCGCTCGACCGGAATCCGGTCGAGCGCCCGCTGCTGGTGCTCTTACAGGCTGAGCCGCTGGCCCGGGAGAATCAGACCCGGGTCGGCGCCGATCAGCTGCCGGTTGCGCTCGTACAGGGCCTGCCAGCCGCCGGCCTGGCGGTGGCTGTCGGCGATCTCCGACAGGGTGTCCCCCGGCTTGACCACATACGTGTCGCCGCTGGCCGCCGGGGCGGTGCGCTCGTGGTTGCGGGTCGCCGGCTGGTCGCCGCGCGACGACCGCTCCTTCGGGGCGGTGGACCGGTCCTTCCCGGCGGTGGACTTCGACGACTTCGCGGTCGACTTCGTCGAGGACTTCGTGGCGGAGCCGCCCGACGAGCCGCCCTTGCGGCCGCAGGTCGGCCACGCGCCGATGCCCTGCCCGTCGAGCACCTTCTCGGCGATGGCGATCTGCTCGCCGCGGCTCGCCAGGTCGGCACGGGCGGCGTACTTCTTGCCGCCGTAGCCGGCCCAGGTGCCCTGGGAGAACTGCAACCCGCCGTAGTAGCCGTTACCGGTGTTGATCTTCCAGTTGCCGCCGGACTCGCACTTGGCGATCGCGTCCCAGTTGACACCGGCCTGGGCCGGGGCCGCGGGGCCGAAGAGGGCGACGGCGCCGGTGATCGCGCCGACGGCCAGGGTGCCGACGGCGACGCGGCGGGTGGTGACCCGTCGATGACGGGGCGTGTGGACAGACGTCATGTGTGGTTCCTCCACGCCGGCGAGGTGAGCTGTCGGGTTCGGGCCGAGGAGCCCGGCCGCGCGGTGGCGGCTTCACCCCGAGGTGACATGCACCGAGGAACGTGGGTCCCCCGCTCCTGCCCGGGGTTCTGGTATCCGACGACCGGGGGCAGGATTTGGCGTTGCCGGTCGTGGCGTCCACGGTGGTGGACTCGATCGACGGTAGGCACGGTCGGTGACCCTCGCCCAACGCTTGTGAACTTGTTCACCGGCGCACGCGCGGCGCCTCTGCCAGCGGTTGCGGACCACGCGCGGCTGTGCACCGACCATCATGGACCGATTCCGATCAGGCCCGGATGTCACCGCCCGTACGCAGCCAGGCGATGGTGCGACGGAGCAGTTCGAGGTGAGGAACGGGCCGATCGGCGGGTGGTGGGAGCGGCCGTGCTCCCAGGAGGCGCCGATCGTGGCACGCCAGCTCGGCGTGCGGTCCCTGCCCGCTGAAGATCACGGCGTCGACGGGCATCGGCGCTCCTGGGAATTGACGTTCGGGCAGGAAACCATAGATCGACGGCCGCGATGCTCGGAAGCACACCGGGTCGACCCCGGCAACCTTCCCAGGAGGAGAGCATGCCGATCCACCGGAGCCGCATCGGCCGCCGCAGCGCCGCCGCCACCCTCGTGACCGTCCTGGCCAGCGCCGGCCTGACCCTGCTCGCACCGACCGCCGCGCACGCGTCCAGCCCCTGCACCAGCCTGACCTTCTACCGGGTCGGCGGCTATCCGGGCGGCGCGGACATGCACGTGCCGACCGTTGGTTGGCAGACCGGGAACAAACAGTGCTATCTCACCTACGGCCACTCGGGCTCGGCGGTGCTGGTGCTTCAGGAGGCGCTGAACAACTGCTACTCGCGCTCACTGAGCCTCGACGGCAACTACGGCCCGAAGACCCGCGACGCCGTCCGGTACGCCCAACACAAGATCAACGAAGACATCGTGTACGCGAACATCGCCGAGGACGGCGAGTACGGCCCGCAGACCCGGGCGTACATGGGCTTCGCGATCTTCGGGGTCAACGGCGGCCCGGTCATCCCGAACGTCTGCTACTACCCGGGCTGAGCCGCGTGACGGCGCCGGTCGGAGTCCCCCGTGGAATTCCGACCGGCGCCGTCGTGCACCCCCCTGCCCGCTTCGGTCCGCGGATCAGCAGACCCGGACCGCCTCGATCCGCTGGTTCCAGTTCCCCCCGATCGCGGCCGAGTCGTACGCCAGGTTCGCCCGGTAGCCGTAGGCGTGCTGGTAGCCGAGCAGGCCGGTGGCGTTGGCGTTGTCCCAGAAGGTGGAGACGGTGCCGGACGGTCGGTTGTTGATGATCGACTGGGTCCTGTTGCGGAAGTACGAGGGCAGCCCGACGTCGTTGCAGCCGTTGTACGGCCCGTCGAGCAGGAAGATGTCCCCGCTGAAGTTGGTCCCGGCGTACAGGCAGAGCAGACCCGAGGGGCAGGCGTAGTTGGCCTGGGCCGGGCTCGGGGCGACGCCGAGCGCGGCGCCCACGGCAACCACGCCGAGCAGGGCGGACGTGAACCTTCGCAGAGCACTTCGCACGATGGTGACCTCCGGTGTCGTCACGACCGGAACAGGCCGTGAGTCGAATTGCCGACATCGCATTGATTGATGCCGCTGTGCCAACGATGATCTGCGCGGCAGGTCGACGAATTCCTGCCGGAACCTCAATCCGGCCGTCCGTCGGCGGATTGTCCGACTGGCGATGCGGCGAGCGGCGGTTCATGGAGATTCGGGTCCTCGGGCCGGTCGAGGTCTGGGCGGACGGCCGCCTGGTCGACGCCGGAGCAGCCCGCCAGCGCGCCGTCCTGGCCGCGCTGGCGGTCGACGTCGGCCGACCGGTCCATGTGGAGTCGCTGGTGGACCGGGTCTGGGGCGACACGCCACCGCCCAGGGTTCGCCACAACCTGCACGTCTACCTCGCCCGGCTCCGCCGCGTGCTGGCCGACGCGGGCGCACCGGACGCGCTGGTACGACGCTCCGGCGGGTACCTGCTGGACCAGCCACCGGAGACAGTGGACGGCCCGCACTTCGACGTGCTGCGACACCGGGCCGATGGACTGGTTGACGACGACCCCGAGCGGGTGGAGCTGTTGCGCCGGGCGCTGGAGCTGTGGCGCGGCGAGCCGCTGGCCGGGCTGCCCGGCGAGTGGGCGGCCCGGGTCCGGCAGGACTGGCACCGCCGGCACACCGACACCGCCGTGCAGTGGGCCCGCGGCCTGCTGCGGCGGGGCGAGCCGGAAGCGGTCATCGACCCGCTGACCCGGCTCGCCGACGACCACCCCCTGGACGAACCGGTCGCCGCCGTGCTGCTGCACGCGCTGGCCGCGGCCGGTCGCGGCGCACAGGCGCTGGCGTACTACGCCCGGCTGCGGGACCGGCTCGCCGACGCGCTCGGCGCGGACCCGGGCGTCGAGCTCCGCCAGCTGCACCAGGCCATCCTGCGCGGTGAGATCACCGTGCCCACTCCCGGACCGTCCCCCGCCCCCACCGGAGCGGGCCACGTCGCCAGGCCGCACCCGGAGCGCCCGATCCCGGCGCAGTTGCCGTCGGATGTCCGGGGTTTCGCCGGGCGCGGTCCGGAGCTGGCCCGTCTGGACGCGCTGCGGGCGTCCGCCGAGGCGCAACCCGGGGCGGTCCCGCTGGCGGTGCTCTCCGGGGCGGGCGGGGTGGGCAAGACGGCGCTCGCCGTGCACTGGGCGCACCGGGCCGCCGGACACTTCCCCGACGGGCAGCTCTACGCCAACCTGCAGGGCTACAGCCACAGCGGTGTGGTGCGCAGCCCGGAGCAGGTGGTCCGGGGTTTCCTGGCCGCGCTCGGGGTGCCGCCGCGGGAGGTGCCGGCGGATGAGCAGGCACAGACCGCGCTGTACCGGAGTCTGCTCGCCGGTCGGCGGATGCTGGTGCTGCTCGACAACGCCCGGGACGCGGCGCAGGTCCGGCCGCTGCTGCCGGGCGCCGCCGGCTGCCTGGTGCTGGTGACCAGCCGGGATCGGCTCACCGGGCTGGTGGCCACCGAGGGCGCCGAGGCGGTCGTGCTGGATCTGCTCACCGCCGAGGACGCGCAGGCCCTGCTCTACGCGCGGATCGGGGCGCGGGCGAGGGTCGAGCGGGCCGCCGTCGACGAGCTGGTCCGACTCTGCGACCGGCTGCCACTGGCCCTGGTCGTGGTGGCGGCCCGGGCGGTGGTCCGGCCCCAGCTGCCCCTGACCGAGTTGGGCGCGCAGCTCCGGGCCGACGGCCGGCTGGACGGACTGGACACCGGAGAGCACGAGAGCAGTGTGCGGGGGGCGCTGTCCTGGTCGTACCGGCTGTTGTCGGCGTCGACCGCGCGGCTGTTCCGGCTGGTCGGGGGAAGTACGGACGTGACGGTGAGTACGGCGGCCGCGGTCAGTCTCGCCGGCGGCGGTCGACGGGCCGTCCGGGCGGCGTTCGCCGAGCTGGCCGACGCGCATCTGGTGTTGGAGCGCGGCCCGGACCGGTACGCGATGCACGACCTGTTGCGGGCCTTCGCGGCCGAGCTGTCCGCCGAACACGATCCGGCCGGCGACCGGGCCGAGGCGCGCGGCCGGCTCTTCGACCACTACCTGCACAGCGCGCACGGCGCGGCCGTGTTGCTGCACCCGCACTGGGATCCGATCACCCTCGCCCCGGCCGTCGCCGGCGTCCGGGCGGAGAAGTTCGGCGACCATGACGAGGCAATGGCCTGGTTCACGCGCGAGCGCGACGTGCTGATCGCGCTTGTCGAACGATGCTCCGCCAGCGGGTTCGACCGACACGCCTGGCAGCTGGCCTGGAGCCTGACCAGTTTCCTGGACCGGCAGGGCGGCTGGCACGACCAGTTGGCGGTGCAGCGTACGGCGCTGGCGGCGGCGCGGCGCGGCGGCGAGGTGGCCGGGCAGGCGCACGCGCACCGCAGCCTGGCCCGGGCGCACGCCCGCCTGGGTCGGCTCGACGAGGCGCCCGGTCAGCTCCAGCGGGCGCTGGAGCTGTTCCGCGAGCTGGGCGACCCGGCCAACCAGGGGCACACCTGCCTCGACCTCGCCGAGGTGGCCGACCGCGAGGGCCGGCGTGCCGAGGTGGTCGAGCATGCCGAGGCGGCGTTGGCGCTGTACCGCGAGGCGGGCCACCGCTACGGGCAGGCGATGGCGTTGAACGCGGTCGGCTGGTATCGGGCCCAGCTCGGCGCGCACGACGCCGCGGTGGAGGCGTGCCAGCAGGCGCTGGAGCTGCTGCGCGAGTTCGACGACCGGCAGGGCCAGGCGCCCACCTGGGACACCCTCGGCTACGCGCAGCACCGCGCGGGACGACCCGCGGAGGCGGTGGCCGCGTACCGGCACGCGGTTGAGCTGTACCGGGAGTTCCGGGACCGGTACTACGAGGCGGACACGCTGACGCACCTCGCGGAGGCGTTGGCCGACGTCGGCGACCCGGCGGAAGCGGCGCGAAGTTGGCGGACGGCGCTGGGCATCCTCGACGAACTCGGGCACCCGGACGCCGAGGGGGTCCGCCGTCGGCTGGCGGACGCCAACGCAACCGGACCGGCCGGCGGGGCCCGCTGATCGGGCGACCCGCCGGCCGGAGGGGTCGAACGGCTACAGGGTGCGCGCCAGCCGATCGGCGAGCGTACGGGTGAACCGGGCAGGGTCGGCCAGCTCACCGCCCTCGGCGAGCACCGCCAGGCCGTACAGCAGCTCGGCGGTCTCGGTCAGGGTCTCGGTGGAGTCGCCCTGCTCGTGAGCCTTGCGCAGCCCGGTGACCAGCGGGTGACCGGGGTTGATCTCCAGGATGCGCTTGGCCGAGGGGACGTCGTGCCCCATCGCCCGGTACATCTTCTCCAGCGTCGGCGTGAGGTCGTGCGCGTCGCCCACCACACAGGCCGGTGAGGTGGTCAGCCGCGACGAGAGGCGGACCTCCCGGACGCTGTCGGCGAGGGTGGTGCCCAGCCACTCCACCAGCGCGGCGAACTCCTGCCGCTGCTGCTCGCGCTCGGCCTCGGCCTGCTGCTTCTCCTCGTCGGTGTCCAGGTCGACCTGGCCCTTGGCGATCGAGCGCAGCGGCCGGCCATCGTACTCGCCGACCCGCTCGACCCACACCTCGTCGACCGGGTCGGTGAGCAGCAGCACCTCGTGGCCCTTGGCCCGGAACGCCTCCAGGTGCGGGGAGTTCTCGATGGTGGCGCGGGAGTCGCCGGTGGCGTACCAGATGTCGCTCTGGCCGTCCTTCATGCGCGCGACGTAGCCGGCCAGGTCGGTGGGCTCCGCCGCGTCGTGGGTGGAGGCGACCGACAGGATCTCCAGCAGGGAGTCCCGGTTGTCGGTGTCGTCGATCAGCCCTTCCTTGACCACGGCGCCGAACTCGGTCCAGAAGGTGCGGTAGCGCTCGGGGTGGTTGGCCTTGAGGTCCTTGACCGTGGCGAGGACCTTGCGGACCAGGCGGCGGCGGACGATCTGGATCTGCCGGTCCTGCTGGAGGATCTCGCGGGAGATGTTCAGCGACAGGTCGTGCGCGTCGACGACGCCCTTGACGAAGCGCAGGTAGGTGGGGACCAACGCCTCGCAGTCGTCC
This sequence comes from Micromonospora sp. NPDC005237, assembly GCF_040607775.1. Classification (NCBI taxonomy): domain Bacteria; kingdom Bacillati; phylum Actinomycetota; class Actinomycetes; order Micromonosporales; family Micromonosporaceae; genus Micromonospora; species Micromonospora sp. NPDC005237. The sequence continues at coordinate 259,225 of NZ_JBEXHJ010000006.1, read as the reverse complement.
ATGATGAACACGCGCTTGACGTAGAGCTGGACGCCGCGCCGGCCCTGCGGGGAGAAGAGGTCCAGCGGGGCGTGACTGGGCAGGAACAGCAGCGCCTCGTACTCGAAGGTGCCCTCGCCCTTCATGTGCACGACCTCGAGCGGGTCGGCCCAGTCGTGGCTGACGTGCTTGTAGAACTCGTTGTACTCGGCGGCGTCGACCTCGTCGCGGGGACGCGCCCAGAGCGCCTTCATGGAGTTGAGGGTCTGCACCTCGCTGGTGGCGGCCTCGCCGTCGGCGCCGGGACGCTCGACGCGCATCCGGATCGGCCACGCGATGAAGTCGGAGTACCGCTTGACGATCTCGCGGATGGTCCACTCGGCGGTGTAGTCGTGCAGGTTGTCCTCGGTGTCGACCGGCTTGAGGTGCAGGGTCACCGTGGTGCCCTGCGGCGCCTCGTCGACCGCCTCGATCGAGTACGTGCCCTCGCCGGTGGACTCCCAGCGGGTGCCGCCGGTCTCGCCGGCCTTGCGGGTCAGCAGGGTGACCCGGTCGGCGACCATGAACGCGGCGTAGAAGCCGACGCCGAACTGGCCGATGAGGTCCTGCGAGGCGTGGGCGTCGGAGGCTTCGCGCAGCTGGCGCAGCAGCTCGGCGGTGCCGGACTTGGCGATCGTGCCGATCAGCCGGACCACCTCGTCGCGGGTCATCCCGATGCCGTTGTCCCGCACGGTAAGCGTGCGGGCGTCCCGGTCGACCTCGATGGCGACGTGCAGGTCGTCGGTGTCGGCGACGAGATCCTTGTCGACGAGCGTCGCCAGCCGCAGCTTGTCCAGGGCGTCGGACGCGTTCGAGATGAGTTCCCGCAGGAAGACGTCCTTGTTCGAATAGATCGAGTGGACCACCAACTGGAGGAGCTGACGCGCCTCGGCCTGGAACTCCAACGTCTCGGCCTGGTTGCTCACACCGTCTCCCTTCTCGGCTCGTGCGGAGGTTCGCGCAAAGGATACGAGTCGTCACCGCCGCGGTCGTGCCCGCGTCCGGGTCGTATTCCCGATCCGCGGGGTGCCCGCGGTGACATAGCTGACTTTGCTCAACAGAAGTCAGCCGGATAGCGTTCCGGTCAGCAATCGACCTCGCGCCATCTCGGCCAGCCACGAACCTGGAGCACCCCCATGAAGATCGCTGGAAGCACCGCCCTCGTCACCGGCGCCAACCGGGGCTTCGGCCGACACCTCGCCGCCGAACTCGTCGCCCGGGGCGCGACGGTCTACGCGGGCGCCCGCAACCCCGACTCCGTCGACCTGCCCGGCGTGACGCCGGTCCGGCTGGACATCACCGACCCCGATTCGGTGACCGCCGCCGCGAAGCTGGCCGGCGACGTGAACCTGCTGATCAACAACGCCGGCATCGACACCGGAACCGACCTCCTCGACGGCGACCTCACGCTCGTCCGCCTGGAGCTGGAGACCCACTACCTCGGCACCCTGTCGGTGGTCCGGGCGTTCACGCCGGTCATCACCGGCAACGGCGGCGGGACGATCCTCAACGTGCTCTCCGTGCTGTCCTGGGTCAACTTCCCCAACGCCGGGGCGTACGGCGCCGCGAAGTCGGCCGAGTGGGCGATGACCAACGCCCTGCGCGTGCAGCTCGCCGAGCGGGGCGTCCGGGTCGCCGGCCTGCACGTCGGCTACATGGACACCGAGATGACCGCCGGGGTCACCGCCCCGAAGTCCGACCCGGCGGCGATCGCCCGGATCGGCATCGACGGCATCGAGGCCGACGCGTACGAGATCGTCACCGACGAGATCAGCCGGCAGGTGCAGGCCGGGCTCGCCGGCGGGGTCGCCGCGCTCTACCCGCAGCTCCCCTGACCCAGGACGCGACGGGCCGCCGCCGGATCATCCCGGCGGCGGCCCCCTTCGACGGGTACGCCCTCAGCTGGCCTGCAACGTCACGTCGTCGATCACGAAGCTGGTCTGCAGCGACGAGTCCTCGGTGCCGGTGAACTTCAGGGTCACCGTCTGCCCGGCGAACCCGGCCACGTTGAACGTGCGCTGTACGTAGCCGCTGGCGGCGTTCAGGTTCGAGTACGTCGCCAGCGTGGTCGAGCCCACCTGCACGGTCAGCTTGTCGTACGCCGTGGAGGTGGTGGTCTCGGCGGTGTCGACGTGCAGCCAGAACGACAGCGTGTAGCTGGCGCAACCGGCCGGCACGGTCACCGACTGGGACAGGGTGTCGGTGTGAGCGCTGCCGTACCCGTCGAGCCACGCCTTGTACGACCCGGTCCGGGCCGGCTGGCTGCTGGAGTTGGTGATCACGCCGGAGGACGCGGTCCACGGCGTGCTGCCGCTCTCGAAGCCACCGTTGCCGATCACCTGCCCGCCGGCGCAGCCGCCGGTGCCGGTCACCGTGAGGGTGAGGCTGGCCGTCCGGGTCACCGACCCGGTGCCGGTGACCGTGACGGTGACGGTGCCCGTGGCGGCGCTGGCCGACGCGGTCAGGGTCAGCGTGGCCGACCCGCCGGAGGTCACCGACGACGGGCTGAAGGAGACGCTCACCCCGCTGGGCGCCCCGGACGCGGTGAGGCTGACCGTCTGCGCGGAGCCGGCGGTGGTCGCGGTGCCGACCGTGGCGGTGGCGCTGGCGCCCCGGGCGACGGTGAGCGCGGTCGGGCTGACCGAGATCGAGAAGTCGTTGGTCGGGGTGCCGCCGCCCACGGCGAGCTGCCACAGCGCGTACGCGACGCCGTCCGCGGCCCGGTTCAGCACCGTGGCGCTGACGTTGGCGGTGGTGTCGCAGGAACGGTGGTAGCACGAGTCGTAGGCGGCGTTGGCCGTGCCGCCCCACTTGGCCGCCTGGGTGCTCGTCTTACGGGCGCTCGCGCCCGCGGCGTAGCCGGAGGTGGGGATGCCGGCCTGCTGGAAGTAGTAGTCGTCGGAGCGGCCCTGACCCTCGACGTTCTCCTCCGGTTGCAGCCCCAGCGAGTCCCAGTACGCCTTCAGCGGCGCCGCCGTCGTGGAGGTGACCCGGTTGATGAAGTAGCCACCGTTGGTCGAGCCGACCATGTCGAAGTTGTAGTAGCCCTTGATGTAGCCGCGCTGGGTGGCGCTGAGCGAGTTCACGTAGAACCGGGAGCCGTTCAGGCCCTGCTCCTCGTCGGTCCACCAGGCGAACCGGACCTTCTGCGTCATGGTCGGGTTCTGCGCGGCGAGGACCAGCGCGTTCTCCAGCAGGGTGGCGGAGCCGGAGCCGTTGTCGTTGATGCCCGGGCCGGCCGAGACGCTGTCAAGGTGGGCGCCGAACATCACCACCTGGTCGGCCGGGCCGCCGGGCCACTCGGCGATGAGGTTGTTCGAAGGGTACGTGCAGCTGGAGCAGGTCTGCTCGCTGACGGTGTAGCCGGCGGCCTGGAGCTTGCTCTTCACGTAGCTGACCGAGGCGGTGTAGCCGGCCGAGCCGGCCCGCCGGTTGCCGCCGTTGCTGCTGGCGATGGAGTTGAGCTGGGACAGGTGCGCCTGGACGTTGGTGACGGAGATGTCCGGCGCCGCCAGGACGGCGGCGGACGCGGCGATCGGCCGGGCCGCTGTCGTCAGGGCGGAGGGTGACGCGGTCACCGGCTGGGCGGCCAGCGTCACCGTCATCCCGGTGAACACGGTGAGCGCGATTCCCGCGCTCAGCGTTCTGCCTCTCATGGGGGCTCCTCGGGGGTTGGAGAGATAACCGAGACACTTACAGAGATCTATGTCGTCGGCATCGGACGTTCGTCCCGAACCCCCACCGGTTCGACGATGGGTACCGACGTCGGCACAGGTGAGTAGAGGTGCCAGGATGGGTAGGTAACGCCAGCAGGGGTCGTCGGGCCCGGAACGGGGGGCTTAGCGATGAGGCCGGGTCGAGCGTGACACGACCCCGCACCGACCTGTTCGACGACGGCGGTGACACCGGACGGCTGATGGCCGAGCTGAACTGGGCCGACACCCCGCTGGGCGCGGTGTCGAGCTGGCCGCAGAGCCTCCGTGCGGCCGTACGGGTGGTGCTCTCCTCCCGTTACCCCATGCTCCTGCTCTGGGGCGACCGCCTCTCCCAGCTCTACAACGACGCGTACTCCGCCCTGATCGGCGACAAGCACCCCGCCGCGCTCGGCGATGACGTGCGGGTGACCCTGGCCGAGGGCTGGGACGTCCTCGCGCCCCTGATCCAGCAGGCCATGGCGACCGGGGTGGCCAGTTGGGTGCCCGCTCTGCAACTCCTGCTGGAGCGCGCCGGCTACCGCGAGGAGGCGTACTTCAGCGTCTCGCACGCCCCCGCCCGCGACGACGACGGCCGCACCGTCGGCGTGCTGACGGTGTGCAGCGAAGTCACCGAGCAGGTCGTCGGCGAACGGCGACTGCGACTGCTGCGCGACCTGAGCCTGCGCGGCGACGGGCGCACCGTCGACGTCGAGGCCACCTGCGCCCGGCTGATCGACGCGATCGGCGACCACCCACTGGACGTGCCGTTCGCCGCGATCTACCTGCGCGACGGCGCGGTGCTGCGCCGGACGGCCTGCGCGGGCGGTGACGCGGGTCACCCCACGGTGGCCGGGGCGCTGCCGGACGTCGTCGACCTGGCCGACCCGAGCCCGGCGGCCCGCGCCTGGGCGCTCCCGGACGCCGCGCAGGGTCGGCCCACCGACGTGACGGGCGTCGCGGATCGACTGCCCCTGCCCGCCGGCCCGTGGGGCGATGCCACTCGCACCGCGCTGGCACTGCCGCTGCCCTCGGCCGCCGAGGACCAGCCGCTCGGCGTCCTGCTGGCCGGCGTCAGCCCCAACCGGAAGCTGGACGAGGCGTACCGCTCCTTCTACCAACTGCTGACCCAACAGGTCTCCATTGCGGTACGCAACGCGAAGGAGTACGAGCAGGAGCGGCGCCGGGCCGAGACGCTGGCCGAGCTGGACCGGGTGAAGACCACCTTCTTCACCAACGTCAGCCACGAGTTCCGTACGCCGCTGACCCTCATGCTCGGGCCCCTCGCCGACGCGCTCGCCGACACCGCCGCGCCGCTGGCACCCGGGCAGCGGGAGCGGGTGGAGACCGCCTGGCGCAACGCCACCCGGCTGTTGACCCTGGTCAACAGTCTGCTCACCTTCTCCAGCCTGGAGGCCGGCCGGGCTCGCAGCGACGCCCGTGAGGTCGACCTCGCCGCGCTCACCGCGGAGCTGGCAAGCGTCTTCCGGGCCGCCGTGGAACGGGCCGGCCTGACTCTGGAGGTCGACTGCCCGCCGCTGCCCCGGCCGGTCACCGTCGACCCGGTCAACTGGGAACGCATCGTCACCAATCTGCTGTCCAACGCCCTGAAGTACACGTTCATCGGCCGCATCCGGATCGCCGTGGACGCCGACCACGACGAGGTACGCCTCACCGTCGCCGACACCGGAATCGGGATCGCCGACGCGGACCTGCCGAAGCTCTTCGAGCGCTTCCACCGGGTGCAGGGCACGCGCTCGCGCAGCCACGAGGGCACCGGCATCGGCCTGGCCCTGGTTCACGAGCTGACCCGGCTGGAGGGCGGCGAGGTCCGGGTGACCAGCCAGGTGGGTGCCGGCACCGCCTTCACCGTGGCCCTGCCGTGGTCGGCGGCGCGGCGCGCGGTGACGACCGGGCCGGCACTCAACGGGCGGGGCGACATGGCCCGCGCCGCCGTTTCAGAGGCAGTGGGCTGGCTGACCGACCCGGCCGGCAGCATCGCCGAGCCCGTCGCGGCGCCCGGCCCGGCCGCCGACGAGTTGGCCGGCGCCCGGATCCTGGTGGCCGACGACAACAGCGACATGCGCGCGTACCTGAGTCGGCTGCTCGCCGGTCAGGGCTGGCGGGTGCGGTCGGTCACCGACGGTCGGCAGGCCCTCGACGCGATCCACCGGGAGCCGCCGGACCTCGTGCTCACCGACGTGATGATGCCGGTGCTGGACGGCTTCGACCTGGTACGCCGACTGCGCGCCGACCCGGCGACCCGGGCGCTGCCGGTGCTGGTGCTCTCCGCCCGGGCCGGCGAGGAGGCCAGCGTGGTGGGCCTGAGCCTCGGCGCCGACGACTACCTGGTGAAGCCGTTCGCCGCCGCGGAGCTGATCGCCCGCGTCCGGGCCGCCATCCGCCGCGCCCGCACCGACCCGTCCGGCGACGACGCCACCGCGCGGACCGCCGACGACAGCCTGAGCGCGGTCGACGCCCCGAGGTCGACGCGACCCGCCGGGGCCACCGCCGTCGCGCCCGCTCCGCCGGTGGCGGAGCCCGCCGAGAGCGCACCCGCCGAACCGGCCTACGACGAACCGGCCAACGCCGAACCAGCCGGCGGGGAATCGGCCGGCGGGGAACCGGCCAACGCCGAACCAGCCCACGGAGAACCGGCCGGCGGGTCCGTGGTCGGCACGGCCGACGACGGGCTCGGCGACATCCTGGCCGCGGAGTGGACGTACCCGTCCGTGCCCACCTCGGCGGCCGCATGCGCCAGGACGTCCGGCTGGCGTTGGACGAGCTGGACGTCCACACGGACGTGTTGCAGGATCTGCTGCTCGCCGCGTCCGAGGCGATGAACAACGCCGTCGAGCACGCACAACGACCCAGCCGCCCCGAGGTGCGGGTCCGGCTCCAGGTGGGTGCCGACCGGGTCCGGATCTCGGTACGCGACTTCGGCACCTGGCGAGACCGTCGGCCGGCCATGGACCGGGGCCGGGGCGCACTGTTGATGAACGCCTACGGCGACGTACGACTGGTCTCCACCGGCGAGGGGACGACGGTGACCATCGAGCGCCGGCTGACCGACCCGGCCTGAGTCACCGCCAGCGCCTCAGAGCCGACGGCCCCCGCGGTCACGGGCGACGATGCCGTCCAGGCGCTCCCCCGGCGTGAGCGTGGCCGGGTCGAACCAGAAGATCACCACCTGCTTGTCGATGCTCCAGCGAGCCACCCGGGCATCGACCTGCCGACCGCCCACCGTGCCGATGATCCGCTCGGCGGGGCCGACGAAGTAGCCGAAGGTGGGCACCGGCACGGCCGACGAGCGCTCGTCGTAGCCGATCTGGTGGAACCCGGGGCTGCGGTCGGCGCCCTCGACGTCGTTGACCAGGATGTCCGTGCTCAACGTGCCGTCGGGGGCGCGACGACCGGCGGCCAACCCGATGGTCACCTTGGGCTCGCCGGGCACCGACACCGCGACGACGTAGTAGACCCGCCAGTCGGCGCCGTGCCGCACCCCCGTGTCGATCAGCTTGCCCAGGGGTTTCGGACCTGGCACCCCGGGGGCCACCGTCTGCGGTGGTGTGGGCTCCCCCGACGCCGACGCCGCGGCCGATGCCGTGGCAGCGGCCGAGGGCGGAGCGACGGCGACCGGCGGTGCGGGACCGGTCGGCGCCGGACCGGTCGGCCCGGGCCCGCCGACCGCCACCACGGTGACAGCGACCAGCCCCGCCACGACCGTCGCCGCCGCGCCCCCGGCGACCCGCCGACGGATCCGCAGCCGCCGTCCCGCACGCATGACGGTGGCCAGATCGAGCGTGGCGTCGGGGCGCTCGGTCGCCCGCATGGCGTGGCGGAGCCGGTCCAGCTCGCTCATCGGCGGGCCTCCTCGTCGGCCGTGCGCGGCGCGGCCGTGCGCAGCTTCTCCAGGGCTCGCGAGCTGGTGCTCTTGACGGTGCCTACGGATACGGCGAGTTCCCGGGCCACCTGCGCCTCCGGCAGGTCGAAGTAGTAGCGCAGCACGACGATGGCCCGCTCCCGAGGGCTGAGCGCGCCGAGGATGGTGACCAACCAGCGCCGGGTGGCCACGTCGTCGGCCACGTCGCCACGCCGCTGTTCCGGCACCTCCTCGGTGGGGTACTCCCGCATCGGCCGCCGCCACCGATCCACCAGGTGGTTGACGAGGGTGCGACGGGCGTACCCGTAGGCGTCGTCGTCGTGGATTCGCGACCACGACGCGTAGGTGCGCACCAGCGCGGTCTGCGCGGCGTCCTCGGCCTGGTGGTGGTCGCCGATCATCAGGAACGCGGCGTGCACCAGTCGCGCGGACGCCGCCCGCGCGAACTCGACGAACTCCGCGTCACCCCGCGCCACCGCGAACCCTCCCCCGTGCCACACCCTTTCAGACGGGCGAGGCTCCGCGAAGGTTGAGTCCCCGCGACGTCAACCTTTTGCCGGGCTCACCCGTCTTCTCTCCCGCGTCGCCGCGGATCGGCACGCGAGGGGAGAGAGACATGTCGACGAAGGCTACCCGCCGGGGGTATCTGCCCCCAGTGGCGTTGCTGCTGGTCGTAGCGCTGCTCACCGGGTGTGGCCTGCCCGCCGCCGGGAAGGGACCGGCCGGTGGCGCCGCGAGCGGACCGGACCCCGCCGGCCTGCCCTCGGCGGGACCGGTCGCGACGGGACGTCCGGCGGGAGTGGCCGGGAGCAGCGGTGTCGCGCCGGCGGCGCCCACGGTCGTGCCGGTCAGCTATCCCGCCACCGGCAGCAACCGCTGGTCGGTGGCCGCGGCCGAGACGACGGGTGGCGGCGGGAGCACCGGCGGGTTGCTGCGCTACCGGGTCGCCGTGGAGCGCGACATCCGGGGCCTGCGGGTGGGCGACATTGCCACGGCGATCTCCGCGACGTTGAACGACCCTCGCGGGTGGACGGCGGACGGGACATGGCGGCTGCGCCGGGTCGGCGCGAACGAACCCACCGACTTCACGATCTACCTGGCGACCCCGGGCACCCGCGACACCCTCTGCCAGGACGTGCCGGACGGCTACACGTCGTGCCGCAACGGCGCCCGGGTGGTCCTCAACGTGGCGCGCTGGGTCACGGGGGTGCCGGACTACGGCGCGAGCCTGGCCACCTATCGGCAGTACATGGTCAACCACGAGGTGGGGCACAAACTCGGGTTCGGTCACGAGCGGTGCCCGGGGCGGGGCCGGCCGGCGCCGGTGATGCAGCAGCAGACGTTGGGCCTGCACGGGTGCCGCGCCGGGGCCTGGCCGTACCCGAACGGCACGACCCGCTACCGCGGGCCGATCGGAGCGTACGACGACGAGATCCCACGGCGCGAGGGCGCCTACGCGGCGCACTGACCCCGACGACCGGGAGGCCGTCCGTCAGGTGCGGCGGCGGCGTTCCTGCTCGAGCCGCTCGTCCAGCCGACCCAGCTCGTAGATGGCGTTGAGGCTGGTCGGCAGGCGGCGGACATTGTCCGGCCCGGGGTCGCGATCCGGCCCCGGGCCGGGTTCTGGCGCGGGAGCGGGATCCGGCGCGGGAGCGGCGGAGAAGTCGGAAGCGCGGCGACGCAGGAGCAGCAGTGCCAGCACCGCCAGGACGGCCGCGACCAGCAGGTAGGACACCGGCGGCCAGCCACCGCGGGCGGGGTTGGCGAGCGCCGGCGGGACCTCGGGCGCCGGGGTGTGGACGGTGCGCACGGGCACGGCGACATCGTGGGCGTCGGCGCCGGAGCCTCCGGCCGGGCGGCCGGGGGCGGCCGGAGCTCGGACACCGGCCGACGACCCGGCGGGCGCGGCGGTCGCACCGGGCGCGGTCGGGCTGGGCTGGCCGGTCGCTGGTGGCCGGGTCGGCGCGGACGTCGCGGTGGGGTTGACGCTCGGCGTCGGCGTCGCACTCGGCGCACCTTGGCCGCCGAGCAGATCGTCGACGACCCGGCCGACGCCACCGAGGATGTCGCCGACCGGGCCCGAGGTGGCCGACGGGGACGGCGCGGGCGCGAGGGCGAGGGTCAGCGCGAGGACGACGACGGTAGGCACGGGTCCACCTCGAATGTGTCGACTGCCAGGCACAGTACCGCGTTGTGGGACGGCGTGGGTGACACCGCCACGTCGGGTCGGGGCCTTTCCCGACCTCGGGTCGGAGCAGGGGCACGCACTCCCCCGCGGTCGGCTGGCGACCGCCGGCCGCCGGCCACTGTTACCCAGCGGTTACACCGCGGCGAAGCTCGCGTGCCGCAGGCGGGCGACCGTGACGGCAGAGGGTCACCGGCAACGCTGCCGCGACGTGACCCCGGCATCGAGCGGAGAGATCACCATGAGGATCAGGAGCACACTTACCGCGTTGGCGGTCGTCCTCGCCGGTCTGGTCGCCAGCGCGGGCAGCAGCACCGCGGCGGGCACCACGACCGGGTCGGCGTCCTGCGGGATCGCCTGGGGCAGCGCGGACAAGTCGGCCGGCACGCTGAGCGACGCCCCCCTGGTCGCCGTACGGACCGGGCAGCACGACTGCTACGACCGGGTGGTCTTCGAGTTCGCCGGCCCGGTCGACGGTTACGCGGTCGGCTACGGCGAGACGTGGACCGAGGGCGAGGGGCTGGCGCTGTCGCCGTACACCGCCGGGGGCGCGCTGCTGCGGGTCTCGCTGCGGGCCCCGGCGTACGACGCCGAACACCAGGGCACCGTGCCCTACGCGGTCGGCGAGCACGTCGCGAACCTGCTGCGCTGTTCAACGCTGCGCGACGTCGTCTTCGGCGGCAGTTTCGAGGGCTACAGCACCTTCGCGGTCGGCGTACGGGCTCGGTTGCCGTTCCGCACGTTCACGCTCGCCGGCCCCGGCACACACAGCCGTATCGTGCTGGACGTCGCCCACCAGTGGTGAGTGGAGCCGCAGTGGGGCGATCCGCTTGGCCGCCCGCCCGCCCGTCGAGGCGGACGGCCAAGCGGGCATCGTGCGCAGCCACCAACGCGACACCCGACCACGGGCAGCTAGCTCGCCGGGGTCTGCTCGGCTGCCTCTCCAGCCGCCTCGTCGGCCAGGTGCCAGACCTCCCGCATCGGGGCCCACCAGTCCCCCGATCCGGGTTCGGCGAGCGACTCCTGGCACGGGTCGGTCAGCTTCCACCACTCTTGAGTCTGCGGGTCGGCGGCGATGTACCGCAGGTCGGCCTCGTAGTCGTCACCGACGTACTCGTAGTAGCCGAAGAGCAGGTCGTCGTGGAGAAAGATGGTGTAGTTGCGGAAGTTCGCCTCGCGCAGCGTCTTCTCGACGCTCGGCCAGACCTCGGCGTGTAGGCGCAGGTAGGTCTCCCGGTGCTCCGGGCGAAGCCGGATCACGCAGCCATGACGTTGCACGTCGTGTCCTCTCAGGTGAAATGGTCACGCGGGTGGCGACGGCCCGGAGCAGGTTGGCCATCGACGGCCATCGCGTTGGCGACCCGATGGTAGCCGTAGCCAAGATCGAGGATCACCCGCCGGAGGTCGGGCGACCGTTCCCGTGCCCCGGACCCGACCGGGCCGCCGACACCGACCGTTTCGCCAGGGCTGCGCAGCGTCGCGGCGGGTCTACCCTCAGGTGGTGGAGGGCCGCGTGCTGGTGGTCGAGGACGACGCCTCCATCCGGGAGGTCACCGCCCTCGGTCTGCGTCGCGCCGGCTTCCGGGTCGACACCGCCGTCGACGGGCGGCAGGCGCTCATGACCTGGCGAGCGCACCCGGTCGACGCGATCGTGCTCGACGTCATGCTGCCCGGCCTGGACGGTCTGGAGGTCTGCCGGGAGATCCGGCGCACGAGCCAGGTGCCGATCCTCATGCTGACCGCCCGCACCGACACGCTCGACGTGGTGGTCGGCCTCGAATGCGGCGCCGACGACTACCTGCGCAAACCCTTCGACCTGCCCGAGCTGGTGGCGCGGGTCCGCTCGGTGCTGCGACGGGCGAACGCGCCGGCCGGGTCGCACACCATCGCCGTCGGCGACTTGGAGATCGATCCGGGCGGCTTCGTGGTACGCCGCGACGGCCGAGAGGTGACCCTGACCGCCACCGAGTTCCGTCTGCTGCTGGAACTGGCCCGACGCCCCGGCCAGGTCTTCACCCGGGAACTGCTGCTGGACCTGGTCTGGGACCACCGTTTCCTGGGCGACTCGCGGCTCGTCGACGTGGCGGTGCAGCGGCTGCGCGCCAAGGTCGAGGACGACCCGGCGCACCCACGGCGCATCCGCACGGTGCGCGGCGCCGGCTACAAACTGTCCACGCTCTGACGGGAGGTCGGCGATGGCCGGACGAGCGGTGGCGCCGGGCCGCCTGCGGCGCCGGCTGACGATCGCGTTCGTGCTGGTCGCCGGCGTGTCCGCCGGCCTGCTCGCCGGTGGGGCGGGAGTGCTGCTGCGACAGTCCTGGTTGGACGCCTCGCTGCACCAGGCCGCCGCCGACGCGCGCTACCAGCTCCTGCTCGCCGGTGAGTTCCTGCCCCTGACCGAGCAGCGCGGCACCGAACTGCTCGCCAGCTTCGAGGGCAGCGGCCGGCACGTCGTCCTCGTCGACGGCCCGACCCGCCCCTCCCACCCCGCGTACGCCCCCGCCCTGGGCACGCGACTGCGGGCCTCGGTCGCCGACGGGCAGCTCGCCTACCAGCGCTCGGCGCCGGGCCAGCGACCCCGACTGCTGGTGGTCGGCGGACGCATCCCCGGCTCGACCGCGGAGCTGTACGTGATCACCGTGGAGGACGACATCGCCGCCGACCTGGGTCAGGTGCGCACCGCGCTGCTGGCCGGCTGGGTGCTCGTCGTGCTGGTCGCCGCCGGGGTGGGCCACCTCCTCGCCCGCCGCACCCTGGAGCCGGTGGGTCGGGCCAGCCGCGCCGCCCGCGCGCTCACCGAAGGGCTGCTCGCCACCCGCCTGCCGGTACGCGGGCGCGACGAGTTCAGCGTCTGGGCGGCGTCGTTCAACGAGATGGCCGAGGCGCTGGAGTCGAAGATCGCCGCCCTGTCGGCCGCGCAGGCCCGGGAGCGGCGGTTCACCGCCGATGTGGCGCACGAGCTGCGTACCCCGGTGACCGCCCTGGTGGCCGCGGCCTCGCTGCTGCGCGAGCAGCTGGACCGGCTGCCCGACGACGCCCGGCCGGCCGCCCGGCTGCTGGTGGGCGACGTGGTCCGGTTGCGCCGCCTGGTCGAGGACCTCATGGAGATCTCGCGGCTGGACGCAGGGCGGGAACGGCCGAACGTCGAGCCGGTGGACGCGCCGGCGCTGCTGCGCACGATCGTCGCGGCGCGCGGCTGGTCGGACCGCGTGCTGGTCACCGGCGACCCGGTCGCGCTGCGCACGGACCCGCGTCGCCTGGAGCGTGTCCTGGCCAACCTGGTCACCAACGCGGTCGAGCACGGCGGCGGCGAGATCCGGGCGACCGTGACCGGGGTGGGCGCGCTCGTCGTCTTCGAGGTCACCGACCAGGGGCCGGGCATTCCCGCCGAGCACCTGCCGCACGTGTTCGACCGGTTCCACAAGGTCGACGCCGCGCGTTCCGCGCCGGGCAGCGGGCTCGGCCTGGCCATCGCCCGGGAACACGCCGCCCTGCTCGGCGGGGTGCTGAGCGTCCGCAGCGCGCCGGGTGCCGGCGCCCGGTTCCGTCTGGAGCTGCCCGCGCACGGCCCGGACGGGCCGCCCGGCGGCGTGCCACGCCCGGCGGGGCACCTCGACGAGGACGCCGAGGCGGCGCCCGCCGGCCCGACGGGCGGTGACGGATGAGCCGCCGCGGCGCGGTCCGAGCAAGCCGGCGCGGCGCGGTCAGCGTGCGCCGGCGCGGCGGGTGGCGCGCGGTCGGCGTGCCGGTGCTCGTCGCCGCGCTCCTGCTCGGCGCGTGCGGCACGCCGCGCTCCGGCGTCCTGGGCGCGGCGCCCACCGCGCCGCCGCACAGCACCCCGCCCGCCGGAGGCCCGACCTCCGCGCCCACCCCGCCGTCCGGGCCACCACCGTCGCCGGTGGCCACCCGCACCGCGCCGCGTCCGCCGGCACCGACAGCCACCGCCACGCGCCGGCCGGAACCGGTGACGATCGAGCTGTGGTACGTGCGAAACGGCCTGCTCGTCCCCACCCGGCGCACCCGGCCGGCCACCCTCACGACGTCCCGGCTCGCGCTGACCGAACTGGCCGCCGGGCCAACGCCGGCCGAGGCCGCCACCGGGATGGTCACCCTGCTGCCGGCCGGTGTCGAGGTCACCCGGATCACCGACGGCGTGGCGACGCTCGGTCCCGTTCCGTCCGGCAACGACCCGGCGGAGCGTCGGCGGCTGCGCGAGGCGCAGGTGGTGTGGACGCTCACCCAGTTCCCCACCGTCCGGCAGGTCCGCTTCCCCGGCGGGGCACCGGTCGGCCGGGCCGACTATCCGGACCTGCTCGCGCCGATCGTGGTGACCGCCCCGAGCGTCGGTGAGCGGGTCACCGCCCCGCTCACCGTCACCGGCACCGCCGACGTGTTCGAGGCCACGGTGAGCATCCGGGTGCTGGACGCCGCCGGCCGGGAGGTGGCCACCGGCTTCGGCACCGCCAGTTGCGGCAGTGGTTGCCGGGGCGCCTACCGGCTGGTGGTCGGTTGGCGCACGGCCCGGGAGCAGCGCGGCACGATCGAGGTGTACGAGGTGTCCGCGCGCGACGGCGCCCGGATCAACACCGTGGTCGTGCCGGTGATCCTCGCGCCCACCGGGAGCTGACCACGGGGTTCATCCGCCCGACGTGGGACAGAAACGTAACCGTTTCGTCCGCCGGGTGCGACGCACCTCATAAAAGCCTGCAGGAACGGCCAGCAACGAACTAGGGTCAGTACGACATCGTTTCGCGGGGGGTCTTCGGGTGTTGGATGGTCAGCAGGTGAGCGCGGGCGTCGGGGTGCCGGCCGCCCGGGCCGCGCGCTGCACGTCCAGCGACCTGTTCACCGTGGTGATCGACCTGCTGCGCGAGGTCGGCTACGACCGGATGACCATCGACGCCGTCGCCGCCCGCGCACACGTGAGCAAGGCCACCATCTACCGGCGGTGGGACGGCAAGGCCGAGCTGGTCGTCGCCGCCCTGCGCGACCGTCAGGTCGGCGTGCACAACCCGCCCGACACCGGCTCGCTGCGGGGCGACCTGATCGAGCTGCTGCGCGCCACCGCAGCCATCTGCGTCGCCGACTGCGACCTGATGCAGGCGCTGACCTTCGCCATGCGGACCAGCCCGGAGCTGGAACGCCTGGTACGCCACCAGGTGCTGCCCGCCGGGCGGGTGGCCAGCACGGCCATCCTCGTCCGCGCCGCCGCCCGCGGGGAGATCCCCCCGGACGCCGGTGAACGGGAGCTGTTCCACGACCTGGCGCCCGCGCTCACCCTGTCCCGCGTCGTCGCGCACGGCCTGCCCGCCGACGATGCGTTCCTCACCCAGGTCGTCGACCAGGTGCTGATCCCGGTGCTCCGCTACCAGCACGACCGCCCGTCCCAGGCCTGATCCCTCGACATCCGCACCACGGAAGGCTTCACCATGCCCGGAACCACCTCGACAGCCCCCGGCGCACCCGGCGCCGGGACGTCGACAGGCGCGCCGCACCCGCGGCGCTGGATCGCGCTGGCGGTCATCGCGGTCTCACAGCTGATGGTCGTCCTGGACGCCACGATCGTGAACATCGCGCTCCCGCAGGCCCAGGCGGACCTGGGGATCACCGACGCGAACCGGCAGTGGGTGATCACCGCCTACACGCTGGCCTTCGGCGGTCTGCTCCTGCTCGGCGGCCGGATCGCCGACTACTGGGGTCGCAAGCGCACGTTCATCGTCGGCATGGTCGGCTTCGCGCTGGCGTCCGCGCTGGGCGGTCTGGCCACCAGCGGCGAGATGCTGTTCGCCGCCCGCGCGTTGCAGGGCGCCTTCGGCGCGCTGCTCGCCCCGGCCGCGCTGGCGCTGCTCACGGTGCTGTTCACCGAGGCCACGGAGCGGGCCAAGGCGTTCGCCGTGTACGGCGCGATCGCCGGCGGTGGGTCCGCGGTCGGGCTGCTGCTCGGCGGCGTGCTGACCGAGTACGCCGACTGGCGCTGGTGCCTGCTGGTCAACATCCCGGTCGCCGCCGTCGCGATCGCCTTCGCGATCCCGCTGGTGCCGGAGAGCCGGGCGCACGGCAACACCCGCTACGACGTGCCCGGCGCGGTCGTCGTCACCGCCGGCCTGGTCTCCCTGGTGTACGGCTTCACCAAGGCCGCCGAGGACGGTTGGGACGCCACCGCGACGCTCGGCTTCATCGCCGCCGGTGTGGTGCTGCTGGCCGCCTTCGTGGTGATCGAGCTGCGCTCCAACCACCCGCTGCTGCCGCTGCGGATCATCCTGGACCGTAACCGGGGCGGGGCGTACCTCGCCTCCACGCTGATCGGCGCCGGTCTGTTCGGGGCGTTCCTCTTCCTCACCTTCTACTTCCAGGTGGTGTTGCAGTACAAGCCCCTCGAGGCGGGGCTCGCGTCGCTGCCGGTCACCGCGGGCGTGCTGATCGCGGCGGGTGGCGCCAGCCAGCTGATGCCGAAGGTGGGTGCCAAGCCGCTGATGGTCGGCGGCGCCGTGCTCGCCGCCGTGGCCATGCTGACGCTCACCCAGATCGACGTGGACACCTCGTTCCTCACCCTCCTGCTGCCCGCCCAGGTCATCCTCGGCATGGGCCTCGGCTTCACCTTCGTGCCGCTGTCCAGCCTCGCGCTGGTCGGGGTGCCGGAGCACGACGCCGGAGCGGCCAGCGCGACGCTGAACGCGACGCAGCAGATCGGCGGCTCGCTGGGCACCGCGCTGCTGAACACCTTCTACACCAGCGCGGTGGCCGCGTACCTGGTCGGCCGGGCGCCGAACCCGGTCACCCAGGTCGAGGCGCTCGTGCACGGCTACCGCGTGGCGTTCGCCTGGGGCGCGGCCCTGATCGTGCTCGCCGGGCTGGTCACCCTGGTCCTGGTGAAGGTGCGCAAGGAGGACATCCCCGCCGGCAACGCCGTGCACATGGGCTGAGCCGGACGACACGGCCGGCCGGGCCGCTCCCGATCGGAGCGGCCCGGCCGGCGCACCCGTCCGGTAGCGTCCCGACCATCGTCGAAGATCCGTTGAGGAGACACATGTCCACGGCTGCCGACCAGATCATCCATGCGCTACGGGCGGGCCACGAGGAGCTCGCCGCGCTCGTGCGCGACCTCAAGGAAGACGACCTGCGCCGGCCCTCGGGTGCCAGCGAGTGGCAGGTCTCCCAGGTGCTCAGCCACCTCGGCAGCGGCGCGGAGATCGGCCTCGCCGGGCTGACCGCCGCCCGCGATGGCAGGCCCGCCCCGGACGGCGACTTCAACCGCACCGTCTGGCGGCGCTGGGACGCCATGTCCCCCGAGGAGCACGCGGCCGGCTTCCTGGAGTCCAACCAGCGGCTGGTCGAGGCGTACGAGGCGCTGGACGCCGACACCCGCGCGACGTTGCGGATCAACCTCGGCTTCCTGCCGGAGCCGGTGGACGTGGCCACCGCCGCCCGGTTCCGGCTCAGCGAGTTCGCCCTGCACCAGTGGGACGCCGAGGTGGCGTTCAACCCGTTCGCGGCGGTGACGCCGGAGGCGGTGCCGCTGCTGATCGAGCAGATCGGCGGCATGCTGGGCTGGACGGGCCGGCCGCAGGAGCTGGGCGGCCGGGAGGCCACCCTGCTGGTCCGGCTGCGGGACCCGGAGCGCACGTTCGGGCTGCGGCTGGGCGAGCAGATCACGCTGACCGACGCGCCGGAGCAGCCCGACGGCGAGCTGTCCCTGCCGGCCGAGACGTGGCTGCGGCTGGTGGTCGGCCGGCTCGGGCCGCAGTACACGCCGGACGGGGTCCAGGTGACCGGTCCGCTGACCCTGGACGACCTCCGCCGGGTCTTCGTCGGCTTCTGAGGGGACGCCGCGCGGGCCGGTGCTCCCGGCCCGCGCGTACCCCCGTCAGCCCTTCACGCAGACGACCTGCTTGAGGTGCGCGACCACCTCCACCAGGTCCTCCTGCTGGGCCATCACCTCGGTGATGTCCTTGTACGCGCCGGGGATCTCGTCGACCACCCCGGCGTCCTTGCGGCACTCGACGCCGGCGGTCTGCGCGGCCAGGTCGTCGGTGCTGAACGTCCGCTTGGCCTGCGCCCGCGACATCCGCCGGCCGGCGCCGTGCGAGGCCGAGCAGTACGCGTCCGGGTTGCCCCGGCCCCGCACGATGTACGACCCGGTGCCCATCGACCCGGGGATGATGCCCAGGTCGCCCCGGCCAGCCCGGATCGCGCCCTTGCGGGTGACCAGCACCTCCACCCCGTCGTAGCTCTCCTCGGACACGTAGTTGTGGTGGCAGGAGATGGGTTCGTCGTAGCCGACCTGCGGGAAGTGCTCACGCACCACACCGCAGAGCAGGGCCAGCATGACGGCCCGATTGCGCCGCGCGTACTCCTGCGCCCACCACAGGTCCCGCCGGTACGCGTCCATCTCGGGCGTTCCGGCGAGGAACACCGCCAGGTCCCGGTCGGGCAGGTCGACGTTGTGCGGCAGCTTCCGGGCCACTCCGATGTGCCGTTCGGCCAGCTCCTTGCCGATGTTGCGCGACCCGGAGTGCAGCATCAGCCAGACCCGACCCTCGTCGGCGCCGCCCTGCTCCAGGCAGACCTCGATGAAGTGGTTGCCGCCGCCGAGCGTCCCGAGCTGCCGCTGGGCCCGGGTCTCCAGCTGCGCCACCCGCCGGTCCAGGCTGGCGAACCGACTCCAGAAGTCGTCCCAGCCGGCCTGCTCCAGGCCACGGACCCGGCGCGGGTTGACCGCCTCCTGCCGCTGGGCGAAGCCGACCGGGATGGTGGCCTCGATCGCGGAACGCAGCCCGGCCAGGTCGTCCGGCAGGTCGGCGGCGGTCAGCGACGTGCGCACCGCCGACATGCCGCAGCCGATGTCGACACCGACCGCGGCCGGCGAGACGGCCTGTCGCATGGCGATCACCGAGCCGACGGTGGCGCCCTTGCCGAAGTGCACGTCGGGCATGACGGCGACGCCCTGCACCCAGGGCAGCGCGCCGATGTTGCGCAGCTGCTTCGCGGCCTGCGGCTCGATGGCGTACGGGTCGGTCCAGACCCGGACGGGCGCCCGGGTACCGGCCAGGGGGATGAATCCCATCGTGGTCTCCTTCTGTCGTGCGGTGACCGATATCGATCATGCGCCGGCGGCGGCCGCACGGCGGCGGTACGTGGATGTGAAAGGGCCGCCCGATCCCGGTGGGATGGGCGGCCGGCGGACGCGTCAGCGTCGACGTCAGTCGCGCCACTCCGGGCGCGGGCACCGCTCTGGGCGGCAGGCACGGGCTTCGGCGAGGGTGGGCACATACGCGCCGGCAGGGAGCAAGCGCCAGGCGGCATCGGTGCGGACGCGTCGCGGCACGGCGTACTCCCCTCGGGGTGTGTGTGGTTGACCTTGCACCGACGACAGTAGGAGGGCGGCGGTGCGCCCGCAACGGATATCGCCCACCCGGTGGTTCGCCGCCGGGTGGGCTCGCGCGGGCTCAGGTGTCGTAGCAGCCGTCCCAGGGCGGGTCGAAACCCAGGTCGTCGGGGACGAACTCGGCGTGGTCCGCACCGTCGTACTCCTCGGACCAGTCGACCAGTCCGAAGACGTGCCCGTCGACCTCGACCTGGAAGAGCCCGATGGCGATGTCTGCGAAGACCCGGCCGGGCAGCGCGTCGAGCCACTCGGCGAGGCGGGCCTCGGCCCGGTCGACGGAGGCGTCCTCGGTCTCGCTGGTGCCGGCGAACCAGATGTCGGAGTCGGTGTGCACGCCGTCGGCGTCGAACCGGTGCAGCACCGCGTACCACCGCTTGTGGCGGTACCAGTCGTCGTCGGCTCCGCCACCGTCATCGAGGGTGGCGGTGACGGAGCCGAAGAACTGACCCTTGTCGTACCGGCCGATGGTGCTGGTGCGGTAGTCGGGCTCGTGCGCGATCGGCACCAGGTCGGGAATCGCCATGGCCGGGAGGCTACCGCGACGCTATGACACGGTCACCAGCCGGAAGGACTGCGCCGCCGTGCCGTTGCAGGTGTACTGGATGAGCTGGACGCTGTCCGCGGTGGACGCTCCCGGCACGTCCAGGCACTTGCCGCTGTTGCGGTTGACCAGCCGGTAGTAGCCGCCGCCCTCGGATTCCGCCCGCCACTGCTGGTTGTTGCCGCCGCTGTACGACCAGAGCTGGATGGGCGCCGAGTCGGCGGTCGACCGATCGGTCACGTCGAGCACCTGGGCGCTGTTGCCGCGGTTGTTGATGCGCAGGTAGCCGCCACTGGTCGGCGCGAACTGGTACTGCTGGGCGGCGCTGCTGTTGCACGCGTACTGCTGGATGGCGGTGCCGTTGGCGGTGCCGGCGGCCCGGGCGTCCACGCACTTGCCGCTGCCCCGGTTGACGACGGTATGCCAGGCGGTCGGCGAGATCGGGCCGGCGGTGCCCGTCGGCGTGGGCGTCGGGGTGGGCGTCGTGCCGGCGCCGGCGAGCCAGTGCAGACCGTCGATCAGCAGCTTGTTCTGCTGCGGGCTGTCGAAGGTGGAGGACAGGCCGGTGTTGGTGCTGTAGTTCATCGCGTTGTGCCCGAAGTTGGCGTACAGCATCTTGTAGCGCTTGTTGCTCCACACCAGCGGGTAGTAGCCGCCGTACCAGGACTGGTTGGGGTCCGTGCCGACCGGGAAGCTGGACGGGTCGACGGAGGCCAGGATGTCGATGTCCGGGTTCTGGCGCAGGTCGTTGCTCCAGGAGTACCACTCGCTGACCGACGACGCGAAGGTCGCCGGGAGCGCCTGGGTGGCCGGGTGGGTGCGGTTGTCGGCGCGCATCGTGACGCGGGTCGGCCCCCAGGTGTTGGTCTGGAAGGAGCCGGAGCCGAGGAAGGTGTTGTAGTACCAGCTCCAGCTCGACGGGTCGGTGGTGAACGCGCTGACGTGGAAGCCCATCCACGCCCCGCCGTTCTGCATGTACTGCTGGAAGGCGGGCCGCTGCGCGGCGGGCGGCGCGTCGTCGAGGAACATGATGACCTTGTACTGGGCCAGGTTCGCGGTGTTCAGCAGACCCCAGTTGGTGGTGGCCTCCCAGGAGAAGCCGTACTGGGCGGCGGCCTGCGGGAACCAGGCGCGGGCGTCGCGGTCGAAGTCGATGTGCGCGGCGTCCCAGGTGCCGTTGTAGAAGGCCAGGACCTTGAACGTCGGCGCGGCCTGCGCGCTGCGCGCGACGCCGAGGCCGAGGCCGGCGCTCACGGCGACGACGAGGGCGACGAAAACCGACAGGATCCTTCTGGTACGAGAGGGAAGTTCTGCGATCACCTGATCGTCCCTTCGGTCGGGACGCGCGCCGCCGCGTCGACGTGAACTATCTGTTCACAAGGTTTACAGATAGACGAAAGGTTATGCGGTGCCGCCCGGTGCGTCAATCGGCGGTCGACCGATCGGGTGGGATTCCTGCGGCAGCGGGTACCCCGGCCGGATGACCAGCCCGGACGCGGTCGACGTCGACCAGCCGCTCGCCGTGGACGTGCCCGCCGCGCCGCACGACGCCAGCGGCGAGCGGGTGCCGACCCGCGACCTGGCCGGGCTCGCCCCGGCGGCGAGACCGGCACGCCGCTGGACCCCGGGCCGGGTGGTGGCCACCCCGGCCGCCCTGGACCACCCCCACGGGCAGCGGATCGTCGACCGCGTGCGGGCGCTGGGTATCGAGGTGGAACGACTGCGGTCGAACCGGCTCACCGGCGTACGCGGGCAGACCGACTCCGAGACGTACGCGCGCGCCAAGGCGACCATGGCGATCGTGGTGAGCCCGCCCTCGCGGCGTGTCCTGCAACCCATCGCGCCCAGCGCCGACTGGCGCGTCGATTTCGCCGAGGGCTGCCCCGCGCACTGTCAGTACTGCTACCTCGCCGGTTCGCTCTCCGGCCCGCCGGTGACCCGGGTGTACGCGGACCTCGACGACATCCTGGCCGGGTTGGCCCCGTACGCCGGGCGCGGAACGGTGACCAGCCGCAACGCACGCCGCGCCGACGAGGGCACCACCTTCGAGGCGTCCTGCTACACCGACCCCCTCGCGCTGGAACACCTGACCGGCAGCTGGCGGCGGGCGGTGCGGCACTTCGCCGACTGGGACGCGCCCGTGCAGTTGCGCTGGACCACCAAGTACGCCGACGTGGACACCTTCGTCGGGCTGCCCCACCACTGCCGCACCCGGGTCCGGTTCAGCGTCAACTGCGCCCCGGTGAGCGAACGGTTCGAGGGCGGCACCGCGCGGGTGCCGGACCGGCTCGCCGCGCTGCGCCGGCTCGCGCTCGACGGCTATCCCGTCGGGCTGACCATCGCGCCGATCATGCCCTTGCCGGACTGGCGCGAACGCTACGGCGAGCTGCTGGACCAGGTCCGCGCGGCGGTCGACGGGGTCCCGGAACTGGACCTGACCGCCGAGCTGATCACCCACCGGTTCACCCCGGGAAGCAAGGAGGTGCTGCTCGGCTGGTACCCGCACACCCGCCTGGAGATGGACGAGGAGTCCCGCAGCCGCAAACACGGCAGGTTCGGCGCGGTGAAGTACGTCTACCCCCGCGACACGATGGCCGAGCTGCGGAGCTGGTTCACCGACGAGCTGGCCGCCCGCGTACCGGCCTGCCGCATCCTCTACTGGACCTGAGCCGCGGTTCGTCGACCGAACGCCGACACCGCGGGCGGTCGCGCCGAGCAGCGTGTCACCCGAGCGAGGAGCGGGCCACCGGCGCGGCGAAGTACGTGCGCGGGTGCGGGTCGTCGCGGAGGCTGTAGTGCCACCACTCGCGGTCGTAGTTGACGAACCCGGCGTCGGTCATCAGCCGCCGCAGCAACTGCCGGTTGTCCCGCGCCGTGCCGGTGATGCGGGGGTCGGCGGTGTGCGCCCGGGCGTCGAAACAGTCGAACCCGGTGCCCATGTCGATGCTGTTGTCGGCGAAGCGCCGCCCCGGCGGCGCCGTACAGGGAACCAGCGGCTGCCCGGGCACGTACGCGGGTTGGCTGGCGGGCGGCTCGTCGACGAGCGTCAGGTCCAGCGTGCTGCCCCGGCTGTGGGCGGTCGGCGCGCCGATGTAGCCGTCGGCGAAGAGCCGGTCCT
The DNA here is from genome assembly GCF_040607775.1 of Micromonospora sp. NPDC005237. Classification (NCBI taxonomy): domain Bacteria; kingdom Bacillati; phylum Actinomycetota; class Actinomycetes; order Micromonosporales; family Micromonosporaceae; genus Micromonospora; species Micromonospora sp. NPDC005237. The sequence goes on along the minus strand of NZ_JBEXHJ010000006.1, from coordinate 236,403 downwards.
TGGCCAGGTCCGGATAGAACTCGGCCTTGGTCTGCTGCTCGCCGGGGCGCTTCGACCAGGCGACGAAGTCGTCCACCGCCGGCTGCGGGCGGTAGCAGTCGTACACCTTGAGGCTGTGGCCGCCGGCCAGCGCGGCGTCCTGGACCCGGCGCAACGCCTCGGCGGCCTGACGGGTGAGCAGGCACAGCGGCTCGCGGTAGCCGGCGATCGGCCGGCCCACGAAGTTGTGCGCCGTGGCGTAGCGGATGTCGGCGTGAATGCGCGGGTCGACGTCGGTAAGCACCACGAAGCCCGGCAACCCGCCGGTCGCCGACGGGGTCGGCGTCCCCGACGACGGTGGAGGGCTCGCCGACCCGGTCAGCGGGGCCGAGACCGGGGCCGTCGGGCCCGGACGCGGCTGCGGACGGGAGCAGCCGCCGAGCACCGCGACGAGCGCCAGCACGACGCCGCCACCCACCCGCACTGACCTGCGCACCCGTCCTGTCTATCAGCAGCGGTCGGTGCCGCGCGCCGGATCAACCGCCGGCCGCCGCGAGCCCGTTCAACCGCCGGCCGCCAGCGGAGCCGGATCCGCCACGGTCGGCGCCGGGTCGGGGGCTTCGACCAGGTGCGCGCCGAGGAAGCGCAGGGCCGCCTCGTCGTCGTCGATCCCGCCGGCCTCGTGGCCGTTGTACCGCCACACCGACAGCTCCGTCGCCCCGGCATGGGCGTTGTGGGCGGCGTACACCCCCGACGGCGGCACGATGTCGTCCATCAGCGCCACCGAGTAGCGAGCCGGCCGGCGGCAGCGTCGGGCGAAGTTGACGCCGTCGACGTACGACAGGGTGGTCAGCACCCGCTCCTCGGCGTCCCGATGGATCGCCAGGTAGTCGCGGATTTCCCGGTACGGGTGGGCGTCGGTGACCACCACGGCACGCGGGATGTCACAGAGGAACGGCACGAGGGCGACCACGGCCCGCACACCGCGCGCCAACGCGCCGGCCGCGAGCGCCAGTGCGCCACCCTGGCTGTGCCCGAGCACCGCCACCCGGGTCGGGTCGACCATCGGCAGGGTCCGGGCCGCGTCCACCGCCCGGACCGCGTCGGTGATCAACCGCCGGTAGTAGTAGGTGCGGGGATCCGCGATGCCCCGCGTCGCCACGCCGGGCGCCTCCGGGCCGGCGGCGCCCAGGTCGGCGGTGACGCCCCGGCTCCAGCCCGAACCCTGCCCCCGGGTGTCCATCTGCAGATGGGCGAACCCGGCCGACGCCCAGAGCAGGTTCTCCAGCGCGTGCCCGCGCCCGCCCCCGTAGCCCACGTACTGCACGACGGTCGGCAGCGCCGTGCCGGCCCCGTGCGGCACCCGCAGCCAGGCCCGTACGGGCTGACCGGCGAACCCGGGGAACGTCACGTCGTACACGTCGATGGCTCGCAGGCCGGTCACCACGGGCTCGAGCCGGACCGGCCAGGTGGCGTCGCGGGCCTGCGCCAGGGTGTCGGCCCAGAACTCGTCGAAGTCGGCCGGGTCCCGCACCACGCCGCGGTACTCGCGTAGCTGCGCCTCGGGCAGGTCGGTGTGCATGGCGCCCCTTGTCTGTCGCGTGGCACTGATCAGGTGCGTCCACGGCGTGGCCGACGCCGACAGCCGGGCGGCGGAGACGGGACCGTACGCCGATACGCATCCGACAAATTACCGGAACATTTCCGCAACTCAGCCGAACGCTAGAACCGACCTGGCGTGTCGTCAACCCCCGTCCGTGAGGCAAGATGGCGCGAGGAGCGGGCGTGCCGTTCCGGGACACTGGATGGACGACGCTCGCGGTCGTCTCTCCGGAGCGGTGAAGGAGACACGGGTGGACGCGGACGACGGACGCAGGGTGACCATCACCGCGATCGCACGGGAGGCCGGGGTCTCGGTGCCGACCGTGTCACGGGTGCTCAACGGCCGGTCCGATGTGGCCCCCGACACCCGGGAACGCGTCGAGGAGCTGCTGCGCCACCACGGCTACCGGCGCCGCAGCAGCCGCAGCGTCCGCCGCGCGGGCCTCGTCGACCTGGTCTTCAACGACCTGGACAGCCCCTGGGCCGTGGAGATCATCCGGGGCGTGGAGGACGTCGGGCACGCCGCCGGGGTGGGCACCGTGGTCTCCGCGATCCACCGGCAGCCCACGGCGGCCCGGCAGTGGTTGCAGAACCTGCGCACCCGCGCCACCGACGGCGTCATCTTCGTGACGTCGCACTTGAGCCCGCCCCTGCACGCGCAACTGCGCCGCCTCAACGTGCCGGTGGTGGTCGTCGACCCGGCCGGCGTGCCGGCGATGGACGTCCCGACGATCGGCGCCACCAACTGGGCCGGCGGGCTCGCCGCGACCGAGCACCTGCTGGCGGTCGGACACCGGCGGATCGGGTTCGTGGCCGGGCCGACACACCTGCTCTGCAGCCGGGCCCGCCTCGACGGCTACCGCGCCGGGCTGGAGGCCGCCGGCGTGCCGGTGGACGACGCGCTGATCTACCCGGGCGACTTCTACCACGCCTCCGGCTTCGCCGGCGGCACGGCGCTGCTCGATTTGGCCGACCCGCCGACCGGCATCTTCGCGGCCAGCGACCAGATGGCGTTCGGCGTCTACGAGGCCATCCGCCGCCGCGGGCTGCGGGTTCCCGACGACGTCAGCGTGGTCGGGTTCGACGACCTGCCGGAAGCCCGGTGGGCGTCACCGCCGCTGACCACCGTCCGGCAGCCCCTGGTCGAGATGGGCCGGCTGGCGGTGCGGACGGTGCTGCGACTGGCCCAGGGCGAGGGCATCGACTCGCCCCGAGTGGAGCTGGCCACCGAGCTGGTCGTCCGGGACAGCACCGCCGTCCCGCCGACCGGCTGATCCCTTCCGTTCCGACGGCCCGAACCGGGTCGGATTCCGGTTCCACCTGTTCCGGTCCAGCTGCGAAAATTCCGGCCTGCCGGTCCGCCCCATAAGCGACGACCACGGACGTGGACGCTTCGCGGCGCGGTGGGCGACCGGGGCCGCCCACCGCGCCGAGCGGGTCAGTGGTGGTGGTGTGCCCGGACGGCACGCCGGATGGTCACCGGCTGCGCGGGAGCGCCGTCGACCGGCGCCGGGTCCTCGGCCGTCGGCGCGATTCCCTGAGCGGCGATCCGGTCCAGGGTGGCGAGCCCGGCCGCGTCCACCGTGCCGAAGATCGTGTAGTTGGGGCGTAGCGCCGAGTTGGCGTACACCAGGAAGAACTGGCTGCCGTTGGTGTCCGGCCCGGCGTTGGCCATCGCCAGCACGCCCCGGGCGTAGACCCGGCGTACGCCGGTCGGGTCGGTGGGGGCCGGCGGCAGGTCGGTCGGCAGTTCGTCGCGGTACCGGTAGCCGGGGCCACCCTCGCCGGTGCCGGACGGGTCGCCGCACTGCAACACGCTCAGCGTCGGGTAAGCGGTGAGCCGGTGGCACGGGGTGCGGTCGTAGAAGCGCTTGCCGACCAGGTGCAGGAAGCTCTGCACCGTGCACGGCGCGGCGGCCCGGTCCAGGGTCAACCCGATCGGCCCCTGGTTGGTGGAGAGGGTCACCCGGACGCTGCCCCGGTCCGGGGTGCGGCGCGGGTCGGGCGGCAGCGGCACCGGCCGGGCGGCTGGCTCGTCGGGCGTCTCGGTGTAGGCGCACGGGCCGTGCGTGGTGCGCGGCGGGCGGGCATCGGCGGCGGCCGCGCTCACCGTGCCGTCGGCCGCGACCGGCGCGGCCACCGCGGCAGCCGACGCGCCGACGATCAGCGTTGCGGCGAACGCCGTCACACCGGCGAGGCGGGTCAGCGCGCGTACCGACCGGCGGGGTGCCGCCGCGCCGGAAGGCGTTTCGAGTTCACTCGACACAGGGATCCTCCTGGGCTCGTGCTGCCAGAAAGACCGGAGTCTATGGATGCCGAGGCCTGTTGTCGATCTGACCGGGCAACCGACGGCGGCGGTGCCACAGCAACCCGCCCAGCAGCGCCAGCACTCCCGCGCCACTCAGCGCGACCACCGACCACAGCCATCCGGAGCCGGTGCCCGCCGGGCCGCTGGCCGCCGCCGGGCGGGGCGGACCGGGCGCGGCCAGCGCGGACGGCGCGGACGGCGCGGCCGACGGCGTGGCGGTCAGCTCACCCGGCTCGACCAGGCGGCCGACGCTGGCGTCGCGGGGCAGCGAGAAACCCCAGTCCAGCAGGGCCGCCCCCTGCTCCCAGCCGCGCATCGGCGCCGGCTCGGCGCCCAGCAGCGTCACCACCAGCCGACGCCCGTCACGTTCCGCCGCGCCGACGTAGGTGTGCCGCGCCAGGTCGGTGAAGCCCGTCTTGCCGCCCAACGCGCCCGGGTACCGGTAGATGAGCTGGTTCTCGTTCTGGATCTGGAAGCCCTTGGTTCGCTGCGCCGGCTGGGCCGGAATCGTCGCCAGCTGGGTGAGCGCGTACCGCCGGAAGGTCGGCTGCGCGAAGCAGGCCCGGGCGATCAGCGCCAGGTCGTACGCACTGGTGAACTGGCCCTTGCCGTCCAGGCCGGACGGCGTGACCGCGTGCGTCTGGAGCGCGCCCAGGTGGTGTGCCTGCTCGTTCATGGCGCGGACTCCCCCGGCCGCGCCGTCAGACCCGCCGCCCAGCCGGGCCAGCGCGTTCGCCGCCTCGTTGCCGGAGTTGAGCAGCAGCCCCAGCCAGATCGTCTCGATGGTGTAGCGGCCGCCCTCGACCAGGCCGACGGCGGAGGAGCCGGGCTCGATGTTCATGTCCGCCGCGGTGACGGTCACCGTCTGGGCGGGGTCGAGCCGGGGCATCATCGTGGCCGCCAGCAGCAGCTTCTGGACGCTGGCCGGAGTGCCGTACTCGTGCGGGCCGCAGCCCCCGAGCACCTTGCCGGAATCCAGGTCCGCGACCAGCCAGGAGGTGGCGGTGATCGCCGGTGGCGTGCCCGCGCCGGTCGGCACGACCAGGCCGCTGGTGGCCAGCCCGGCGCCGCCCACCGTCCGCGCTTCGGGCACGGCGGGCGGGGGCGAGGGCCGTGGCGGGCGGGACATCGCCGGCGCGGGCACCCGAGGGCACCGCGCGGCACCCGTGGCGGCAGCGGCACCCGTGGCGGCGGCGCCCGTCGCGGCGGCACCCGTGGCAGCGGCACCCGTGGCGGCGGCTTCCGTCGCGGCGACGGGCGTGGGGGCCGCCGCAGCGGCCGCGACCGGCGCGGGGGCGAGCAGGACGGCGGAAGCCGTGACCGCCAGCAGCGCAGCTCTCATGTGCCCGACCCTAGTCAACAAGATCGCCCGGCGGGAGCGGTTGGCCGCTCGACCTTCCGGCGGCGGCCCGCTCCACCAGGTAGTCGTGCAGCGCGGCGCTGCCCCGCAACCGGCGCAGGCTGCGGGCGTGCAGGTCCTGCTCACGGCGGGCCAGCTCGGCGCGTACCCGCTGGGCGCTGCCGGTGGTGCGCAGCTCGCCCAGCACCGCCTCGATGATCTCGAACGGGTAGGCGCCTCGGCGCAGGAGCGCGACGACCTGCGCGGCGCGCAGCTCGGTCTCGTCGTACACCCGGTAGTTGGTGCCGGGCGCGCGGCCCGGCCGCAGCAGCTCGCGGGCCTCCCACAGGCGCAGCTGCGAGGTCCGCACCCCGACCAGGGCCGCCACCTCGCCGATGCGGACGCCGCGGCGCTGGGCCGGCCGGGTCGCCGGCGGGTTGGCCAGCACGGTCTCGAAGGCGCCGAGCACGCGGCGGATGTCGGCGCGTTCGCGGTCCAGCTCGGCATGGCCGCCGTCGAGCGCCGCCAGGGCCGCCGGCACGTCACCGCGGTGCACCGCCGCCATGATCTCCCGGGTACGGCCCCAGCCGTGCCCCTCGGCCAGCCGCCGGGCCACGGTCAGCGCGCGGGCGTGCGCGGTCGTGAAGATCCGGTAGCCGCTCGCGGTACGCCGCACCGGCGGCAGCACGCCCTCCTCGACGTAGTTGCGCACCTGCTGCACCGAGATCCCCACGGTGGCGGCGAGGTCCACGGCCCGCAGGCGATCCTTCGGCACGGCCTCCACGCGGGCAACCGTACCGCTTGACACGTGATTTGAGACTTTCCCGGCCTTTCCTCAGAGCAGCACGCTCCGCTTTTCGAGAAAGTCTCTACAGGAGGAGGAATGAGACAATTTAATACGTCCGGTGCACGGCGCGTGCTTCCGCCATGACTTCGTGAAGGGTTCGCATGTCGCAGCCAGCAAGGTCCGCCGCCGACAGCCACGACATGATCGAGGTACGCGGAGCGCGGGAGAACAACCTCGCCGCCGTCTCGGTCGACATCCCCAAGCGCCGGTTGACCGTCTTCACCGGCGTCTCCGGCTCCGGCAAGTCGTCGCTCGTCTTCGGCACCATCGCCGCCGAGTCCCAGCGCCTGATCAACGAGACCTACAGCGCGTTCCTACAGTCGTTCATGCCGAACCTCAACCGGCCGGACGTCGACTCGATGCGCAACCTCGGCGCCGCCATCGTGGTCGACCAGGAGCGGATGGGCGTCAACTCCCGCTCCACAGTCGGCACCGCCACCGACGCGTACGCCATGCTGCGGATCCTCTTCAGCCGGCTCGGCGAGCCGTCGGCCGGTGGCGCCGGCGCGTTCAGCTTCAACCTGCCCGAGGGCATGTGCCCCACCTGCGAGGGGCTGGGCCGGGTCTCCGACCTCGACGTCAACGAGCTGGTGGACGTCGAACGCTCGCTCAACGACGGCGCGATCACGGTGCCCAACTTCGCGGTGGACTCCTGGTACTGGCAGACCATCGTGGGCTCCGGGCTGTTCGACCCGGACGTCAAACTGCAGGACTACACGCCGCAGCAGTGGGAGGACTTCCTCCACAAGCCGGCCACGAAGATCAAGATGGGGAGCAACACCTGGACGTACGAGGGCCTCGCGGTCAAGGTCAAGCGGCTCTACCTGGCCAAGGACCGCGACTCGATGCAACCGCACATCCGCGCCTTCGTCGACCGGGCGGTCACCTTCACCACCTGCCCCGCCTGCGACGGCACCCGGCTCAACGCCGCGGCCCTGTCGTCACGGATCGCCGGCCGCACCATCGCCGAGTGCTCCGCCATGCAGATCAGCGACCTGGCCGCGTTCGTGCGGAGCATCGACGACCCGGGGGTGGCCCCGCTGATCGGCAACCTCCGTGACCTGCTCGACTCGCTGGTCGAGATCGGGTTGGGCTACCTCAGCCTGGACCGGGAGTCGGCGACCCTCTCCGGCGGCGAGGCGCAGCGGGTGAAGATGGTCCGACACCTCGGCTCCAGCCTCTCCGACGTCACGTACGTCTTCGACGAGCCCACCGTCGGCCTGCACCCGCACGACATCGCCCGGATGAACGACCTGCTGCTGCGGCTGCGCGACAAGGGCAACACGGTGCTGGTGGTGGAGCACAAGCCGGAGACCATCGCCATCGCCGACCACGTCGTCGACCTGGGGCCGGGTGCGGGCAGTTCCGGCGGGCAGATCTGCTTCACCGGCGACGTCCCCGGCCTGCGCCGCTCGGGCACCCTCACCGGGCGGCACCTGGACCACCGGGTGAGGGTGCGCGACGAGGTACGCCGACCGACCGGGCAGCTCGGCATCCGCCACGCCGACCTGCACAACCTGCGCGACGTGGATGTGGACATCCCGCTCGGCGTCCTCACCGTGGTCACCGGCGTGGCCGGCTCCGGCAAGAGCTCGCTGATCCACGGCTCACTGCGCGGCCGGGCCGGTGTGGTGATCGTCGACCAGTCCCCGATCCGCGGGTCACGACGCAGCAACCCGGCCACCTACAGCGGACTGCTCGACCCGATCCGTACCGCGTTCGCCAAGGCCAACGGCGTCAAGGCGGCGCTGTTCAGCGCGAACTCCGAAGGCGCCTGCCCGGCCTGCAAGGGCATCGGGCTGATCTACACGGACCTGGCGATGATGGCCGGCGTGGCGAGCGTCTGCGAGCGGTGCGCGGGGCGGCGGTTCACCGACGAGGTCCTCACGTACACCCTGCGCGGGAAGAACATCAGCGAGGTGCTGGCCATGTCGGTCACCGAGGCGTACGGGTTCTTCCCCAGCGGGCCGGCGCACCCCATCCTCCACCGGCTGGTCGACGTCGGGTTGGGCTACCTCAGCCTCGGCCAGCCGCTGACCACCCTGTCCGGCGGGGAGCGGCAACGGCTCAAGCTCGCCATCCACCTGGCGGAGAAGACCAGCACGTACGTCCTCGACGAGCCCACCACCGGCCTGCACCTGGCCGACGTGGACCAACTGCTGGCCCTGTTGGACCGCATGGTCGACGCCGGCAACACGGTCATCGTCATCGAGCACCACCAGGCCGTGATGGCCCACGCGGACTGGCTCATCGACCTCGGCCCGGGCGCCGGGCACGACGGGGGGCGCATCGTCTTCACCGGCACGCCGGCCGACCTGGTCGCCCACGGCGACACCCTCACCGCCACCCATCTCCGCGAGTACGTCCACAAGCCAGCGGAGCTGCCCAAGGGGTGACGGGTCAGCGGTGCCCGGGACGCGGCGCCTGACGCCGCACGGCGTGCGAGCGAGCCCGACGGCGCGGGCGGCCGACGCCAGCGGTGGGCCGACGCGACGCGGTGGGGCGGCCCACGCCAGCAGTCGAGGACGGGCCGGCCCTACCGCGTGGCCGGCGACACCAGCGGTCAGGCGACGTGGCGCAGCCAGCGCCGCTGCCAGGGTGTCTCGACCGCCTTCGGGTGGTAGCCCGCCCGGACCCAGGGCACCGCCCGCTCCGCCGGTAGGCCGTCGAGGATCGCCAGCGCGGCCAACGCCGTTCCCGTCCGGCCGACCCCGCCCCGGCAGGCCACCTCGACGCGTTCGCCGTCGCGTGCCCTCCGCAGCGCCGCACGCAACGCGTCGAGTGCGTCCGCCCGATCGAGCGGCACCCAGAAGTCGGGCCACCTGATCCGCCGGAATGGCCAGGCCGGCTCCGGGCCGGGCGCCAACAGCAGCGCGAAGTCGGCCGGCGAGGCGGTCGCGGCGATGCGGCGTCCACGCACCACCGCACCGCTCGGCAGTACGAGCAACCCGGACTGCTCCGACCAGATCTGCGCGGCGGTCACCGGAACATTGTGCCGCGACCGAGGTCGGGTCATCGTGCCCGCTGGGCACAGAAAGCGCCGCCCCCGACCATCTGGTCGGGGGCGGCGCCGGTGTCGGTGTGCAGGTCGCCTCTCGGCGAGTGGCGCGACGCGGCTCCAGCCGAACGGTATTCCGCGAGGGCTATGTAGGTGAGGCCCGGGGACACTGAGTCACACCGACACTGGTTCACAACCAGCCGACGCCTCCCGGTGTTCCCGCTCCGGCGCAGATCTTGGACAGTTTCCGTCAGCTCGGAACGGAAACTGTCCAAGATCTGCGCCGCGACATCCCGTTCGGGCGGGGCCGGGCCGACCGGCCCGCGCCCGAGTCGGGCCAAGCCGGAGCCGGGCCGGCCCCGGCTTGGCCGAGCAGGGCCGAGCCGGACCAAGCCGAGCCAAGTTGGGCCAGACCGGGCCGAGGCCGGGCGGAGCCGGGCCGGACCAGGGCGAGCAGGCCCGGACCAGGCCGAACAGGCCAAGCCAGGCCAGCGACTCCGGGCGAGCCGGCGGGTGGACATGCCGATGGCCGGCACCCCGGGGGGTGCCGGCCAGTCGGTCGGGTCGTGCGGTGGGTCAGCTGTTCCAGTACTGGCCAACCAGGTCGGCGGCCTGCTGCTCCCACTGGGCGTAGGCGTCCGGGTACGCGGAGACCTGCACGGTCTGCGCGGCCTCGGTCAGCGGCATGTCCTGCCACCCGTCAACCTGACGCAGGCCCTTCAGGAACGCGGTCGTGGAGTACTCCGGGTCGGTGATCTGCTCCGGCGTGCCCCAACCACTGGACGGGCGCTGCTGGAACAGACCCAGCGAATCATGGTCGTTCATGTCGCCGAGGTGGCCGAGGTTCTCCAGCTTCGACTCCTGCAGGCTCGTCGCGATCGAGATGACCGCGGCCCGCTCGGGCAGGCCCGCCTTCTTCGTGGCGGCGATGATCGCCTTGGCGTTGGCCGTCTGCTCGTCATTCAGGTCGATGTGCGACTGGGCACCCTGGGTGCCGTGCGGGATCAGCTTGCTCGTGTCGGGCTTGTCGGCCTGCACCACGGCCACCGGACGGGCGTCCGTGCTCGGGGTGGCGACATGGGCGATCGGGCCGGCGAAGACACCACCGGCGAACGCGAGACCAGCAACAGACAGCATGCTCTTACGGAAGATCGTGTTCATGGGGGTAGCTCCTTCGGGGGTAGGAACACCACACGCCACCACCGGGGGGACGGTGACGCGGATGTGAGCACCTCGTCGGGCGCTGCAAAAGCAGGGGAAAGTTTCGGGCCGGCACCCTGCGGGGCGAGGCCCTCGCGGTGCCGGGGCGGCGGCCGACGGGCAAGGGGTCGCTCGTGGCGCCGGGACCGTGTGCAACGACCGCCGGTCCGGGGTCATTCCCGGGCCCTCAGCGGGACCTGGCAACGGACCCGGGGGGCGAGCCCACGGTCGGTCGGGGGTCTGCAACGACCCGACCCGGCCGCCCATTCCCGCACCGGTTGGGCGGGCACGGTGGCCGTGGTCCTGCGATCGTCAGGGTATGTAACGACCCCCGGCCCGCCACGATTCCGGCCCAGGGATGCACCCGGTCACACCCCATCGGGCCTCGCAACCGGACAGCACGCCCCAGACCAACCGCCTCCGAGGGCCGGAGCGAGCCGTCGGGTGACGATCCACCCGGAATGTCCGATACCGGATGGTGCGAGCGATCGGGACATCCCGGCCTCCCCGATCCGGCTTGATCTTTAAGAAAGGGATGCAGAGGTAGCGCAGGACAGCGGGGATACGGCGGCTGTAGCCGGTCGTGTGAGGCCGAGCTTGTCGAAGATGGCGTTGACGTGCTTCCCCACGGCGCTCCGAGACACGTGCGACCGCTGGGCGACACCGGCGTTGGTGTGCCCGTGGGTCATTTCGTGCAGGACGTCCCGTTCGCGCGGGGTGAGTCGGCCGAACGGGTCGGGTCGCTCCGATCCGGCCGCCACCTGGCTAACCACCTCCGGGTTGAGCGCGGGGCCCCGGGCGGCGACCCGGTCGAGGCGTCGAGGGAGTCATCCACCTGGGCGACCGATTCCTTCGGGACGGTCCGCGCGCAGCCGGGCGGCGTAGCGCCGCTGGACGTACTGGGAGAGCACGAGGACGCCGGTGTCGGGCCAGCGCTCGCGGATCTCCAGCGCGGCACGCAACCCATCGTCGATGTGGGTGGGCTGCGGCAGCCGAGCCCACCACGGGCGGGTCCGCCGCTCCCCTGTCACCGTCTCGCGTCCCCACCTAAGACGTCTGACAAGGCGGCGGGCTAGCGCTCGTCCGAGGCCCAGGAGCCGCCCCGGTAGAGGGTGCCCCGACCGCCCGGATCCGGCATCCCCGACGGTGGCGCACCATCCCGAGAAGGACCCGAGTCCGACCAGGGGCGGTCGGCCGACTCGGGGTTTCGCGCGGCGCGGCGGGCCCGCAGCACCCGGGAGCCGACGAACCAGGCGACGGCCGCGACGCACGCGACGATCACGACGTTCTGGAGTGTGCCGACGTAGCCCTCGACGAGGTGCCAGTTGTCGCCGAGCAGGTATCCGGCGAGCACGAAAGTGGTGTTCCAGATCAGGCTGCCCAGCGTCGTGTAGAGCAGGAAGATCCGCACCGGCATCCGCTCCACCCCGGCCGGGATGGAGATCAGGCTCCGGAAGATCGGGATCATCCGGCCGAAGAACACCGCCTTCACGCCGTGCCGGAGAAACCACGCCTCGGTCCGGTCCACGTCGCTGAGCTTCACCAGCGGCAGTCGGGCGACGATGGCGCGCATCCGCTCCCGGCCCAGGGACGCGCCGATCAGGTAGAGCGCCAGCGCGCCCAGCACCGAGCCCAGCGTGGTCCAGAAGATCGCGCCGAGCAGGCTCATCCGCCCCTGCGCGGCCACGAAGCCGGCCAGCGGCAGGATGACCTCGCTGGGGATCGGCGGGAACAGGTTCTCCAGCGCCACCGCCAGACCGGCGCCCGGCCCGCCGAGCCGTTCCACCAGATCGCTGACGTAGCCGACGATTCCGCCCTCGGGCGGTTCGGCCGCGGCGGCGGGGGTTCCGGTGGCGAGCACGGCGTGCGACGTTCGAATCATGTCCCCACGCTACGAACCGATCCTGAGAATCGACCATGAGGCGGACCATCCGACCCCGCGGGTCGCCCCCACCGGCGGGCGTGCGGAAAACCGCACCCCGTTGCGGCTCGCGGTGGCGCAGCCGCCGTGCGTACCCCTGGATGTCGCACAGAACGCGCGGGCGCACGCCGACGCGGTCCGCGCGGCGCGCGCCCGGGTGGTGGTCTTCCCGGAGCTGTCACTGACGGGGTACGAGTTGCAGGGCCCGGTCGTGTCGGTCGACGACCTCCGGTTGGCGCCGCTGGTCGACGCGTGCGCCGAGGCGGGCACGCTGGCGCTGGCCGGTGCGCCGGTGGCCGGTGACCACATCGGGGTGCTGGCGGTGACCGGCGACGGGGTGACCGTGGTGTACCGGAAGATGTGGCTCGGCGGCGCGGAGGCGCAGCGGTTCCGGCCGGGCGACACACCAAGGGTGCTCGATGTGGACGGGTGGCGGATCGGGCTGGCGGTCTGCAAGGACACCGGCGTCGCCGCGCACGCGCAGCGCACGGCCGCGCTCGGCATTGACGTGTACGCGGCGGGGGTGCTGGAGTTGGCGCGCGACGCCGGCGTTCCGGACGAGCGGGCCCAGCGGATCGCCACGACACACCGGGTCTGGGTGGCGGTGGCGAGCTTCGCCGGGTCCACCGGCGGCGGCTACACCGAGGCGGCGGGCCGGTCGGCCATCTGGACGCCGCAGGGTGAGGTGACCGCCCGGGTGGGCACGGCACCGGGCGAGTGGACCGTTACGACCCTCCACTGAGGGTGCCGCCGGAGTCGACGACCGGCCCGAGGGCCCCCGACGAGGGACCGGTTGTCGTACCGCTGCGGCAGGATCGGCGCCATGAGTGCGATCCCCTCTCGGCTGTCCGTGGTCACTCTGGGCGTACGCGACATGGGTTCGCTGCGGTCGTTCTACCGCTCCCTGGGCTGGCCGGAGCTGTCGGCGAGCGACGACGGCTGGTCGGCGTTCCTGCTCGGTGGCGTTCTGCTCGCGCTCTATCCGCTGCCGGATCTGGCCGCCGAGGCGGCACCCGGCGTCGCCGGTCCGGCCGGCGGCTGGTCCGGCGTGACCCTCGCCTGCAACGTCGATGACCGCGCCGAGGTCGACACGGCCTTCGCGGCGGCCGTCGCGATGGGGGCGACGGTGGTGGCGGAGCCGACCGACCGCCCGTGGGGTGGCCGCTCGGCCTACATCGCCGACCCGGAGGGCAACCGCTGGGAGATCGCCTGGGCGGGCACCGCCGTCTTCGACGAACGCGGCGCCCTCGTCTTCTTCGGCTCATGAGTGCCGAAGTTGCTCACAGGTGACCGCCCTTGAGATGCTTCGGTCCATGACCATCTTCCCGCCGACGTTCGCCGAAGATGTCGTGAATCAGCCGGCCCAGGCACAGGTCGAGGCGTTCATGGACGAACACCGCGGAGCGCTCAACGGCGCCCTGGACGGGCTGACCGAGGAGCAGGCGCGTCGCTCTTTGGTGCCATCGCGGACGACGCTGCTGGGTCTGGTGAAGCACGCGACCTTCGTCGAGAAGGTCTGGTTCGACGAGGCCGTCACGTGCCGGTCGCGCGCCGAGATCGGGATCCCGGCGACGCCGGACGAGTCGTTCATCCTCGATGACGGCGACACGATCGCCACCGTCCAGCAGGCCCACCGCGAGGCGTGCGAGGCGTCGCGCCGCGCGACGGCGTCACTGGGTCTGGACGACCTGCTGCGCGGCAACCGGCGCGGTCCGCTGCCGCTGAACTGGGTGTACCTGCACGTGCTGCGCGAGCTGGCTCAGCACTGCGGGCACGCGGAGATCCTGCGCGAGCAGATCCTCAGCGAGTAAGGCGCCGGCGCGGCGTTACTGGATCACGCTCTGGCCGGCCGGCGCCGTGTCACCGAAGCGGCGCAGGGTCCAGCGGGCCGGCGGCCAGCCGCCGGTGTCCTGGTCGGTGACCCACTCGGTGATCGAGGCCGGCGGCACGTCCAGGTCGAACGCCCGGAAGATCGGCTGCGCGGCGAGCGCGTGGAAGGCGCCCTCGACGGTCTCGCTGTGGCCGACCAGGACCACGGTGCCGCCCCGGTGCCGGTGCGCGATCTCCATGATGGCGCGACTGACGCGTACCACCAGTTCGGCCCAGCTCTCGTTGCCGTCCTCGAACGGCCGGAACACTCCCCCACCGGGCACCGCGTGTTCGGTACGGAAGCGGGTGACCGGCAGCCCGTCCGCGTACGGCGGGGTGTGCCAGGTGCACAGGCCGCAGTCGGCCAGCGGGCGGACGCCGAACGCCGCGGCGATGGGCTGCGCGGTCTCGACGGTGCGGCGCAGCACGGACGAGTAGACCGCCAGCGGCCCCTCGACGGCGTAGTCGTCGACGAGCCGCTGGGCCAGCCGGTGTGCCTGGTCGTGGCCGAGCGGCGTCAGCCCGCGGCATCCGTGCGGGCCGCCCACGATCCCATCGACCTGGTGGACCGACTCGCCGTGCCGCACGAAGATCAGCCGTGTTCGCATCGGCCCATCATGCCAGCGACGTACGCGGATGGATCAGCCGTCCGTACGAGATGACGGCCGTCAGCCGGCGTCCAGCACCTCGCGCAGCCGTGCGGCGAACTCTTCGGGCTTGCCCGCATAGCCGAACTCGCCTCCGAGGAAGCCGCCGTGGTGACTCGGGAACACCACGGCCTCCTGGCCGAGCAGCGCCGCCGTGCCGAGGGCCGTACGGTCGGTGTACGTGCCCGCCGACTCCTCGCCGACCGCGATCACGATCCGGGTCGGGGACGCCGTGAGCACGCTCGCGTCGGGTTGGTAGTCGGTGATCGCCCACGAGCTCTTCGACAGCAGCGGATCGTCGCGGCTGCCGTCGTCGTCGGTCGGCATGCCGACCATCGCGGGGTCGGGCGCGGGCTGGGCGAAGTAGGCGTCGGTGAACTCGCCCTGCCACGACGTCATCGCGATGAACGCGGCCATGCCGGCGCCGAATCCCTTCGCCTGGTACGCCTCGTAGAAGGCGGCCTGAGCGCGCTCGGCTGCCGTGACGTCCGGGAGCACCGCGTTGATCGGCGGCTCGTGGGCCACCAGCGTGACGACGTCGCCGGGATGGGCCGCGACGAGTTCGAGTGCGGTCACCGCACCGCCGCTGCTGGCGAACACGTCCACCGGGCCGGCGTCGAGCGCCTCGATGAGCAGGTGCAGGTCGGCCGCCTGCTGCTGTGGCGTGTGGTCGGACCGGCCGTCGGTGCGGACGCTGCGGCCGAGGCCGCGCGGGTCGTAGGTCACGACGGTGCGGTCGGTGAAGTGCGCGGCGAGCGCGTCGAAGCCCTCCGCTGTCATCGGCTGGCCGATCATGAGCAGCGCGGGACGCCCGCCGCCCGGGGGTAGGGGGCCGCGGACGTCGTAGACCAGCTCGACGCCGGGCAAGGCGAGGGTGTGCGTCTGCTTCGTCGTCATGCCGGTGAGACTACGACAGATGCCCTCAGTCGGCGGTGCGCCCGGCGGGCAGCCCGCGGGCCTGATTGAGCAGTTCGTCGAGGTGGGCGCCCGTCTGCCGCGGCAGCCGGCCACGGTCCACCAGCTCGGCGATGGTGTTTCGCAGGTCGGCGATGCGCCGCTCGCGGTCCTTGGACCGTCGGTTCACGTCGGCGAGGTCGTCGCGAAGGTCCTCCGCGGTCTTGCGGTCGACATCTCCGCGGGCCACCGCCGCGGCGAGCACGTCGGTGAACTCGTCGCTGACCTGGCGGAAGCTGACCGGCACCTGCTGACCGACGGTCGAGGGCGCGGCGCTGGCGGTCGGCGGCGACGGAGACGCCGATGCCGGCGGCCTCGGTGCCTGCGTACTGGGCGCGGGTGTCGGGGCGGAGGTCGAAGGCGGGGCCGCGACCTGCCCGGACCCGGTTGTGTCGGGTGCGCCGAGGCCCTGGGTGAGCAGCGCGCCGAGGCCGACCAGCACGGCGAGACCGGCCGCGACGAAAAGGGCCAGGGGTCGGCGCGATCGGCGGCGGGCCGGCACGGCCGCGACCGGCACGCGACGCGCGGCCGAGCGGTCGATCAGGGTCGGCGGGTGGGCCGCCGAGGCGGGCGCCACGATGCGCAGCAGCTCGGTGGGGGGCTCGACCGGTTGACCGGCGCCGAACCGGCGGGCCAGCTGCGCGGCGCTCGGCCGGCGGGCCGGGTCGGCGGCGAGGCAGGCGAGGGTCAGCTCGGCGATGTCGGCGGGCAGGCCGTCCACCCGCAGCGGCGGCACCGGTGTGCCCCGCCGGTGCACCTCGAGGGCGTCCTCCCAGCTCTGCACGGGCAGGGGCGCCTGGCCGGTGAGCGTGCGGTAGAGCAGCGCGCCGAGGGCGTACACGTCGCTGGCCGGGTCGGGCGGACCGGCGGCGAGGCGCTCGGGGGCGAAGTACGCGGGTGTGCCCATCAGCGGCTCGCCAGACTGGCTGTCGAGCCCGCCGAGCGCGGCGATGCCGAAGTCGAGGACCTTGGCGCCGGTGTCGGTGAGCATGACGTTGCCCGGCTTGACGTCGCGGTGCACCACGCCGATGCGGTGCGCGGCGGCCAGCGCGGCGGCGATGTGCCCGGCCACGCGGACCGCCTCCGGCCAGGGCAGAGGGCCGTTGCGCAGCCGGTCGGCCAAGTTGTGGCCCTCGACCAGCTCCATCA
The DNA here is from genome assembly GCF_040607775.1 of Micromonospora sp. NPDC005237. Taxonomy (NCBI): domain Bacteria; kingdom Bacillati; phylum Actinomycetota; class Actinomycetes; order Micromonosporales; family Micromonosporaceae; genus Micromonospora; species Micromonospora sp. NPDC005237. Next base: position 219,590 of record NZ_JBEXHJ010000006.1, on the reverse strand, counting down.
CCAGGTACGGGACGACGACGCCGCCGGTCAGGGTCGCCTCGGCGTAGTCGTACACCTGGGTGACGTGTGGGTGGGTGAGCCGGGCGGCCGCGCGGGCCTCGCGCTGGATGGTGGCCCGCAGTTGCGGGTCGGCGGCGAGCTGCCCGGCGAGCACCTTGATCGCGACCGGCCGGCCGAGCACCTCGTCGTCGGCCCGCCACACTTCGGACATGCCACCGAGCCCGATCCGCTCGTGCAGGACGTAGCGGTCGTGGAGGCGGAGGGTGGGCGTGAAGGGTGACATGGCTTCACCAGTCTGCCTGGCGAGTGCCCCTTCGACCACTCTACGTGTCCGGCCCGGCACCGTTCGTCCCATGCGTGCCGAAATAGGTCAGGAGCAGCGGGTCACCGTCGGCATCGGTCGGGGCTGGATCCGGTCGGCGAGCCGGCGCAGGGCGACGGCGGTCACCTCTCGGGTCGGGGCGAGCAGCGCCCGGCGGGGCCGCTCGGCCTGGACCGGGGCGTCCGGTCGGGCCGAGTTGACGTGTCGGTTCATCGCGTCGAGAGCGGTGACGTAGCCGGTCGGGAATTCCATGGTCAACTCCTCGGGACAGGTCCGGTGGAGGCCCGGACGACGAGTGCGGTGGGCAGCAGCACCTGACCGGCTGCGGCGTCCGCGGGTGGGTCGAGCAGCAGTTCGGCGGCAATCCGGCCCTTCTCCTCGGCGGGTTGCCGGACGGTGGTGAGGCCGGCCGACGCGGCCTCAGGAATGTCGTCGAAGCCGGTCACCGAGACCGGCGGGTTGGTGCCGCCCGGCCGCTGGGCCAGCGCGTCGAGCACACCGAGGGCGAGGACGTCGGAGCCGGCCAGCACGGCGGTCGGCGGTGCGGGCCCGTCGAACAGGCCGGCGACGGCGGCGGCCGCGGCCTGGCGGCTGTTGCCCAGGGCGTTGACCAGCGTCAGCTCCGCCCAGCCGACGCCGACCTCGGCGAACGCGTCGGCGAAGCCGGCAAGCCGGCCGCGGGTGGTCGGGTGCCACGCCTCGTGCACCCCGGACAGGGTGACGGGGCCGGCCGGCGCGTCGGGCAGCACGGCGTCGGCGAGCAGGGCCACCCGGCGGTGACCGAGGCCGGCCACGTGCGCGGCGACGCTGCGAGCCGCGGCGCGCTCGTCGATGCCGACGAACCGCTCGTCCGCGCCGGCGTCGTCGTGCGACGCCGTGCTGACGTACGGCAGCCCGCGCGCCCGGATCACGTCCAACGCCCACTCCTCGTCGGCGACGCAGTAGACGCAGAAGCCGTCGACGGCGGCGTTCTCCACCGCCCGGCGGGCGTCGGTCTGCGCCGGTGGGAGCGGCACCAGCAGCATGCTGGTGCCGTGTCGCTCGGCGGCGCCGCTCACCCCGGTGAGGAAGCGGATCGCGAAGGGGTCGGTGAAGGCGTACGACAGCTGCGACGTGAACAGGACCCCGATCGAGCCGACGAAGCCGCGGCGCAGGGAGCGGGCGGTGGGATTGGGCCCCGGGTAGCCGAGTTGACGGGCGGCGTCGAGGATCCGCTCGCGCAGTGCCGTGGAGAGCTGGTCGGGGCGGCTGTAGGCGTTGGACACGGTGCTGCGGGAGACGCCGACGGCGTCCGCCACGGCTTGCAGTGTTGGCTTCACCCGGCACCTCTCTGTATCGATTCAGACTGGATCGATACAGAGACTAACCCGACGGGTTGGCGACGGTCAATACGATTCTGCGAACCCTCAGGGCGACCCCGGCCGGGCGCTCACTGCGGGTAGAGCTCCTCCAGCAGTTGACCGAGGATCTCCGGCGTACGCTCCGGCGGCTCGGCCTCGACGCACAGCCGCTCCATGGCCACGGCGTAATAGTCGAGGTCGTCGCGCTTGTCGAGGTAGATGGCGCTGGTGAGCTGTTCGATGTAGACGATGTCGGGCAGCTCCTGGTCGCCGAAGCGCAGGATGGTGAAGGCGCCACCGGCGGCCGCGTGGCCACCGGCGGCGAACGGGATGACCTGGAGCCGGATGGTGGGCGACTTGGTCGCCTCGATGAGCGCGACGAGCTGCTCACGCATCACCTCGGCGCCGCCGATCGGACGACGCAGCGCCGCCTCGTCCACGACAGCCCAGAGCTGCGGCGGGTTGTCCCGGTGCAGTAGTTGCTGGCGCTGCATCCGCAACTCCACGCGGCGATCGATCTCGGCGGCGCCGGCCGCGCCGTGCCCGAGCAGCACGACCGCGCGAGCGTACTCCCGGGTCTGCAACAGGCCGGGGACGAACTGCACCTCGTAGCTGCGGATCAGCGCGGCCGCCGCCTCCAGGCCCAGGTACGACTGGAACCAGCTGGGCAGCACGTCGCCGTAGCGGTGCCACCAGCCGGGGCTGTTGGCGTCCCGGGCAAGCTTCAGCAGCGCCGCGCGCTCGCCCTCGTCGCTGACGCCATAGAGGGTGAGCAGGTCGGACACGTCGCGCTCCTTGAAGCCGACCCGCCCCAGCTCCATCCGACTGATCTTCGACTCGGAGGAGCGGATCTCCCACCCGGCGCCCTCCCGGGTCACCCCGCTGGACTCCCGCAGGCGGCGCAGTTGGGCGCCGAGCAGCATGCGCAGCACGGTCGGCCCGGTTGTCGGGCCGCCCTCGGCGGGAACCATCGTCACGTGCGGACCTCCGGATACCGACCACGCGGTCGGGCACCCAGCCCGGCCGACGTGTAAGCATGCCATGGACCGACAGTGAGGTGAACTCCTCCGGACCGGCTATTCAGTCCCGTCCCCGGGACGGCCTTCGACGACCGGTCAGTTGATCAGGTGATCGAAGTCGCCGTCGCGTGCGCCGTGCACGAACGCGGCGATCTCGTCCACTGTGTAGATCAGCGCGGGTCCCTCCGGATGGCGCGAGTTGCGAACGGCGATGCCGGCTCCCCCGGGCAGTTCGGCGAGTTCGACGCAGTTGCCGCTCGGGTTGCTGCGGCGGCTCTTCTGCCAGCTCAGCGGGGGCAACTGAGTAATCGGAACGCCATTGGGTGGCTGTTGCATGAGAGGCGTCTTTCTGCTCACGAGCCCGCCGGTGCCCGTGGGAGGAGCGGTGACGGCGAGGGTGCGGTATCGACAGTGGACGGTTATGCACGTGCATCTGCTATTGCATCTGCACCGGACGGCGAGCATGATAACGCACGTGATCGGTGCTTATCCGTTCACTTTGCGTTACCCCGACTGGGGCAACCACCAGGGAAAACTGCCCGACGCGGCACCGCGCCGCGAGACCGAAGGCTGGAGGCGGTCGCGGCGATGGGAGGTCTCGTGCCGGATCCGATGAGCGTCGCCTCCGGCATCTGTGCGGCGGGAGCATTGCTCTCCTCCTGGCAAATGCGCCGACGGGCCCTGCGGGCCGAGGCCGAGATCGGGCACCTCCAGGCCGAGTTGGCCGCCGAACGGCACGCCGCCAGCCACGACCCGCTCACCGGGCTGCCCAACCGACGCGCCTTCTACCGCCTCGCGGCCGCGCTGCTCACCAACGCCGACGGCCAGCCGCTGATCGCCATCGTGCTCGACCTCGACGACTTCAAGCAAATCAACGACCGGTACGGGCACGCCGCCGGCGATCAGGTGCTGATCAGCGTGGCCGAACGGCTGGCCGGTTTCGCCGGGGACAACCTCGTCGCCCGCCTCGGCGGCGACGAGTTCGCGGGCCTGCTCGCCAGCCCGACAGTCGACCGGCGCTGGATCGAGCACGCCACCCGACGCCTCAGCGAGACCGTCGCCGCGCCCATCCGGCTCAGTGGGTGCAGCGTCCGGGTCACCGCCTCGGTCGGGCTCGCCCCGGTGACCGGTCCGGCCCAGCTCACCGACGCGCTCAGCCGCGCCGACGCGGCCATGTACCAGGCGAAGAGCCTCGCCGGCCCGCGGTCGCCCCGCCAACTCGTCGACAGCGCCCGTCTCGCGGAGGGGTGACCGGTCAGGTGGCGGGGCCGCCTCAGGTGGCGGGGCCGCCGAACCACCGGGGCAGCTGACCCACCAGTTCGGCCTGATCGTCACCGGCCCAGGCCACGTGGCCGTCCGGCCTCAACAGCACCGCGGGTACGTCCAGTTCCGCAGTGACGTCGACGACGTGGTCGACCCGGTCGGCCCACCCGGCGACCGAGAGCCGGCCGGTCTGGTCGAGCAGCAGCCCACGACCGCCGTGCAGCAGGTCGTCGAGCCGTCCCCGCGTCAGCCGCACGTCCCGCAGGTGCCGACCGAGCAGCTCGTGGCCCGCGCCGAAGTCGTAGCGGACCCCCAGGCCGGTGACCTTCTCGATCAGGTACCGGTTGACGTCCTCGAAATCCATCAGTTCCGACAGCAGGTGGCGGACTGCCTGCTGCCCCGGCTCGGGGGACAACAGGAACATCTGCGCGCGGGTGTTGATGAGCACGTCGGCGGCCACCGGGTGCCGCTCGGCGTGGTAGCTGTCCAGCAGCCCGTCGGGCGCCCAGCCGTTGACCGCGGCGGCCAGCTTCCAACCGAGGTTGACCGCGTCCTGAATGCCGAGGTTAAGCCCCTGCCCGCCGGTGGGCGGGTGAATGTGCGCCGCGTCTCCGGCCAGCAGCGCCCGACCGACCCGGTAGCGCTCGGCCAACCGGGTGGCGTCGCCGAAGCGGGAGAGCCAGCGCGGGGAGTGCACGCCGAAGTCGGTGCCCGCGTACGCCCGCAGTTGCTGTTGGAACTCCTCGATGGTCGGCGGGACGGAGCGATCCTCGGTCACCCCCGCGGCGGGCACGAGAACCCGGTACACGCCGTCCCCGAGCGGCCCGAGGCCGAACCGCAGGTGCGTCTTGCGGACCTCGGCCACCACGTCGGCGACCGTCTGCGCCGGTACGCCCACCTCCATCTCGCCCAGCAGCGACTCGACCCGGCTGGGTTCACCGGGAAAGCCGACCCCGAGCAGCCGACGGACGGTGATCCGGCCGCCGTCGCAGCCGACGAGGTAGCGCGACCGCAGCGGCGTACCGTCGGCCAACTCCACCGTCACCCCGTCGTCGTCCTGGCTCAGCCCGACCAGTTCGCAGCCGCGGCGGACCTCGACGCCGACCGCGACGGCGTGCTCCGCCAGCAGCCGGTCGGTGGTGGTCTGCGGAATACCGAGGACGTACGCGTGGGCACTGTCGAGACCGCCCGGCGACGGCTTGGGAATCGCGGCGAAGTAGCCACCGAGTGGATGCCGCGTGCCCAGGGCGAGGAAACGCTCCAGCAGACCGCGCTGGTCCATCACCTCGATGCTGCGCGCGTGCAGACCCAGCGAACGGACGTAGCGGGTCGGCTCGGCGTCCTTCTCCAACACGACAACGTGCACACCGTGCAGTCGCAACTCGCTGGCCAGCATCAGACCGGTCGGCCCGCCGCCGGCAATGATCACATCGATCACGAGATCCCCCGATTTTCCCAGTTTTGGGCTTCGGTGGAGATTCTGCGGCAGCACCCGGGTCTTGCCGCAAGACCCCCGGTGCGATATATGTTGGAGGTGGCAGGGAGCGCGACGTCCCTGCCATTTCTGTTTTTCCCTGGCCTTCCCGCCCTCCCGCCTCAGCCGTCAGCGCATTGTGGACAGGTGGCGCTCCAGTGCGGCGTACGACTCGGCTACCCCCTGCGCCATCCCGGACTCGGCCATGCCGTCGCGCTGCTCGGTGGTGTCGAAGCGTGTGGTGCCGGTGAGCACCGTGCGGCCGTCCTGCTCGGTGAAGACCAGCGTCTCCACGGCCACCTGGCCGGGCATGCCCTCGAACTCGAACGTCTGCACGATCCGCTCCGGCGCGACGATCTCCCGGAACTCGCCCCGGAAGGCGTACTCGTTGCCGTCCGGGGCGTGCTCGACGAAGCGGTAGCGACCGCCCTCGCGGAAGTCGATCTCGACGTCCAGCGGATTGCCCCGGCCCCACCAGTGCCTGAGGTGTTCGGCCTGGGTGTGCGCGGCGAAGACGAGGTCGCGCGGGGCGTCGAACGACCGGGTCATCGTGATGTCCCGGTCGGAGGACACGTCGATCGTCAGGTCACGGGTTTCGGTCACGGCTGGTCTCCTTCAGGTCGCGTAGGTAGTCGTCCAGGGCGTCGTGGCGCTCGTCCCAGAGCCGGCGGTACTGGTCGACCCACTCGGCGAGGGTGCGCAGCGGCGCCGGGTCGAGCCGGCAGCGCCGCCACTGCGCCTCGCGGGTCCGCACGATCAGCCCGGCACGCTCCAGCACGGTGAGGTGCTTGGAGATCGCCTGGAGGCTGATCGGGAACGGCTCCGCCAGTTCGTTCACCGTCGCCTCGCCGGTAGCCAGCCGGGCCAGGATGGCGCGGCGGGTCGGGTCGGCGAGCGCGGCGAACACGGCACTGACCGGATCTGCTGTCATGTCGCTTTCAACCACCTAGATGATTAACCGATGAGTTGAATTTACAGCTCATCCGCTGTCTGTCAACCCGTTCCGGAGATGACGCGGTGCCGCCCTGGTGAGTCACCCCGGAGACCGGGTATGGGGAACCCGGCCGTCCCGTCGCCGAGAGGAACCCGTCGTGGTGAGCATTCGCGCCCTCGTCCTCAACTGCACGCTCAAGCCGTCGCCAACCCCGTCCAGCTCCAACCAGTTGGGTCGCGAGGTGGTGGCGGAACTCGCCCGCCAAGGCGTGGACGGCGAGATCGTGCGGGTGGTCGACCACGGCGTGCGCTTCGGGGTGTCGACGGACGAGGGCGACGGCGACGGCTGGCCCGCGATCCGCGCCAAGCTGCTCGCGGCCCAGATACTCATCATCGCCACACCGATCTGGCTGGGCCAGCCCGCAAGCGTCACCAAGATGGTCCTCGAACGCCTGGACGCCGAACTGTCCGAGACCGACGACGAGGGACGGCTGCTCACCTACGGCAAGGTGGCCGGCGTCGCGGTCGTCGGCAACGAGGACGGCGCGCACCACACCATCGCCGAAGTCCAGGGCGCGCTCAGCGAGGTCGGCTTCACCCTCGCGGCGGCCGGCGCGACCTACTGGGTCGGCGAGGCACTGCACAAGGTGGACTACCGCGACGCCGGCCCCAAGCCGGACACCACCGGCCGCACCACCAAGGCCCTCGCGCTCAACAGCGCGCACCTGGCCCGGCTGCTCGCCGAGCAGCCGTACCCGCCGCCGGAGGCGCAGGGCGCCGCGGTCGGCCCGAGCCGCGAGCCAGCCTGACAGGCCGTCCGGTCCCGGGCGGGCCAGGGGGTACGGTCAGCGCCAGCCGTAGCCGGCGCGCAGCGCCTGCCCGACCCGGTCGAACCGGGGCCGGTCCAGCACGGCGCCCTCGCGGCGGATGCTGTCCTCGCGCATGGTGAGCACGCGGTCCAGCCGGACCCAGCTCGGCCGCTTGTCGCGGTCCCACTCGCCGGGGCCGAGCGCGAACCAGTGCCGCTGACCGTCCCGCTCGCTCTGGCTGGACAGCATCAGCCCGAACAGCGTTCGGCTGTGCCGTCCGACCACCAGCACCGGGCGGTCCTTGCCCTGGCGGGGGTCGTCCTCGTACGGCACCCAGGTCCAGACGATCTCGCCCGGGTCGGCCTGGCCGTCGACCTCCGGCGCGTAGCTCAGCTCGCGCCGCTGCAACGCGCTCACCTGGCGAGGACGGGCCACCCGCGCCGGAGCCGGCCCGGTACGCCGGGGCGACGGGATGACCGCGCCCACCCGGGAGATGCGTTGCGCCACGTTCCTCAACAGACCAGCCACGGCGGGCAGCCTACCGGCCCCGGCGCGGCCCGCCGGAGTCGGCGCGCTGCGGCAGACTGGCCCGATGGACGAACTGCCCGACGACCTGCCGATCCTCGAGCGGCGCGCGGTGCGCGTGGTCGTCTCCGACGACACCGACCGGGTGCTGCTGTTCCACACCCGTGACCCGGACCATCCCCGGCTGGGCACCTGGTGGGAGTTGCCCGGCGGCGGCATGGACCGCGGTGAGACGTACCGGGACACGGCCGTGCGGGAGCTGCGCGAGGAGACCGGCATCGTGATCACCGCCGACCAGGTGGGCGCACCGACCTGGCGGCGACGGGCGAGTTTCCTGCACCGCCAGCTGCGCCACGTCCAGGACGAGGTGATCGTCGCCGTAGGGCTGAACGGGCCCGGGCCGGACGTGGACGAGGCGGACCGGCTCGACTACGAGCGTGAGGACTACTTCGGCTTCCGGTGGTGGCCGCTGCCGGAGGTGGTGGCCAGCGAGGAGCGGTTCTATCCCGGCCAGCTCCCCCGGCTGATCACGCCCTTCCTGGCCGGCGAGCAGATCGACGAACCGTTCGAGCTGTGGTCGTGAGCAGGGCCGGCGGAGATGCCGGACCCCGGTACGACGGGCAGAGTGGGGACATGACGACGGACCTGCACGAGCCGCTTTCCGCGTACGCCGAGCGGCTGCACGCCACGATCGGCGACCGGCATCACGTCGCCTCCCCGCTCGGGGCCTGGCTGCTGCTCGCCCTCAGCGCGGCTACGGCTGACACCGACCCGGCGACCGCACCGGAAGCGGCGACCGGGCAGCTGGCGGACGCCCTGGGCACGGACCTGGCCCGTGCGGCGGAGGTTGCCCGCGCCCTGCTGGACGCGCCGCATCCGCTGGTCGCCTCCGCCACCGCGCTCTGGCTCCGACCGGGTCGGCTCACCGACGAGCCGGCCGGGTGGCGGGCCGCGCTGCCGGCGGCGACCGAGGTCGGCACGCTGCCCGACCAGGCCGGGTTGGACGCGTGGGCACGCGAGCACACCCACGGCCTGATCGAGACGTTCCCCCTGAAGGTCAGCCCGGACGTCGTCTTCGCCCTGGCCAGCGCGCTGGCCACCCGGATCTCCTGGGCCCAGCCGTTCGAGGTCACCGACGCCCGCGCGCTCGGCCCGGCCAGCGCCTGGGCGCGCGACCTCCGGCGAGCGCTGCGCAGCCCGGACCACGGGCACCAGGGGGCCATCGTGACGACCGACCGGGCCGGTGACGTCATCATGCACGCTGCCCAGGCCCAGGTAACCGACGGCGCGGGGCTGGTGGTGCTCTCGGTGGCCGCCGCACCGCACGTGCCGTCGACCGATGTGCTCGCCGCCGCGTACGACCTCAGTGCCGGCGCGGCCGACGGCGCGCAACCGCCCGGACGGCGCTCGCTGTTCGACCTGCCGCTCGGCGAAGCTCCGCTGTGGACGCTGCGCGAGGAGCGGGTCCGGACCCGCTCCCGCGACGGCCGCGAGGAACGACACAGCGCGGTGCTCCCCTGCTGGTCGGCCCGCAGCGAGCACGACCTGACCGCCGAGGCCCTGGGCTTCCCGGCGGCCACGGCGGCGCTGGCCGAGGCACTCGCCCAGCCGGTGCAGGGCTTCGAGGCGCGGCAGGTGGCGATGGCCCGGTACGGCCGGTACGGCTTCGAGGCGGCGGCGGTCACCGGGATGTTCGGCACCGTCAGCCTGCCGCCGGAGGGCGTCGCCCGCACCGCCGAGCTGCGCTTCGGCCACCCGTACGCCGTCGTGGCCGTCGCCACCGACACCAGGGCCGACGGCGCCACCGGGCCGTGGCACGGGGTGCCGGTCTTCTCGGCGTGGGTCACCGAGCCGGACGACCTGCCCGACGCCGACGCCTAGTCGCCCGCCGCGGGCTTGATCGACCCCTACATCAGCGATATCGGGGTATCCCGGTGGTGGCGACACCCCGAGATCGGCGAAACCGAGTCGATCACCGGCGCGGTTCTAGGCGATGGGCGGTCCCGGGCAGGTGAAGAACACCCGCGCCTCCCAGCCGGGCACCAGGTGGCCGTGACCGTCGTCGACAGTCGTCCGCTGGAATTCGGTGGTGTGAATCGTCGGCAGTCCGGCGTCCATGCCACACGCCTCGCGGGCGCTCTGTTGCGCGATCGTCAGCGCCAGATACCTGTCGACGTTCTGCCCGGCCGCCGTGCGCGAGCCCGGCGGGGGTGGGGTGTAGGCGGCGGTCTCCTCCGGGCCGCCGTCGCTCACGCCGGTGCTCACGGCCGACGCGTCGAACGCGCCGATGCCCCCGCCGCCCGGTTCGGGGTGCTCAGGTGGCGGGTGGTGGACGGTGACCCCGGGCCCCCAACTGCGCTCACCTCTGCGCGTGACGAGCCTCTTGAGCTTCTCCCAGATGTTCATGTCGCTCCGTTCCCCGGGGAGCGTCACCGACAGTCCGCCCGCCGCCCCCATGACGGCGGTGACGCCTCTGCATCGTAGGTCGCCACGAATCCCGCAGCGCCCGCGCAGAGGCGGCGTCAATAGTGGAATGGCGTGGATTGGAGCGACGCGGACGCACAACCCAAATGCGACAGTGCGGGACCCTGGGGTGTTCGACACCGAACCCCGGGTTTTCGTGAGAGAGGTGACCCAGAGGTTCATCCGCAAGCCCGAAGCGCCGACGGGGGCGCGTGCGAGGGTCAGCGGGTGAACGGGTCGGGCAGAACAGGCGGGTCGGTCGCGGCGCCGCCATCGTCGTCGCGGGGCAGTCGCGCGACCATCTCCCGGAACTCCCGTACGGTCACCGCCTCCCGCAGGGTCGCGAAGACCGCTCCGGTACCGGCCCGTGCCGTGGCGGGGTCCACCCCGGCGCGCTGGGCCACCCGGAGCAGGAACTCCGCTGGGCCGGCGTCCATTGGTGGCGGCGTCGCGACAGGCCCGCCGACGTCGAGGCCCACACCTGTCTCGAGCCCGTCAACGCCGTCGGTCGGGCCGGTAACCGAACCAGGCCCCAGGACCGAGGGCGAGCCAGCCGGGTCCGCAGGCAGACCCGCCACATCCGCAGACGGGCTCGACAGGTCCGCGGGCGGGATCGGCGACGCGCCGTCCAGGTAGTCGTCGACCTCGTCGGGAAGGTGTCCGGTGAGATCATCCGGCGGGCCGCCGGTGACTCGTTCGGCCATCGTCGCAAGCACCGCGCGGGCGAGCGCGGCGGCCTGCTCGGTCGGCAGGCCGGACCGTCGGGACACCGCGTCGATGAAATGCGGAAACCCGTCGCCGCCCGCGCTGTCGGTCACGCCGCGCGCTTACCCCGGGCCGCCGACGCCAAACGGCGCCGTCCGCACCGCAGCGCAGCCGGTCAGCACGCCAGAGCAGCCGTCAGTGCAGCAGGTCCGCCGCCAGCAGGTGATCGAAGATGAGCTGGTCGACCGGGGAGGTGCGGTGCCGGTCGGCGTACCCGAGCCAGGCCATCTCGGCGATCTCACTGGCCGGCCGCAACCGCCCCCGGTATCCGGCCCGGTAGCAGGTCATCCGCACGGTGATCCCGGTCGCGTGCCCGTGCGCCTGCGCGCTGAACGTGCCCAGGTGCACCGCGCTTGGCACGTCGACCTCGACGCTCAACTCCTCGTCGATCTCCCGGCGCAGGGTCTCCAGGTCGCTCTCCCCCGGCTCGCGCTTGCCGCCGGGCAGGTACCACACGTCCTTGCCCTGCGAACGGGTGCTCAGCACCCGTCCGTCCTCGATGAGGATCCAGGCCACCTTGTCGATCTCGCGCACGCCGCCTCCCGCCCCGCTGAGAGCGGGCACGCTACCACCCGGTGCCGGCCGAGCGACACTCAATCGGCCAGCAGGTCGAGCAGCAGCGCGGCGGTCCAGCCGAACGCCGGTGAGCCCAGCCCGGCGCCCGTGTCTGGGTGGAAGTACTCATGGCAGCCGGCCCCCGCGACCAGGTCGATCATCGAGCGGCGCAGGCCGGCCGCGAGCTCCGGATGCCCGTGGGTCAGCAGGCCGCGCCGCACCAGCCAGCCGATGTTCAGCCAGCTCGGCCCGCGCCAGTAGCGCACCGGTTCGAAGTCGGTCGCGGTGCGGTCGTAGGTCGGCAACGGCCGGTCCATCCACCGGGCCACCCCGAAGCGCGGCGACCGGGCCTCGGCCACGAGCGCGTCGACCTGCCGGGCGGGCAGGCCGGGCAGGATCAGCGGCGCGAGCCCGAGCACGGTACGCGCGCCCACGAGCCGATCGGTGCGCAGGTCGCGGGGCTGGAACGTGCCGGTGCCCGGGTCGTACAGCCGGCGTACCAACGCCTCGGTGACGCGGTCCGCGCGGACCCGGTGCGGGGCCGGGTCCGCGCCGATCAGCGCGGCGATCTCGGCCAGCGCGTGCTCGGCGGCCCCGAACGCCGCGTTGAACAGCGGGCATTCCACCAGGAACGGATGGCCGTCGGCCAGGTCGCGGTCGGCGTAGCCGTGGTCGCGGTAGGCCGCGACGATCGCCAGGTAGCGCGCGTAGTCCAGGTCCGTGGGGCGGTGCGCGGCGTCGGCGTGCGCGGTGTCGTGCCGACGGTACGCGCGCATGACCGCCGCGTCGGCGTCGACCGCGGCCATCGGCTCGTCCCAGGCGGGGCTGTTGTCCAGACCGGACTCCCACGGGTGGACGACGCACACCAGCCCGTCGCCGGCGACGTCCCGCCGCTTCGCCAGGTACCGCTGCTGGGCGACCAGCGCCGGGTAGAGCCGGCGCAGCGCGGCCAGCCCGGCCGGATCAGGCGCTCGCCGGTACGCCAGCAGCGCGGCGAGCGCGTGCACCGGCGGCTGGACCAGGCCGGAGGTGTCCACCGTCGGCGCGCCCTCGACGTCGGACGAGCGCCACAGCTCCGGCCCGGGGAAGTACGCGCCGACGCGCAGCGCCGGGTTGAAGACGATGTGCGGCACCCGCCCGTCGGCCCACTGCGCCCGGAACAGGCTCGTCAGCTCCTGCCAGGCCCGTTCGGGACGCATGTGGGCCAACCCGATCGCGATGAACGCGGAGTCCCAGCTCCACTGGTGCGGGTAGAGCGTGCGCGACGGGACGGTGTGGTCGTGCTCCCAGTTGGCGTCGAGGGTGGCGATGGCGAGCCGCCGCAGCCCGGCCAGATCGGTCGGACCACCGGTGCGGGTGGGGACAGCGCCGGCGGTCATGCGGCGGCCTGCCGGGGCAGCGCGTGCCGCAGCACCGCGGCGGCCTGTTGCAGGGCCCGGACCGGGTCGCCGCGCAGCCGGCACTCCAGGGCCAGCCAGCCGCGGTAGTCCAGCTCCAGCAGGGTCCGCACGAGCGCCGGCCAGTCCAGGTGCCCGGTGCCCGGCTGGCACCGGTTGGAGTCGCTGACCTGCACATGCCCGAGGTACGGCGCGGCGGCGCGCAGCGCCCGGTGCACGTCGTCCTCCTCGATGTTCATGTGGAAGGTGTCGGCGACCACCCGCACCGAGGGCAGCCCGAGCGCGGCGCAGAGGGCGACCGCCTCGTCGAGCCGGTTGACCATGTGATCCTCGTACCGGTTGAGGGGTTCGAGGAAGAGGGTGACCCCCTCGGCGCGGGCGTGTTCGCCCAGCTCGCCGAGGGCGTCGAGGAGCACCTGGCGGTCGCCGGCCGGCGGGCGTGGCGGCTCGAACGGCGGCAGCCGCCGGGAGAACATGCCCCACGCGGCCGGGGTCATCGCCCCGACGCCGCCCAGCTCGGCGATGACCGAGAGCTGGGAGCGCAGGTTGCGCACGGCGTCGGCGGACCGGGCGGGGTCGAAGTCGCCGATGAAGTGGTCCATCTCGACGCAGACGGTGGGCATCACCACCCCGGCGGCGCGGGCCCGGCGCAGCTCGGGCAGTCGGTCGGCGAACGCGAGGTCACCGCGTCCGCGCAGCTCGATGCCCTGGTAGCCGAGCGCGGTGGCGAGGGCGTACTTCTGGATCAGGTTGGTGCCCGGCAGGAGCTGTTCCTGGCAGGCCAGCGCGATGGTGGTCATCTAGAACCTCAACACCACTTGGAGGACGTCACCGGCGCCGCGGTCGAGCAGCGCGAGGGCGTCGGCGACCGCGCTGGCGTCGACGATGTGGCTGACCAGCGGCAACGGGTCGACGCTGCGCTCAGCCACCAGGTCCATGAAGGTCTGCGCGACCCGGTCTCCGGTCCACCGGCCGGCCATGCCCGGCGCGGGGGTGGGCCCGGAGACCTGGGCGGCCACCAACTGGATGCGGTTGTGGTGGAACTCCTCGCCGAGGCCGAGCGCGTCGGCCTGGCCCTGGTAGAAGCCGGCGGCCACGACCCGGCCGGCGTGTGCGGTGGAGCGGATCGCCTCGTGCAGCGCCGGGTACGCCCCGGACAGCTCCAGGCAGACGTCCGCGCCCCGGCCGTCGGTGGCCGCGCGCAGCACGGCGGCGGCGGACTGGGTTGCGACATCCACGGTGGACCGCGCGCCGTAGCGGGTGGCGTACGCAAGCCGGCCGGGCACCTGGTCGACGGCGACCACCCGGGCGCCGGAGAGCACGGCGAGCCGGGTGGCGAGCAGCCCGATGACGCCCTGCCCGAAGACGCCGACCCAGTCGCCCAGGTGCAGGTCGCCGGCGAGCACGGCGGTGAGCGCGATCGCGCCCGGCCGGGCGAAGACCGCCGCGAGCGGGTCCAGGTCGGCGGGGAGCGGCCGGACCGCGTCGGCGGCGAGCACCGCCTCGGCCCGGTGCCCCCAGATGCCCCACACGAGCTGCCCCGGGTGCCGGTCGACGACGCCCGGCGCCACCTCGACGACCTCGCCGACCTCCTCGTAGCCGAAGCCGATCAGCGGGTACGGCACGGGGGTCTGGCGGGGGACGAACATGCGGGCGGCGTCGTCCCAGTCCTTGCTGAGCCGGGGATTGCTGCCCCGGTAGAGGGTCAGCTCGGTGCCGGCGGAGATGCCCGAGTAGCAGGTGCGGACCCGGACCTGGCCCGGGCCGAGCGGATCCGGCGGGCAGGGCTCGAGGCTGATCCGTCGAGGCCCGGCGAGAGAGACCACCCAGTTGCCCATGTGTCACATCCCGGTAGCACTGGGCTCCAGGATAGACACAAAATCACAATATGTCTTGCTATTGATCAATCGAAGGTGTTGAATCCGGCATGTACCCTTCGAGAGGAGTGCCACCGATGTCAGCACCTCCGAGGCGGATACTCGCCACCACCCTGATCATGGCATTGACCGCGTCCACCCTGCTGGCCTGCGGAGATGACGGATCAGACAGCAACAGCAAAAAGATCACTGTTTGGAGCCTGGAGGACGTCGCCGACCGCGTCACCGCCACCAAGGCGATCATCGGGGACTTCACCGCGAAGACCGGGATCCAGGTCGACCTCGTGACCGTCAACGAGGACCAGTTCCCTTCCCTGATCGCCGCCAACGCCGCCGCCGGCGACCTGCCCGACGTGGTCGGCTCGGTCTCCCTGGCCGGCATCCGTACGCTCGCCGGCAACGAGCTGCTGCACGCCTCGGCCAACGCGGAGGTCGTCGACAAGCTGGGCCGACAGACGTTCTCTCCGCGAGCGTTGGAGCTGACCTCCGACGACGGCAAGCAGCTCTCCGTGCCCAGCGACGGGTGGGGGCAACTGCTCGTCTACCGCAAGGACCTGTTCGCCGCCGCCGGCCTGCCCGCCCCCGACACGTACGAACGGATCACCACCGCCGCGGCGAAGCTGAACACCGGCGGCGTCGCCGGCATCACCGCGGCGACCTCGCCCAGCGACGTGTTCACCCAGCAGACCTTCGAGCACCTGGCACTGGCCAACGGCTGCCAGCTCACCGACGACTCGGGCGCGGTGACCCTCGATTCGCCGCAGTGCGTCGAGGCGTTCCGCTTCTACGGCGACCTCATCCGCACCAGCTCGGTGAAGGGCGCGCAGGACGTGGACACCACGCGGGCCACCTATTTCGCGGGCAAGGCGGCCATGGTGATCTGGTCGCCGTTCATCCTCGACGAGCTGGCCGGGCTCCGCAACGACGCCAAGCCGACGTGCCCGCAGTGCCAGGCCGACCCGACGTTCCTGGCCAAGAACAGCGGGTTCGTCACCGCGATCAAGGGCCCCAACGGCACCGAACCCGCGCAGTACGGCGAGATCAGCTCGTGGGCCGTGCTCGACGGCGCGGCGGCCGACCCGGCGAAGTCCTTCGTGGAGTACATGCTCGGTGACGGCTACCCGCGCTGGTTCGGCATGTCCCCCGAGGGTCGATTCCCGGTGCGCAAGGGCACCCCGGCCGATCCGGAGGCGTTCCTCACCGCCTGGAACACCAGCCAGGCGGGCGTGGACGCCAAGAAGCCCCTCGCCGACGTGTACGGCGACGAGGTGCTGGCCACCCTGCGCAGCAGCCCGGACACCTTCGGGCGCTGGGGGCTCAGCCAGGGGCAGGGCAAGCTGGTCGGCGCCATGCTCGGCGAGCTGCCGGTGCCCAAGGTGCTGGGCGACCTCACCTCCGGCAAGACCGACGCGGCGGCCGCCGCCGGCCGGGCCAGGAAGGACGTCGAAGCGATCAAGGCGGGCGTCAATTGACCACCACCGCCCCCGACACCGGCCGCTCCCCCACGAAGGAGCGGCCGGAGCCGCCCCGCCGCCGACCACTGACGCTGCGCCGCCGCGAGTCCCGCGCCGGGCTGGCGTTGGTCGCGCCGACCCTGCTCGTCACCATCGCGGTCATCGGCATCCCGATCATCTGGACCGTGGTGCTCGCCTTCCAGCGGGTCCGGCTCGCCACCCTGCGCAAGACCGGGCTGTTCGGCGAGTTCACCATGGACAACATCGACCGGGTGCTGCACACCCCCGGCTTCGCCGACACGCTGTGGGTCACGCTGCTCTACAGCATCGGCGGCACCGTGGGGTCGATCGCGCTCGGTCTGGTCGCCGCGCTGGTGGTGCGCCGGCCGTTCCGGGGCCGCACGCTGGTGCGGGCCTCCATGCTGCTGCCGTACGTGGCGCCGGTGGTCGCGGTCACCTTCGTCTGGCAGGTGATGCTCGACCCGCAGCTCGGCATCGTCAACCACTGGGGTCAGCGCCTGCTGGGCTGGGACGCGCCCGTGCCCTTCCTCACCCAGGAGTCGACCGCGCTGGCCACGGTCATCGTGTTCGAGGCGTGGCGTTACTTCCCGTTCGCGTTCCTGTTCCTGCTGGCCCGGCTCCAGGCGGTGCCCGGTGAGCTGGAGGAGGCCGCCCGGGTCGACGGGGCCACCCCCACCCAGCGGTTCCGGCACATCCTGCTGCCGCAGCTGCTGCCGGTGATCGCCCTGCTGGGGGTGCTGCGCTTCATCATGACGTTCAACAAGTTCGACGACGTCTACCTGCTCACCGGCGGGGCCGCCGGCACCGAGGTGGTCAGCGTCCGGGTGTACGAGTTCCTCACCGCCCGTACCGACATCGGCGCGGCTGCCGCGCAGGCGGTCGTTCTGGCCGTGGTGCTCATCGTGTTCGTGCTGATCTATCTGCGCTTCTTCGGACGGAGGGTCGGCTGATGGACCGGGACATGGTCGAGACGGTGAGCCTGCGCTGGCTGCGCCGCCTGGTGATCGCCGCGTTCCTGGTCGTCACCGTCTTTCCCTTCTACTACATGCTCGTGCTCTCGGTGCGCCCCATCGAGCGGCTGCTGCTCGACCCGGGCTCGCTGGTCGTCGGCTTCGGCGAGTTGACCGTCGCCACGTACGCCGAGGTGCTCAAGGCCACCGACGACGGCGGCCAGGGATTCCTCACCTTCATCCGCAACAGCGGCCTCGTCGCCGTCGCGGCGACCGTGCTCACGCTGCTCGTCGCGATCCCCGGCGCGTACGCGGTGGCCCGGCTGCGGTTCTTCGGCCGGCGGCAGGTCGACTTCCTGTTCCTGGCCGTCTACCTGTTCCCGTCGATCGTCATCGCGATCCCGCTGTTCGTGGTCTTCAGCCTCGCCGGGCTGCGCGGCTCGCTGTTCGGCCTGGTGCTGGTCTACATCTCGCAGACCCTGCCGGTGTCGGTCTACATGCTGAAGAACTACTTCGAGACCATCCCGGTCAGTCTGGAGGAGTCGGCGGCCATCGACGGCGCCGGCCGACTCGGCATCATCCGCCGGGTCAGCCTGCCCCTCGCCGCGCCATCGATCATGGCGGTCGCGCTCTACGACTTCATGATCGCTTGGAACGAGTTCCTCTTCGCCCTGCTGTTCCTGGTCGACAAGCCGGACCGGTGGACGGTGTCGCTGGGGTTGTCACTGCTCGCCGACGGCGTGGAGGTGCCCAAGACGGTGCTGATGGCCGGGTCGGTCGTCCTCACCCTGCCCATCGTGATCCTCTTCTTCGCCAGCGAGCGGCTGCTCACCGAGGGCCTGACCAGCGGCGCGGAGAAGGGCTGACCGGTTCCCTGATCGGTGGCAGCCCAGCGGCCCGACACGCCGACCCCGTCGCCGCTGAGCTGCCACCGATCGGTGCGCCTGCCGGACCGACCCGTCGCGCCCCGACCGGCCCGGTTACGGTGGCCGTATGGCCAACCCGACCCGCTGGGCGACCGACACCGGTCCGGAGCACTCGCAGTGGTACATCGACCGGTTCCGCAAGCTCGCCGCCGAGGGAGCGGACCTGGCCGGCGAGGCCCGGCTGGTCGACGCGCTCGTCGCGCCCGGGTCGCGGATCCTCGACGCCGGCAGCGGCACCGGCCGGGTCGGCGCCGCGCTGGCCCAGCGCGGGCACACCGTGGTCGGGGTCGACGCCGACCCCGCGCTGGTGGAGGCCGCCCGCGCCGACCATCCCGGCCCCCGCTGGCTGGTCGCCGACCTGGCCGAACTGGACCTGCCGGCGCTCGGCGAGGCGGAGCCGTTCGACGCGGCGGTCCTCGCCGGCAACGTCCTCGCCTTCGTCGCCGCCGGCACCGAGCCGGAGGTGCTGCGCCGACTCGCCGGGCACCTGCGCCCCGACGGCGTGCTGGCGGTGGGCTTCGGCACCGAACGCGGTTACCCGCTGACCGCGTTCGACGCCGACGCGGTCGCCGCCGGGCTGCGCCTGGAGCACCGCTTCGCCACCTGGGACCTGCGGCCGTGGCGCGACGACGCGCCGTTCGCGGTCAGCATCCTGCGCCGCCCGGCCGCCTGACCCGGCGGGCAGCCCGGGCGACCGACACCCGCGCGGCGGGGCCGCCGGAAGACCGAAACCCCACCGACGGGCAGCCGACCGCCGCCCGGGCGACAGAACGACCGGCATCAGGACGGGGCGGCGACGGCCCGGGCCGCGTCCGGGTCCAGGGTGGCGCCGGCCGGCACGAGGCTGACCAGGCCGGCGGGCAGCCGCACCGGTCGCACGTCGCGGTAGCCGAGCATCGCCAGCACCTCCCGGTCGGCCAGCACGTACCGCCGGCCCAGGTCGGTGACCACGGACACCGCGCCTCCGGACGCGCCGGGCGCCGCGGCGGCCTCGACCACCGCGCCGCCACCCGGCTGCACCACCACGTGGTCGGCCAGCGCCGCGCCGCCGCTCGGCGCGGTCCGTGGGACGGCCGCCAGATCCGGCAGCCGTACGCCCCGCAGCACCTCGCCCGTGCCGTCGTCGTCCCCGACCCGGGCGCAGATCGCCGCGTCGTCGGAGCTGACGAGCGGGGGCGGCACGGGCGGCGGCGCGGTCGGGCCGCTCGGGGCGAGGTCGGGCAACGTGGGCAGCGCGGCGAACCGGCCCAGCGTCATCGGTTCCGACTCCCCCTGCCCGGTGCGGGCCAGCAGCAGCCCGGCCTGCAACTCGGTGATCCCGGCCAGCCCGTCGTCGAGCGCCACCGCGTACTGCCGGCCGCCGCCGGAGTTGCGCACCAGGTAGACCTGGCCGATCGTGGCGCCGGGCACGCGGGTGGCGGGTCGACCCTCGCCGGGCAGCGCCAGCGGGGCCAGATCGACGCCTGCGGGAAGCGCGTTGAGCAGGGCCGGCGCGACCGGCACCGCCCGCGTCCGGGTGGTCGCCAGCGCGGCCAGCACGCGGTTGGGATCGCGGACCAGGTACCGACGCTGGTGCCACACGAGGTGCAGGCCGCCGTCCGGGTGGCGCAGCAGCAGCGCGTCGTCGCCCAGCGGCCGACCGCCGTCGGGGTCGGTGCCGATCAGCAGCGCGGACCGGGGGTCCTCGCCGCCGGCCGTCGAGCAGACCGTCCAGGCCGACGTCGCCAGCCGGCCCGGGGCGGGCAGCGAGTCCGGTGCGTCGGCGATGCCCAGGGGCAGGCCGCGCGGCACGTCGTCGATCGAGCGTCGGGAGACCAGCACGGTCTTCGACCGGTCCGCGCCGACGATCAGCAACGCCGACGCGTAGTTGAGCACCGGGTGCAGCTTTTGCTCCCGGTAGACGAACCGGGCACCGGACTCCTTCTCCACGATCACCGCGCCGGGGTCGCGCCACCCCTTGCCACCGCCGGCGAACAGCCCGTAGAGCGCCGAACCCCCGAGCCCGATCGCCGCGACGAGGACGCTGGCCAGGCCCGCGCCCGCCAACCGCCGAAACGGTGACTGGGCGGGGTCGGTCTCCCGCATCACCAGTGCGGCGACCGCCCGCTGGACGCTGAACTGGTAGGAGTGCAGCTGATCCTGCCGCGACGGCATGAGGTCCCTTCCGCTGGTTTGACCGGGCCACAGGATATGCGCTGCGTCGATGTCCCGTGGACCCTGCGTGGCGGGCCCGGCCCCGACCGGTACCATCCGGGGACGAATCCGGCGGCGAGAGGGCACCCGTGGGCGCGCGTTTCGAGGAGCTGGCCTGGCGGGAGACCCCGATCGGCGCGATCAGCCTGCGGCGGCGCCGCGATCCGGCGCTGCAGGTCGAGGTGTACGAGGTCAAGCTCGACGACGAGTACCTGATGTCCAGCCTCTTCCCCGTCGCCGAGATCGAGCTGGCCCGGCTGGGCCTGGCCGAACTGACCGGCGACGCCCTCG
This sequence comes from Micromonospora sp. NPDC005237, assembly GCF_040607775.1. NCBI lineage: Bacteria > Bacillati > Actinomycetota > Actinomycetes > Micromonosporales > Micromonosporaceae > Micromonospora > Micromonospora sp. NPDC005237. The sequence goes on along the minus strand of NZ_JBEXHJ010000006.1, from coordinate 199,013 downwards.
ACGTGGTGGTCGGCGGCCTCGGGCTGGGCTACACCGCGTGCACCGCGCTGGCCGACCCACGGGTGCGAACACTCCTCGTGGTGGAGGCCATCGAGGACGTCATCGACTGGCACCGGCGGGGACTGCTGCCGTTCGCGGCCGGGCTCGCCGAGGACCCCCGGACCCGGTTCGCGCGAGCCGACTTCTTCGCCGCCGTGGCCGGTGACGACGGGTTCGACGCCGAGACGCCCGGACGTCGGTACGACGCCGTCCTGCTCGACGTCGACCACTCGCCGCGCAACGTCCTGCACCCGAGCCACGCCCCCTTCTACGCGCCGGACGGGCTACGCCGACTCGCGGCGCTGCTACGACCGGAGGGCGTCTTCGCGCTGTGGTCGGACGACCCGCCGGACGACGAGTTCGTCGCGGCGCTCACGGAGGTGTTCGCGACCGCGCGGGCTCATGTCGTGCCGTTCGCCAACCCGCTGACCGGCGGCCAGTCCGCCAACACGGTCTACGTCGCCCACCGCTGACTCCGCCTGGGGATGGCGTTTGAGGTTGGCGGAATCGGGGACGTGGAGCCCGGGGGTCGCCGCATCTCGCGCCGCGGCCGGGTTACGGGAGGTCGCGATGCGTGCCCTGCTCTGGGTCGTCGGTGTGGTCGCCGGCGTGCTGATTCTGCTCGGGCTGTTCCTCGAGGCGGTCCGCTGGCTGATCATCATCGGTCTGATCGCGCTGGTGATCGTGATCATCCTGGGCGTGGTCAAGGGACGGCAGGCCATGCACCACCAGACCCGCCGACGGTGACGCCGGGGCCGTTCAGAACCAGTCGGCGCGCATGTCGAGCGTGGTCCGGTCGAGGCTGTCCAGCAGGTCGAACTGCGGGCCCGTCCGGGGCAGCTCGGCCGTGAAGAAGTAGCGGGCGGCCTGCCGCTTACCGGCGTGGAAGGCGTCGCCGTCCTCCTGGGGCGGCAGCGCCAGCACCTGCTCCAGCCACATCCACGCGATCACCACGTGCCCGACCGCCTCCAGGTAGACGCTGGCGTTGGCCAGGGCGAGCACCGGATCACCGCCGGACCAGAGCCGGCGGGTGACCGCGACGACCCGATCCACCGCGCCGGCCAGCCGGTCGGCCAGCTCGGCCGCCTCGCCCCCGGCCCGGCGGCCCCGGCTGACGGTGTCGCCCATCCGCTCGGTCAGCAGGAGCAGGCCCGCGCCGTCGCGCATGGTCATCTTGCGCCCCAGCAGGTCCAGCGCCTGGATGCCGTGGGTGCCCTCGTGGATCGGGTTGAGCCGGTTGTCCCGGTAGTGCTGCTCCACGTCGTGGTCGCGGGTGTAGCCGGCGCCGCCGAGCACCTGGATCGCCAGGTCGTTGGCGACCAGACACCACTGCGACGGCCAACTCTTGGTGATCGGGGTGAGCACGTCCAGCAGCAGGTGCGCCCGCTCGCGGTCGGTCTGCTCCGGGGCGGTCTGCTCCTCGTCGAGCAGCCGGGCGCAGTAGAGCACCAGGGCCAGGGCACCCTCCACGTAGCTCTTCTGCGCCAGCAGCATCCGCCGTACGTCCGGGTGGTCGATGATCGGCACCTGCGGCGCCGCCGGGTCCTTCGCGTCGACCGGCCGGCCCTGCGGCCGCTCGCGGGCGTACGCCAGGCTCTTGAGATAGCCGGTGTAGCCCAGCGCCATGGCACCGGCGCCGACACCGATCCGGGCCCCGTTCATCATGTGGAACATCTGGGCGAGCCCCTGGTGCGGCACGCCGACCAGATGGCCGACGGCGCCGGAGCGACCGGCCGGGGTGTGGCCGCCGTCGCCGAAGCTGAGCAGGGTGTTGGTGGTCCCCCGGAAGCCCATCTTGTGGTTGAGCCCGGCGAGTACCACGTCGTTGCGGTCGCCCAGCGATCCGTCCGGCTCGACGAGCACCTTGGGCACGATGAACAGCGAGATGCCCTTCACCCCGGGCGGCCCGCCGGGAATCCGCGCCAGCACCAGGTGGACGATGTTCTCGGCCAGCTCGTGATCACCGCCGGAGATCCACATCTTGGTGCCGAAGAGCCGGTACGTCCCGTCCGGCTGCGGCTCGGCCCGGGTGGTGATGTCGGCCAGCGAGCTGCCCGCGTGCGGCTCGGACAGGCACATGGTGCCGAAGAACCGACCCTCCAGCATGGGTCGGACGTACGTGTCGACCTGCTCGGCGCTGCCGTGCGCCAACAACAGCTTCGCGTTGCCCAGGGTCAGCATCGGGTACGCCGAGGTGGCCACGTTGGCCGCCTGGAACCAGGCGAAGCAGGCGGCGGCGACGGCCTGCGGCAGTTGCAGGCCACCGACCGAGGCGTCCAGCCCGGCCGTGAGCAGACCCGTCTCGGCGAAGCTGTCCAACGCCGCGCGCACCTGCGGGATCAGCCTCACCCGCTGCCCGTCGAACGTCGGTTCGGCAAGGTCGGCGGCCCGGTTGTGCGAGGCGAACTGCTCGGTGGCCACCCGCTCGGCGAGGTCCAGCGCGTCGTCGAAGGTCTCCCGGGAGTGCTCGGCGTAGCGAGGGCGCTCGGCGAGCTGCGACACCCGCAACCAGTCGTGCAGCAGGAAGTCCAGGTCACGGCGGGAGAGCAGGGTGGACGGCACGGAACTCCTCGGCGGGGCTCGGGTGTGTCGGTTCGGGGGCGGCGGCCCGGCGTCGCCCCGACCCATCCTGACCGATCCACCGGGAGCACACCACCGCCGCCCGTCGGCGGGCGTCATTGTCGTACCCGTCGGCTAAGGTCCCTGCCCGTGACCGCGCCCGGAGACGTCGACCCCGAGGTTCTCGACCGGCTGCGCCCGATCTGCCGCGGATTGCCGGAGACCTACGAGGAGCCGGCCTGGGTGGGCACCCGTTGGCGGATCCGCCGGCGCACCTTCGCCCACGTGCTCACCGTCGACCCCGACCGTCAGGCGGTGCACGCGCGCGCCGCCGCGCTCGACCGGCCGGCCTGCCTGTTGGTCTTCCGATCGCCGCTCGACGAGATCGCCGGTCTTATGAGCGTCGGGCACCCCTTCTACAAGCCGGACTGGAGCCCGAACGTGCTGGGCATGATCCTGGACGAGGACACGGACTGGGACGAGGTCGGCGAGCTGCTCACCGAGAGCTACTGCGTGCAGGCGCCCAAACGGCTCGCCGCACTGGTCGACCGGCCCGGCTGAGCGCACCCGGCGAGGCCGGCGTTTCGCCCGGGCCGGCTCGGGGATACCGCGCCAACGGTGGCGGATCACCGACGGGAATCGGCGACGCCGCCCGTCGCGCGAGGAGCGGCCCATGTCCAGGCTTGGGACCGAGGAGGATCCTCGGTTGACACCCGTGCTCGTCGAGGATCGGGTCTGCACGGGTGTGACCACCCTGCGGGGGCGGGTCTTCCTGAGCTACCCGTCGGCGGACGGGCCGGGCGTGCAGGTGGCGGAGGCGCTGCCGGACGGCGGTCGCAACCCGTACCCGGACGCCGCGTGGAACGAGCCGGACCAACCGCCGGACGGGACGTTCGTGCACGTCAACGGGTTGCGGGCCGGCCCGGACGGCCGACTGTGGATCATCGATTCGGGGTCGCCGCAGCTTGGCGGGGAGCAGGTGCCCGGCGGCGCGCGGCTGATCGCCGTCGACGTCGACGCTGACCGGGTGGACCGGGTCTACCACCTCGACGACGCGGTGCGTCCGCACAGCTACGTCGACGACGTCCGGTTTCACGGCGGCACCGCGTACCTCACCGACGCCGGCACGCCCGGCCTCATCGTGCTGGACCTCGATTCGGGCCGGTGCCGACGGGTGTTGGACGGGCACCCGAGCACGGTGGGCGGGCCGGTGGTCGCCGACGGCCGGGCGCTGCGGGATCCCGGCGGCGCCGAGGTGTGCCTGAACGCCGACCAGCTGGAGGTGTCGCCGGACGGTCGGTGGCTGTACTACCAGCCGGCCTCGGGTGGGATGTCCCGGATCGGCACCCGCTGGCTGGACGACCCGACGCTGTCCGCCGAGGAGTTGGCCCGGCGGGTCGAGCCCTGGTGGGACACGCCCAGCACCGGTGGCACGGCCATCGACGCGCTCGGCACCATCTACGTCAGCGATGTGGAGCGACGTCGCGTGCTCGCTGTGGGGCCGGACCGCAGCGTCCGTACGCTCGTCGCCGACCCGCGCCTGGCCTGGGTGGACGCGATGTGGCTCGACGCCGAGGGTCACCTCTGGCTGCCGGCGGCCCAACTGCACCTGACCGCCGGGCTCAACGGCGGCCACTCGGCCGTCGACTATCCGGTCCGGATCTACCGGATGCCGGTCGACGCCGGTCCGCCCCCGCGCGACCACGCCTGACGGCGGTATTCCTGTGGAGCGGTCGAGGCCCGATCGGTGAGAATCGGGGCGTGTCCGTTCCCGCCCGTCAGATCCGCGCACGCCATTCGGCCGACACGATCACCGTGTACCAGGCGTACCCCCCGGAGGTCGCGCTGCCGGCCGTGGCCGCCGGCCGCTTCGTGGCCCCCTTCAAGCGGGACCGCATGACCTGGATCAAGCCGTCGTTCCGGTGGATGATGTACCGCTGCGGCTGGGCCACCAAGCCCGGCCAGGAGCGCGTGCTGTCGATCGACATCGCGCGGGAGGGCTTCGAGTGGGCGCTGGCGCACGCCTGTCTGAGCCACTACGACCGGGACGTGCACGGTGACCGGGCGACCTGGTCGCGGCAGCTGAAGAGCAGCCCGGTACGGGTGCAGTGGGACCCGGAACGGACGGTGCGGATGGCCGCGCTGCCCCATCGGTCGCTGCAGGTCGGGTTGTCCGGTGCGGCGGTCGCCCGGTACGTCGACGACTGGATCGTGGCCGTCACGGACATCACCCCCACCGTCCACCGTGTACGGGAGCTGGTGCGGGCAGGCGATGAGCGAGCGGCGACGGACCACCTGCCGGTCGAGAGTCCCTACCCGCTACCGGCTCAGATCGCCGCTCGCCTCGGCGCGACGGGCGGTGGGTGAGAGTCCTCGATATCCTGCCTCGCATGCATCGAAGCCGTGTGTACGCGTTGCTGATCGACGCGCCCGAGGCGGAGGCCGCGCGGGCGGCGGAGTTCTGGTCGGCGGCACTCGGCGTCGGCACCCGGTCCCATCCGGCCGAGCCGCAGTTCGTCGGTCTGCACGAGGCGTTGCCGGGCCTGGTCACCGCCGTCCAGGCCGTCGACGACGCGCCGCGCTACCACCTCGACATCGAGACCGACGACGTGGCGGCCGAGACCGCTCGGCTGGTCGGCCTGGGCGCCACCGAGGTGTCGCAGTGGTTGGAGTGTCGGATTCTGCGGGCGCCCGGCGGGCACCTGCTCTGTGTGCTGCCGGTCGAGAGCCCACCTGAGGTGTTCGACGCCCAGTCCCGGACCTGGTCGTGACGCGCCGGGCTGTCAGAGGTCGGCGCTAGGGTGCCGGACATGGCGAATGTGATGTTGGTGGCGGGCGCGTGGCTGGGGTCGTGGGCGTGGGACGAGGTGGTGCCGGGGCTGCGAACCGCCGGCCACCAGACCTGTCCCCTGACCCTCTCCGGTCTCGCCGAGAGGCATGGCGTGCCCGCCGGGCAGCAGACCCATGTGCAGGACATCGTCGGCGAGATCGAGCGGCGCGACCTGCGCGACGTGGTGCTGGTCGGGCACAGCTACGCGGGCATCCCGGTGGGTCAGGCCGCCGCGCGGATCGGCGACCGGTTGACCCGGGTGGTCTACGTCGACGCGGAGGTGCCGGTCGACGGCGGGTCGTTCGCGTCCGGCTGGTGGCAGGGTCAGGCGGCGTTCGAGTCGGTGCTCGCCGACAACGGCGGCGACTGGCGGCCGCCCGACGCGGCCGAGTTCGACGGCCAGGGGCTCACCGAGGAGCAGATCGCGCGGCTGCTCAAGGGCGCCACCCCGCACCCGGGCGCCACGCTGACCGAACCGGCCGTGCTGGCCCGTCCGCTGGGCGAGCTGCCGACGACGTACGTCAAGTGTCTGCTCGACGGGCCGGAGCCCAACGACACCGTGTCCGCGCTGCTGACCAGCGAGCACTGGCGGCTGGTCACGATGGCTACCGGCCACTGGCCGATGTTCTCCCAACCCGCCGAGCTGGCGCGGTTGCTGGTGGCCGAGATCGGCTGACCGCGCGGGCGACGACGGTCTCGGCGGGCCGGCCCGGCAGGTCAGGTCGCGGGGTCGTCGAGGGTGGTGATGTGGCGTACCGGGGACGCAAGCAGCCACAGGACGGCGAGCACGCCGCCCACTCCGGCGACGACCAGGGCCGGCCGCAGCCCGAGGGTGGTGCCCAGCGCGCCGCCGACCAGCGCGCCGAGCGGCCGGATGCCGTAGTTGACGGCGCTGTACGCGCCGGCCCGGCGACCGCGCGCGTCGTCGGGTGTGACGGCGGTGAGCAGGGCGTTGAGGTTGACGTCCATCAGCATCACGCCGACGCTGGAGACCATCTCGATGGCCGCCAGCATGGCCACCTTCGCCCAGGTCGGGCCGGCGATCAGCGCCGTCAACGCCAGCGGTGCGGGGAAGACCACAACGCCGATCATCGCGGTACGGCCCAGCCCGATGGCCCGCGACAGGCGAGGCGCCAGGGCCGCGCCGGCCAGTCCGCCGAGCGCGCCGATGCCGAACGCGACGCCGATGGCGCCGGCCGACAGGCCGAGTTCACGGTTGGCGTAGAGCACCAGCAGCGCCGCGGCGATGAAGGTGAAGAAGTTGACGGTGGTGGTGCAGCCGAGCGCGGCGCGCAGCACCGGGTGGCGCAGCACCAGCACCAGGCCCTCGCGGACCAGGCCGAGTGTGGACGTCCGCCGTGGCGGCGGAGGCGACTCGGTGACCGGGATGCGCCGCAGCAGCAGCGCGGAGGCCAGGAAGGACACCGCGTCGACGAGGACCGCCACCGGCGCGCTGAGCGCCTGGACGAGCCCACCGCCGACGGCCGGGCCGGCGATGAACGAGAGGGACCGGCTCACGCTGAGTTTGCTGTTCGCGTCCACGTACGCCGACCGCGGCACCAGGGCGACGAAGAACGCCTGCTGTCCCAGGGTGAACAGCACCGCCCCGGCGCCGCTGAGCAGCGCCACCAGGTAGAGCTGGGTGAGGGTGATCGCGCCGAACAGGTAGGCCACGGGCAGGCTGAGCAGCACGGCCGCGCGGGCGAGGTCCGCGATGATCAGGAGTCGACGCTTGTGGGTGCGCTGGTCCACCCACGCGCCGAGGAACACGCCCAGCAGGTTGGGCAGCCAGATAAGCGCGGTGAGGACGCTGACCTGCACGGGCGTCGCGGCGAGCAGGGAGACGGCGATCAGCGGCAGGGCCAGTTCGCTGATCCGGTCGCCGAACGCCGAGATCGTCTCACCCATCCAGAAGGTGCGGAACCGCCGGTCGCGGCCCAGCGCCGGTGCGGGCGGGGCGTCGACGGCCGTCATGACGCGGGCGAATCGTCGCTGGATTCGGGCAGCAGGTAGCGCAGCATCCGGACGAGCTGGGCGCCGTCCGGCGCCGTCTCGTCGTCCTTGCGCCGCACGTACGGGGCGAGCAGTTCTTCGATCGCCTCTTCCAGGTGTCGCAGCTCGTCCGGTGTGGCGACGAAGCGGGTGTCGGCCACCCCGGCCAGCCCGCGCCACTCGGTGTTCAGCCGAGGCTCGTCGTGCAGCAGCCACTGCTGGGGCGCCTCGGCATAGCGGGCGAACATCTCGCCGCGCAACTGCCGGGCCGCGGCCTGCCCCTCGGCGTCGTCGGGCAGCGAGAAGCGGAACCCCTGGGCGGCTGCCTGCCACCAGCGTTCCCGCTTGCTGGTGGCGCCGTCCCAATCGGTGACCAGGCCGAACGTCGCGAGGTGGCGCAGGTGCCAGCTGACCACCGACGGCGTGGCGCCGACGTGCGGCGACAGTCCGGTGGCCGTGGCCGGGCCGTGTTGCTGGAGCCGGTCGAGGATGGCCAACCGGACAGGATGCGCCAGCGCCCGCAGCGCCTGCGGCTCGGTGATCTCGAAATCCCCGTACGGATTCTTGAGAGACATGTTTCGAAAGTAGCCTCTCAGATCCTGCGCAGCAACCCCCGGAGACGCCGGTTCCTCCGCTCAGCTCACCCCCAGGCGGGCCAGCGGCTCGACCAGTTCCCGCTCCTCGTAGCTGAGGTGCGACAGCAGGGCGTCGGTCAGCAGGTTCACCGCGGCGCGCAGCTCGGCCAGGCCGTCCGGCGCCCCGACGTACGCGACCAGCGCCTTGTCGACCCCCTCCAGCACGTCGTGGATGACGTGGTGCTCCTGCTCCAGCCGGTCGACGACCGGGCGCAGCCGCGGGTCGGCCTGCCGCAGCCGCGGAAAGAGGGCCTGGTCCTCGATGGTGTGGTGGGTGGTGACGATGCGGCAGTAGGACTCGCAGTAGGCGCCGAGCGTCCACCGGTTCTGCCGCATGGTCATCGTGTTGATCTGCGATCGCGCCACGCCGGCGTCGATCTCGCCCGCCGCGACCTGCTCGATCAGGTCGTGGATCTGGGCCAGTTCGCCGCGCAGGCCGTCGTGCACCTGCACGAGGTGCTGGCCGGTGGCCTGCTCGTGCGCGGTGTAGGTGCGCGTCGGGTCGGGCGCGGGCCCGGTGGGACGGGCCGACTCGTCCCAGACCTGCCGGTCGCTGAGCCGCCGGCCGTCGTCCGGGGTCGGCACCACCGCGAAGGCCCCGGCGGTCACCCTCGCGCGGGTCGGCCGCGCGGAGGGCGCGACGAGCGCCGCCGGCTCCGCGGCCACCACCGGCTCGGCGGGAGTACGCGTCGACGCGGCGCCACTGTCGCGTTCGGCCGCGACCAGTTCGCGCACGGCGGGGGCCACCTCGCCTGCGAACCGGCGCAGGTCGTCGGGGTCGTCGCTGGCGAGGATGAACGTGCCGACGCCGTCGCCCAGCGCCAACTCGACCAACTCCCGCACCCACTGTTCGGCGGGCCCGTGCAACGGGCCGCCCCCGGCCGACGAGAAGGTGCCGGAGATGTTCAGCAGCCGGCGGACATCGCGAGGCGAGCGGCCCGCCTCCTGGGCGGCATCGTCGATGATCTTGTTGCCCCTGGCCAGGTCACCGGGCTGGAGGTAGTCCAGTGACGGCAGCCAGCCATCGGCCCGGCGACCGGTGAGCGCGAGCATGCGCGGCTTGTACGCCCCGAGCCAGATCGGCACCGCGTGGGCGGGGGCGGGGCCGCGCTTGGCGCCGACCACCCGGTGGAACTCGCCGTCGACCCGCACGCCGCCGCGCGCCTGGACGTCCCACGTCTGCCGGATGACGTCGATGCCCTCCTCCAGCGCCCGTACGCCCTGGCCGGGGGTCAGCCGCCGGCCGCCCATCGCCTCGATGGCGTCCCAGAACGCCCCCGCGCCGAGACCCAGCGCGACCCGACCGCCGCTGAGCAGGTCGAGGCTGGCGACGCTGCGGGCGAGCACGGCGGGTGGGCGCAGCGGCAGGTTGGTGACGTTCGCCGACAGGTGCACCCGGTCCGTCCGCGCCGCGACGAAGCTCAGCAGCGTCCAGGTGTCCAGAAATCGCGGCTGGTACGGATGGTCCTGGAAGGTGACCAGATCCAGCCCGACCTGCTCGGCCAGGACCGCGAGCCCGACCGTGCGGTCCGGATCGTCGTTGCCGGGCGTGGTGAACGATCCGAAGACCAGGTCGTGGCCGTAGTCGCTCATCGTGCGAGCCTCCCGTCGTCCGCGACGCGTCGGACGATGCGTCGTGGCCTCGACCTTATGTCAGACAGAACATCTGTTGCCAACAAGGTTGGCTGTCCTGCGCTATTGTCGGGGCATGACGGGTGCCAGCGACCGGCCGGACCGGCCCGATCCCCTCGACGACGATCTGGGCTGGATGCTGGGAATCGTCTTCCGGGGCTACGTCCGGGCTGCCGAGCACACCCTGACCGATTTCCCCGGCGGCCCGCGCGGTTATCAGGTGCTCACCGCCGCGGCCAACGGGCCGGCCCGCAACCAGGGCGCGATCGCCGAGGAGCTGGGCATCGACCGGACGGTGCTCACGTACCTGATCGACGACCTCGAACGCCCGGGGTTCGTCGCCCGGCGGGCGGACCCGGCCGACCGGCGCAGCCGGCTGGTGGACGTCACCGACGCCGGGCGGGTGGCCTGGGAGCAGCGGCGCGAGGCGCTGCGGCAGGTCGAGGCGCACCTGCTGGGGGCGCTCACGCCGACCGAGTCGGCGACCCTGCGCGCACTGCTGCAACGGGTCGCCTGCTCGACCCAGGCGATCGACCCCCTGCGCGATCTCTGCCAGGCGGTGGCCGAGGTGCGGCCCGAACCCGCTGCGCCGATGCCGAGCCGGCCGGGCGCAGCGTCCGAGCACGGTCGGCCGCGCGCCGCCCGGTCGCCCGGCCGCAGCGACGGCTGACCGGACGGTCGAACGGCGAGGTGGGCCCGCCGGCCGCTCCCCGACCATCGTGGGTCGAGGAGTGCCGGCGGGCCCACCGTGTGGCGGCAGCGTCGCTTGCGGCGACGGGTCAGCGCACGTGCACGAACACCGGGTTCGAGTAGAACCACAGGTCGTCCCACGGGCTCTCCAGCCCGTCGGCGAGCGGCTCCGCCTCGTCGGTGCTGGTGCCGCGCGCCCGCGCGTAGGTGTCGGCCTCAACGTTGCGCAGGGTGTGCCGGATGACGTAGTCCGCACCCTGGCGACGCCAGTCCCGCGGGCCGAACCGGGCCACCACCGTGGTGGTGGGGTTGGTGTCGGCGTCCGGGTCGGCGCTCGGCCCGGTGATCTGGCCGACGATCAGGTCGACCCGACGGACCTCGGGACGGTCCCCGTTGCCGTTCACACCGTCCAGCGGACGGAACGTGATCTCGATCTCGACGTCGGTGCGGCTGCGGCGACTGACCGTGATGGTCTCGCCGACCTCGGCCGTCTGCCCCTGGGACCTGGCGGTCACGTCGAGGCTGCGGATCAGGTCGCCGGTGGTCACCCAGATCCGGCCGTTGCGCAGGCCGTCCATGATGTCGCCGTAGTCCTGGCGGGCGTACACGTAGGTCTTGCTGTACTCGCCCGGCCAGAAGTCCGAGCCGCCGCGCGTCCAGTGCACGTGCGAGTCCGACGTCGCCGTGATCCACCAGCGCCGGCCCTCACCGAGCAGCGAGTCCCAGAGCCCACCGACCCGCGCGGTCATCTGGTCGAAGCCACCGTAGGTGGGGTGGTTGCCGTACCCGCCGCGCTTGCCGCCGTTGAGCGGACCGGCCTGGTGGCCGGGCGCGCCCTCGAAGCCGATGTAGACGTCGGGCGCGGCGTTGTTGCCGTTGCGGAACTCCCGCGGGGTGTCCTGGCCGTAGACACCGAGGCCGGGCGCCGACCGGGAGGCGTGGTGGGCGATGACCAGCGGCTTGTGCGGCATGCCCCGGGCGACCTTGAGGAACTCCACCATCTTGGCCTCGGTGTCGCGGGCCGGGTCGGTGGGGAACGCGTCGTACTTGGCGAACCGGCTCTCCAGCTCGAAGAGCTGCTTCGCCTCGTCGTCATGGCGCGGGATCATCAGCGTGTGGTGGTCCAGCGAGGGCGCGTCGAACTCCATGCCCCAGAACTGGAGCACCTCGGGGACCAGCTTGCGCGAACGCAGCAGATCGGGGTACGCCTGCTCGATGTTCACCTTCGAGTGCGTCGGTCCACCGTGGTCGGTGCACATCGCCCAGGTCAGACCGAAGTTCTTGGCCATGATCGCGTTGGTGACGATCGGGTAGACCGCGTCCGCGCCCTTGTGGAAGACGATCGGGCTCTTCGCGGTGTCGAACTCGCCGCTGTACTCGGAGTGCACGTGGTGGTCACCAGCGCGCCAGGACCGGTTCTTGGCGTTGCCCCGGTCGCTCGTGTCGTCGCCGGGGCGGCGCTCCTCGTCGGCCCACGCCGCGCCCGCGCCGACCAGCGGGCTGGCGGCGGCCAGCGTCGCGCCGACGCCGGCGTACTTGACCAGCTTGCGCCGCGACAACTGCGCGTGCTCGATCTCTTCGGCTTGCTTGTCTCTCACGTGAGAGCCTCTCCTCGATCAAGCGAATGCTCTTTCGATCAAGAAGCCTCGAAGAGGTTGGTGAACGCCCGCCGTACGACGGGCGGGTGCACGATGAACACCCTCGCGGAGCCCGTTGAAGGGCGCGTGAGGCGCGGCGGTGGGTCACGCGCCGACAGCGGGGCGTGCGCGTGTCGTCAGATCCGGGCGCGTGGCAGCCAGCCCAGGAAGCGGAGTCGTACTCGGGGCAGGGGAAGCGTCGGCAGATCCCGGGCGGCGGCCACGAGGCACGACCCGAGGTAGACGGCGAGCGCGGCACGCGCCCCGCCGAAATCGGCGAGCAGCTGGCTCTGCTTGGTGGCGCAGGGCCATTCGCGGCCACATCCGGTGCAGGTCCAGCTCGGCGGACTGGGCAGGTGCTCGGGCAGCTTGGTCCGTCGGTACCGGCCCACGACGCTGTTGTCCGCTCGCACGTCGCGTCGCCGGGGCTCGGGGCCCCCGTTGCGGTGCGCGGGTGGCCGCGGGGCGGGCAGATAGCGCCGGACGGTGCCGAGAAGCGCCCCGACGCGGACCAGGGCGTCCGGCCCCACCTGGTGGGCCAGCAACGCCGTGAGCAGGTAGTGCCCCAACAGGTCGGCCCCGGCGACGCCTTTCTCGTCACCCGTCCCGGTCAGCCGGTCCACGTGCGGTGGGACCCCGGCGAGGTGGAACTCTGCGTCCTGGACCTCGGCGTGTTGACGCAGGTGGCGACCGCCGCCACAGCCCGGAGGCCCGGCCAGATCCGGTTCACCGACCTCGGCGGAGTCAACGCGCCGCTCGCCCGGCAGTGGCACCGAACCACCAGTTACGTCAGCGATGTCGTGGCGAGCATCCCGAGCGCCAGCGCCCAGCCGTTGGTGATCGGCAATGCCGCACGGATGCTCGCCGCGGCAGCGCTCGCGATCTTCCCCAACACGGCGTTCACCGACGAGACCGCCGAGGACCGCCGCGACGCCAGCACCGCCACCCTGCGCCGCACCGTCGCCTTCATGGAGGAGAACGCCGACCGGGACATCGGCGCCGCCGACATCGCCAGCGCCGCCGCCGTCTCCCAGCGCGCGGTGCAGCTCGCCTTCCGCCGCCATCTCGGCACCACCCCGATGGCGTACCTGCGCAGGATCCGGCTCGATCGGGCCCACCACGACCTGGTCCGGGCCGACCCCGGACAGGAGACCGTGTCGGCCATCGCGAGTCGCTGGGGGTTCGCCAACCACAGCCGGTTCACCGCCCGGTACCACGCCAGCTACGGCGTGCCGCCTCGCGAGACGCTCCGCGCCTGACCGCGCCGCATGCCCCACGTCCGGACGGCCCGGCCGTAAGCTCGGTGCCATGCCGGACGGTTTACGGCTCGACCACTGTGTCATCGCGGTGACCGACTGGGCGAGGTCCACCGCCTTCTACCGGGATGTCCTGGGCGCCCAGATCGTCGACCAACCCGATGGTCGGGTCGCGTACCGGTTCGGCGACCAGCAGCTCAACGTGCACGGTCCGGGCCTGGACGTCGGCGCGTTGGTCGCCCGGCGTCCCGTCGAGGCCGGGGGCAGCGACCTCTGTCTCGTCTGGCCGGGCACCGCCGACGAGATCCTCGACCACCTGCGGCGGCACGGCGTCGAGGTGGAGGCCGGGCCGGTGGACCGCCACGGCGGACGCGGACCGGGCAGAAGTGTCTACTTCCGCGACCCCGACGGCTCGCTGTTGGAACTGATCAGCTACCGCTGACCGCCTCGGCGAACTCCGGCTCGGGTCAGCCCCGCTCCCGCTCGCCGGCGGTCTGCACCTCGGACACCGAGGCCTCCAGCAGGTCCGCGAGGCCGCGCAACTGATCGGCGACCCGGGCGCCGAGAGGGGTCAGCGAGTATTCGACGCGCGGCGGGATCGCGGTGAGCACCTCGCGGGTCAGCATGCCGTCGCGTTCGAGAGTCTGCAGGGTCTGGGAGAGCATCCGCTCGCTCACCCCGTCGATGCGCCGCCGCAGCGCGTTGAACCGGTAACTGCCCTCACCGAGCGCGAGCAGAGCGAGCGAGGCCCATTTCGAGGTGACGCTCTCGAAGGCGGCACGGGAAGTGCAGCCGCGGGCGAAGACATCACTGACGAGTTCCTGGGTAGGCCCCGCCGGGTCCCGGGCCGGCATGTCGCTCATGTCACCAGCTTACCCGACGCTTACCTGAGAGCTTGTGCTGTAGATTCGTAAGTGCTTACGTTTCGTCACTGTCAATCGGAGGTCCCCATGCCCACGTATGCCGTCACCGGCGCCACCGGCCGGCTGGGTCGCCTGGTGATCGAGCACCTGCTCGGCGCCGGCGTGCCCGCCACCGAGATCGCCGCGATCGTCCGCAGCCCGGAGAAGGCCGCCGACCTGGCCGCGCGCGGGGTCGAGATCCGCCGGGCCGACTACGACGACCCGACGACGCTGCCCGGCGCCGTGGCCGGCGTACGCCGCCTGCTGCTCATCTCCGGCGACACGCCCGGGCAGCGGACCGCCCAGCACACCGCGGTCATCGAGGCCGCCACGCTCGCCGGGGTCGGGCGCGTGGTCTACACCAGCATCCTGAAGGCCGACACGACCACGAACCCGCTCGCACCGGAGCACAAGGCCACCGAGGACGTCCTGGCCGCATCGGGCCTGCCGTACACGGTGCTGCGCAACGGCTGGTACACCGAGAACTACACCGACCAGCTGCCGCAGTACCTGCAGAGCGGCACCATCCTCGGTGCCACCGGCGGCAGCAAGGTCTCCGCCGCGCCCCGGACCGACTACGCGGCCGCCGCGGCGGCGGCGCTGACCCGGGACGAGGAGGGCAACGCCGTCTACGAGCTGGGCGGCGCCGCGTTCACCTTCGACGAGCTGGCCGACGCCGTCACCGAGGTGACCGGCACCACTGTCGTCCACCGCGACCTGTCGGCCGCCGAGCTGGCCTCGGCGCTGGAGAACGTCGGGCTCGACGCCGGCACCGCCGGGTTCGTCGCCGCCCTCGACCACTCGATCGCCATCGGCGAGCTGGTCACCGACAGCGACGACCTCAGCCGGTTGATCGGCCGGCCGAGCACCCCGCTGCGCGACGCCATCCGGGCCGCGCGGGCCTGACCGGCCGCGGTCTCCTCACGGTTCGTCGATCGGGCGGGTGACAGGGTGTACGCCTCCGTCACCCGCCCGCCGGTGTCGGCCAGGGCGATGGCGGCCTCGACGATGGCGTACCGGCTGTGCGTCGTGACTAGGGTGGTGACCATGCCCCCGCACCGCCAGCCCGACGATGCGAGGTGGGCCCACGACGCCGCCTCGGCGCACACCGACGGGTCGGCCGCTTGATGAGCGGACCGCCCGCGCCCGCGCAGCGAGACGCACCGTCCACACCCCAGCGTGACCGGCCCGCGCTGGCCGACGCCTGCGCACGGCTCGCCCGTTCCCGCCCCTTCGAGATCGGCATCGTCGTCGTCATCCTCGCCAACGGGATCGTCCTCGGACTGGAGACGTACGACGGTCTGGTCCCCGCGACCCGGGCGCTGCACGGGCTGGAGGTGCTCTTCCGCGCCGTCTTCGTCGTCGAGATCGGCATCCGGCTGGCGGCCTACGGCCGACGTCCGCAGGACTTCTTCCGGCACGGCTGGAACGTCTTCGACTTTGTCGTGATCGCGGCCATCTTCGTTCCGGGACTGCACGGCGACTCGGCGCTGCTGCGCGTGGTGCGGGTCGCCCGGATGGTCCGGCTGGTGCGGTTCTCGCCGGGCCTGCGGACCATCGTGTCCGCATTGTGGCGCAGCCTGCCCGGCGTCGGCGGGTTCCTCGCCCTGGCCGTGGTGACGCTCTACGTGTACGGGATGGCCGGCTGGCTGATCTTCGGCGACAGGTACCCGGACGAGTACGGCGACATCGGCCGGTCGCTGCTGACGTTGTTCGTGCTGCTCTCGCTGGAGACACTGCCGGACCTCATCGAGCAGGGCCTGGCCATCTCGCCGTGGACGCTGCTCTACTACGTCAGCTACGTGGTGATCACCGTCAACCTGCTGCTCAACATCCTCATCGCGGTCATCGTCAACTCGATGGAGGAGGCCCGCCGCCTGGAGATGACCGAGCGGTTGGCCCCCGGCTACGACGAGGACGGCGACGGCGTACCCGACGAGGTGGACCGCATCGCGCTCACCCAGCGGCTGGACGACCTGCGGGCGGTCATCGCCGAGTTGGAGCGGGAGTTGCGAATCGACCGGGACGACACGCACGCCCGGCCGCACCGCGAGGACACCCCCTCCCGACGGTGAGACCACATTCTCGATCATGACGGCCGGATCGGCTAGTCTCGATGGCGGTCCCGCCGGTACGAATGAAGGGGCACCGCGCATGACGGCCAGTGTCGACAGTTTCCAGTCCCGCACCGACGTCCTGACCACACTCACCAGCGTGATCGACGAGGTGATCCGTCCGCAGGCGGAGGCCGTCGACCGGGACGGCGCCTTCCCCCGCGAGGGCGTCGATGCCCTCGCCACGGCGGGCCTGCTCGGCCTGGCCTCCGCACCCGAGGTCGGTGGCGGCGGCCAGGGCATGCGCGCGGTCGCCGACGTCATCGAACGGCTGGCCGCCGAGTGTGGGTCCACGGCGATGGTGGTTCTGATGCACTACGCGGCGACCGCCGTCATCGAGGCGCACGGCCCGCACGAGGTTCGCGCGGCCATCGCCGCCGGCCGTCACCTGACCACGTTGGCCTTCTCCGAGTTCGGATCCCGCAGCCACTTCTGGTCGCCGACCGGGTCGGCGACGGCGTCCGGTGACGGCGCGGTGCGACTCGACGCCCGCAAGAGTTGGGTCACCGCGGCGGGCGAGGCCGACAGCTACGTCTGGTCGAGCCTTGCGCTGGCGTCGGGGGCCGGGCCGATGACGCTGTGGCTTGTTCCGGCCGACAGTGCCGGGCTCCGCGTCGCCGGTGAGTTCGACGGGCTGGGCCTACGCGGCAACGGCTCCCGGCCGATGACGGCCGAGGGCGTGGTGGTCACCGCCGACGCGATGCTGGGCACCGACGGCACCGGCCTCGACACCGCGCTCGGCGCCGTACTCCCCTGGTTCCTGGTGCTCAACTCGGCGTTCTGTCTCGGCCTCGCCGACAGCGCCGTCGCCGAGGCGGGCCGGCACCTCACCGGCACCACGCTCACGCACACCGGCGCGGCGCTTCGCGACGCGCCCGTCGCCCGACGCGACTTCGCCCAGTTGAAGATCCGCACCGACGCCCTGCGCGCCTTCCTCGGTGACACCCTCACCGCGCTGGAGACCGGCCGGGACGACGCGACGCTGCGCGTGTTGCAGGTCAAGGCCCTGGCCGGCGAGACGGTCGCGGACGTCACCGACGGCGCGATGCGGCTCTGCGGTGGCAGCGCCTTTCGCAAGGAGTTGGGCCTGGAGCGCCGATTCCGCGATTCGCGAGCCGCCCGGGTGATGGCACCGACCACTGACGCTCTGCACGACTTCGTGGGCCGCGTCGCCACCGGCCTGCCGCTGCTCGACGAGGCCAACCGCTGATGCCGGCACCGTCGGTCCTGATGGGCGCGGTCGCGTACGACCCCAAGGTCGTCACCATCTGGGAGGGCTTTCGCGGCTGGCTGCGCGGTCACGGCCTGGATTTCGACTTCGTCCTCTACTCGCACTACGAGCGACAGGTCGAGGACCTTGTCGCCGGCCGCATCGACGCCGCGTGGAACTCTCCGCTCGCGTGGCTGCGAGCCGACCGGCTGGCCACGGCCGCTGGCCGCTCCGTGCGCGCGCTCACGATGCGCGACACCGACCGGGACCTCACCTCGGTCGTGGTGGTGCGCGCCGACTCGCCCGTACACCGGGTCGAGGATCTCGCCGGAAGGGTCGTGGCGACCGGCGCGGTGGACAGTCCGCAGGCCACGCTGATCCCACTCGGCCATCTCGCCGCGGCCGGAGTCCGGGTCGACGTGCGCCGGTTCGACGTCGGTGTCGGGCTGCACGGTGACCACGTCGGGGGCGAACGTGACGCCGCGCGCGCCCTGGCGGCCGGGGAGGTCGACGCCGCCTGCATGATCGACGCCAACCACCTGATGTTCGTGCAGGAGGGCACGCTGCCACCCGAGGGCACCCGGATCGTCGCGCAGACCGGGCGGTACGACCACTGCAACATGACGGTGCGCGAGCCGGCGTCCGACGGGGTCCGGCTCTTCGGCACCCTGCTGCGCGGCATGTCGTACGCCGATCCGCAGGTGCGCCCGCTGCTCGACCTGGAGGGCCTGACGGCCTGGCAGGACGGCCGTACGACCGGGTACGACGCCCTCGCCGAGGCGGTCGACGCGAGCGGGTTCTACGCCCCCGACGGGCGGGTGACCGCCGCGGACTATCGGCCGTGACCGCCGACGTCGAGATCGATCTCGGCGGCCTCGGCTTCGGCCGTGGCGCGCACCTGTTGGTACAGCGCGCCCTGGCCGGGTTGCCGCCCGGCGGCCGGGTGGCGGTCTCCGGCACCGATGCGGCGTTGGGGGTACACCTGCCGGCGTGGTGCCGAAGCCGGGGTCACCGGGTCGAATGGCCCGATCCCGCGGACCGGAGTCGCCTGGTGGCGGTCGTCGTCCGGGGCGCCGCCGACGACGACCGCTGGTTCGGCGCGGAGCGGGCCGGGCCTGCCCTGCCCTCGGCGCTGAGCAGCCGTCCACCGCCACGCTGGGGGCTCGGTGCCCGTGGCGCGCTGCTGGAGGCCGGCGGGCCCGAGGCCCGCTTCGACCTGGACGACCGCGATCTGGTGTGGGCCGACATCGCCCCCGCGCTGTACGCGCAGGCCGCCGCACGGCAGTGGGACCCGCAGACGGCGGTGCCGTGGGACGACGCGTTCGCGCTGCCGGCGGATGTCGAGGCCGCCGTCGTGCAGGTCATGACCTACCTGGTCGAGAACGAGCAGGCGGCTCTCGTCGTACCGGCCCGGTTCATCGGCCGCATCCACCCGCACTTTCGGGAGGTGGTGCAGCTCCTCGCGGTGCAGGTGGCCGACGAGGCCCGGCACATGGAGGTCTTCAGCCGGCGGGCGCTGCTGCGCGGCGCGGAGCTGGGCACGTCCTCGGCGGGTGGCCGGCAGTCGCTCTTCACGCTCGTCGCCGAGTCCGATTTCGCCCTGGCGTCGTTCCTGCTCTCCGTGCTCGGCGAGGGCAGCTTCGTCGACCTGCTGGGGTTCCTGGTGCGGCACGCTCCCGATCCTGTGACCCGCCGGATCTGCTGGTTGGCGATGCAGGACGAGCGCCGGCACGTGGTGTTCGGCATGGCCCATCTGGAGCACCAGGCGACGGTCGACCCGCTGCTGCGGGACCGACTCCGTGCCGCGATCCACCGTCGTCACGACGCGTTGGCCGACACCGCGGGCCTCAACGCGGACGTCTTCGACGCGCTGGTGCTGCTCGCGGCGGGCGGGTGGGACCCCGATGACGTGGCCGCCGGCTTCGACCACGTGCGTGCTCTGCAACAGGCGATGGACCAGGGCCGCCAGCGCCGACTCGTCCGGCTGGGCTTCCGGTCGGACGAGGCGGCCGCGCTCTCCGCCCTGCACACCCGCAACTTCATGTAGACCCCGGTGCGCGGCACCGGGCGTAGCCTGGAACCGCCATGGACACCGAATCCCGCGCGATTCGTGCGGATCTCCTCCGGCGGCGCGACGAGACCGCCGCTGAGGCCGCCGCGCTGGAGGGCGACCTGCGGAGCCTGTTCGAGGCGTCCCGGTCGTCGAACGCCGACGACGAACACGACCCCGAGGGCAGCACGATCGCGTTCGAACGGGCACAGCTCAGTGCCGTCCTGGACGCGGCACGTCGACGCCTGGCCGAACTGGACGAGGCGGTGAGCCGCGTCGACGCCGGCAGCTACGGCGTCTGCGAACGATGCCTGCGCCCGATTCCCGCCGAGCGGCTCGCCGCCCGCCCGTCGGCGCGTACCTGCGTCGCTTGCGCCAGCCGCCGGTGACGGTTGCGGCGCCCGCGGGCCCGGGGGCCGGCGGACGCCGCCGTCGCGGGGACGTCAGCTGGCGCAGCAGCCGCCGGCCTGGCCATCGGCGGGCGCGGTGTCGACGGCGACGAGGCTGAGCAGCCCGCCGGAGACGCCGGTGGCCAGCCCGCGTCGGGCCGGCTCGGCGGCCGGCGTCGGGCCGCAGCAGCTGTCGCCGCTCACCGAGTCGGCGGCGTTGCTGGAGCACACGCCGGTCTCGGGCAGGTCGAGCTGGACGTCGCGGGCGGCGGCCCAGTCTCCGGCCAGGGCGGCGACGACCGAGCGGACCTGCTCATAGCCGGTGGCCATGAGGAACGTCGGCGCCCGACCGTAGGACTTCATGCCGACGGCGTGGTAGCCGACCTCCGGGTGGGTGAGCTCGTCGATGCCGTGCGGAGGCACGGTGCCGCAGGAGTGCTCGTTCGGGTCGATCAGCGGGGCGAGCGCGCGGGTCGCGCCGAGCACCGGGTCGAGGTCCAGCCGCAGCTCGGCGGTGATCGAGTGGTCCGGGCGGAACCCGGTGGCCGCGACGACGCGGTCCACGAGCACCGACTCCTCGCCCCCGTCGGCGTGCCGGACGACCACCCGGACGCGCCCGTCGGCCGGTGTGAGGGCGTGCACCCAGAAGCCGGTGAGCAGCCGGACCCGGCCCGCGTCGACGTGCCCCCGCAGCCGCGCGCCGAGAGCGCCGCGCGCCGGCAGGGCGTCGGCGTCCCCGCCGCCGTACGTGCGCGCGGGCGAGGTGGTGCGGATCGCCCAGGTCACCTCGGTGCCCGGCTCGGTGGCGGCCAGGTCCGCCAGGGACAGCAGGGTGTTCGCCGCGGAGTGACCGGCGCCCACGACGAGCGTGTGGCGGCCGGCGAAGCGGTCCCGGTCGGCGCCGACCACGTCCGGCAGCGCGTGTTCGAGGTACGCGGCCACGTCGGCCTCACCCCGGGCGGGCAGGCCGGACGCGCCGAGGACGTTCGGGGTGCCCCAGGTGCCGGAGGCGTCGAGCACGGCGCGGGCCAGCAGCTCGTCACCGTCGGCGAGGCGGACCAGGAACGGCGTGGTGTCGCGGCCGGCGGTGCGCAGCCGGTCGAGGCCGAGGCGGCTGATCGCCTGGACCCGGGCGCCGTAGCGGACGTGCGGCTTGAGCTGGGGCAGCTCCGCGAGCGGCTGGAGGTACGCGCCGACCAGCTCCGCCCCGGTCGGCAGGGCCTCCGGGTCGGGGGCGATCCAGCCGGCGTCGTCGAGGATCCGGCGGGCGGCCGGGTCGATGTTGTAGCGCCAGGGCGAAAAGACCCGCACGTGTCCCCACTGGGCGACGGCGGCGCCCGGGGTGTCGCCGGCTTCCAGGACGACGAAGGGCAGGCCGCGTTCGTGCAGATGGGCGGCGGCGGCGAGGCCGGTCGGGCCAGCGCCGAGGACCACGACGGGAAGGCTGTCCAGGGCGTTCATCGGGTAACTCCTTGTCAGGTGATGGTGGGGCTGCGGCGTTCCAGCAAAACCACGTCGCGCCAGCGGTCATGGTGGCGGCCGATCCGCTCCCGGACGCCGATGACACGGAACCCGGCCCGCCGGTGCAGGGCCAGACTGCCGGTGTTCTCCGGGAAGATGCCGGACTGGATGGTCCAGATGCCGGCCGCCTCGGTCGAGGTGATCAACGCGTCGAGCAACAGCCGGCCGACCCCGCGCCCCTGGGCCGCCGGGTCGACGTAGACGGAGTGCTCGACCACTCCGGCGTAGACCGGGCGGCTCGATGTCGGTGTGACGGCGACCCAGCCGAGGATGGCGTGGCTGTCGTCCACGGCCACGAAGCGGTGCGCGGTCAGCCGGGTGGCGTCGAACGCCGCCCAGGTCGGCGCGGTGGTCTCGAAGCTGGCGTCACCGCCGTCGAGGCCCGCCTGGTAGATCGTCAGGACGCGGTCGGCGTCGCCGGCGGTCATCGGGCGCGTGGTCAGGTCGGCCATCGGCGGGCTCCGTTCCGGTCTCGGACGAGGAGAGACTGTCTCGACGTCTGTCGAATCAGACAGTTGCACGCTGATTAGATGTCTGTCAACCTAGACTGATGTCGAAACAAGCGGCCGTGGACGTGCTGTGCTGTCCGCCCCTGTCCGAACGGCGTGTGCCGGCCGAGACCGCCGCCGCGCTCGCCCCCGCGTTCAAGGCCCTCGGCGACCCGGTCCGCCTGCAGCTCATGTCGATGATCGCCTCCGCCGAGGGCGGCGAGATCTGCGTCTGCGACCTCACCCCCGCGTTCGACCTGACCGGCCCGACCATCTCGCACCACCTCAGGACGCTGCGCGAGGCCGGGCTCGTCGACGCCGAGCGTCGCGGCACCTGGGTCTACTACCGCGCCCGGCCGACGGTCCTGCACCAACTCGCCGCGCTGCTCACCGTCGTCCCGACCGAGGCAGGCCCCGCTCCCGCCGCCCGGTCGGAATGCTCGTGAGCACCGCCACCCGCCAGGCCGACCCGGCCGCGAGCGCCGTCGTCGGTCGCCTCTCCCGACTCGACCGGTTCCTGCCGGTCTGGATCGGGCTGGCCATGGTCGTCGGGCTGCTGCTCGGCCGCCTGATCCCCGGGCTCGACGACGCGCTGGACGCGGTGGCGGTCGGCGGTATCTCGCTGCCGATCGCGATCGGCCTGCTGGTCATGATGTATCCGGTGCTGGCGAAGGTCCGCTACGACCGGCTCGACACCGTGACCGGCGACCGCCGCCTGCTGGTCTCGTCGCTGGTCCTCAACTGGCTGGTCGGCCCGGCCGTGATGTTCGCCCTGGCCTGGGTGTTCCTGGCCGACCAGCCCGCGTACCGCACCGGGTTGATCATCGTCGGCCTCGCCCGGTGCATCGCCATGGTCGTCATCTGGAACGACCTCGCGTGCGGCGACCGCGAGGCCGCGGCGGTCCTGGTCGCGCTCAACTCCGTCTTCCAGGTCCTCGCCTTCGGCCTGCTCGGCTGGTTCTACCTGTCGGTGCTGCCCGGCTGGCTCGGGTTGCCGGGCGCCGAGTTGCGCGTCTCGGTCTGGGAGATCGCCCGCAACGTGCTCATCTTCCTCGGCATCCCGCTGCTGGCCGGTTACCTCACCCGCCGCCTCGGCGAGCGCGCCCGGGGTCGCGAGTGGTACGAATCCCGCCTCCTGCCCCGCGTCGGCCCCGCCGCCCTGTACGGGCTGCTGTTCACCATCGTGATCCTGTTCGCCCTTCAGGGCGACGCCATCATCGGCCGGCCGTTCGACGTCGCCCGTATCGCCCTGCCGCTGCTGGTGTACTTCGCGCTGATGTGGGCCGGCTCCTACGCTCTCGGCCGGGCGCTCGACCTCGGCTACGCGCGCACGACCACCCTCGCGTTCACCGCCGCCGGCAACAACTTCGAACTCGCCATCGCCGTCGCGATCGGCACCTTCGGCGTGGCCTCTGGTCAGGCGCTCGCCGGGGTCGTCGGGCCGCTGATCGAGGTGCCCGTACTGGTCGGCCTCGTCCACGTCTCGCTCCGGGCACGCCACCGCTTCTTCACCCCACCCCTTGACCGAGAGGCGTCACGATGAGCGACAAACCCAGCGTCCTGTTCGTCTGCGTCCACAACGCCGGCCGCTCCCAGATGGCCGCCGGCTGGCTGCGCCACCTCGCCGGCGACACCGTCGAGGTCCGCTCGGCCGGCTCCGCCCCGGCCGAGACGATCAACCCCGCCGCCGTCCAGGCCATGCGCGAGGTCGGCATCGACATCACCGACCAGACCCCCACCCTCCTGGAGTACGCCACCGCGGAGTCCTCCGACGTCATCGTGACCATGGGCTGCGGCGACGCCTGCCCGGTCTTTCCCGGCAAGCGCTACGAGGACTGGAAGCTCGACGACCCGGCCGGCAGGGGCGTCGACGCCGTCCGCCCGATCCGCGACGACATCCGGGCACGGGTGGAGCAGCTCGTCGCCGATCTGGCCGCACTCGGCTGAGCACGGACGAGGCCGACACACGCCACCGCCGGCCGGCACCACGACGGGACTCACCGACGGCAACGGCGTCCACATAGATGTGATGTATCGCCTCAGCGGCACCGGTGCGGCCAGACTGAGCCGACGTCGGCCATCGGGGTGAACATCTAATCTTCATCGGGGCCCGGCCGATGTTCACGACAACCACCCGGCCCCGGCCGGGGCGGTGCCGGCCGACGCGGCCCGCAGCGCGGCGGAGCAGGTCGACCGCCCTGCGGGAGGGTCGGCAAGCAGCGCCGGTGTCACACGGAACCCGTCGCGCCCTCGCCGCGTCGATCCGTCCATCGGGCCGGGCGGACGCCCCGGCGGGCGAGGAACGGACGCGGTCACCGGACGCCGCCAGAGAGCGTAAAACATTAGATCTATATTGGCACAGGTCGATCGATGTCGTTGACGCAGCCGATCGAGCCTCCGTATACTCCAAATGATCATCAGATCTTTAGCCTAGTCGGGCGAGGAGCGCATGCCGCAGATCACTGGCGTCACCGTCGAGGACGTCCGCTTCCCCACCTCGCTGACCGCTGACGGGTCCGACGCCATGAACAAGGACGGCGACTACTCGGCGGCCTACGTCATCCTGCACACCGACGGCCTCGACAGCGCCGGCGCACCGCTCGCCGGTCACGGCCTCACCTTCACCATCGGCCGGGGCAACGACATCGTCGTCGCGGCGGCGGTGCACCAGGCCCACCGCCTGGTGGGCATGGACGTGACGACGATGGCCGCCGACATGGGGGCGGTCTACCGCCTGCTCACCTCCGACTCCCAGCTGCGCTGGCTCGGGCCGGAGAAGGGCGTCATCCACCTGTCGCTGGCGGCCGTGTTGAACGCGGCCTGGGATCTGGCCGCGCGACTCGCGGACAAGCCGCTGTGGCGGCTGCTCACCGACATGTCCCCCGAGCAACTCGTCGACATCGCCGACCTGCGCTACCTGTCCGACGCGCTGACCCGGGACGAGGCACTGGCCATCCTGCGCGCCAAGCAGAGCACGAAGGCCGACCGTCTGGCCGAGCTGGCGCGCACCGGCTACCCGGCCTACACCACCTCGGCGGGCTGGCTCGGCTACGGCGACGACAAGCTGCGCCGGCTGTGCCAGGAGGCCGTCGACTCCGGCTACGGCTACGTCAAGCTCAAGGTCGGCGCCGACCTCGACGACGACATCCGGCGGTGCCGGATCGCCCGGGAGATCCTCGGCCCGCAGCGCAACCTGATGATCGACGCCAACCAGGTGTGGGACGTCGACCAGGCCATCGAGTGGGTCAAGGCCCTCGCCCAGTTCTCACCACTGTGGATCGAGGAACCGACCAGCCCGGACGACATCCTGGGCCACGCGGCCGTACGCCGTGCCGTCGCTCCCGTCGGCGTCGCCACCGGCGAGCACTGCCACAACCGGGTGATGTTCAAGCAGCTGTTCCAGGCCGAGGCCATCGACTTCTGCCAGTTGGACACCGGCCGGCTGGCCAGCATCAACGAGATCGTCGCCGTGCTGCTGCTCGCCGCGAAGTTCGACGTCCCGGTGTGCCCGCACGCCGGCGGTGTCGGGCTCTGTGAGATGGTCCAACACGTGTCGGTGCTCGACTACGTCGCCATCTCAGGGGATCTCACCGGCCGCGTGACCGAGTTCGTCGACCACCTGCACGAGCACTTCACCGACCCGTGTGTCGTCCGGGACACCGGCTGGGGCAGCGGTTACGTTCTGCCCGGCACGCCCGGCTACTCCACCCGGATGCACCCCGAGTCGATCGCGCGGTACCGGTTCCCCGACGGCCTCTACTGGGCCGCGGCAGACCCGGCTACGGTGTCATCTCCGGAGCCGTACGTGATCGCGGGTGGGCCGGCCACCCCCGCCGGCCGCTAGGAGGTGTCATGTCCCGCACCGACGAAGTGGTGAACGGCATCAAGCGGATGATCCTCGAAGGGACGTTCAAGCCCGGGGATCGGCTGCCCATCGAGAAGGACCTCGCCGAGTCCCTCGGCGTCTCGCGGGGATCGCTGCGCGAGGGGATGTCGGCGCTGTCGATCCTCGGCATCGTCAACATCCGCCAGGGCGACGGCACGTACGTCACCAACCTCGACGCGCCGCAACTGCTGGCCCCGATGGGCTTCGTCGTCGACTTCCAGGGGCAGGGCGACGGGCGGCACATCCACACCGTCCGCCGCCTGCTGGAGTGCGAGGCCGCCCGGTTGGCGGCGACCAGGATCACCGACGAGGCCCTCGCCCAGGCCGGGGAGCTGCTCGACGAGGCAGCCCGGATCGCCGGTCGGTCGCCGCAGGACCATGAGCGGATCATGGAAATCGACATCGCGTTCCACCGGATCATCGCCGCACACGCCGACAACCCGGTGCTCATCGGCCTGATCGAGGCGTTCGCCGGGCGCACCCTGCGCGGGCGACTCTGGCGGAGCCTGCACGAGGAGGGCGCGGACCGGCGTACCCACGACGAGCACGTGGCGATCCTCAAGGCCCTCCGGGCGCGCGACCCGGAGCGGGCCCGCACCCGGATGGCCAACCACCTGATCGGTGTGGAGGAGTCGCTACAGGGGTTGCCCGACGAGGGTGAGACGGGCGTCGACGCGCAGGCGCAGTGATCGCCCGCCCGCTCCGCGCGCCAACGGAACCGATGCCGGCCCCTCGCGCTCGGTCACGGGCGGGCGACCGCCGTCACCGCTCGTCCCGCTCCGCGCCGGTGCTCCCGGTCATCGCCGCGACCAGGTCGTCGGTGGTGACCTCGTCGGCACGCAGCCGGGCCGCCCGTCGGCCCAGGCGCAGCACCTCCACCCGGTCGGCGATCTCGAGCACCTGCGGCATGTTGTGGCTGACCAGCACCACCGACATGCCAGCGTCACGGGCCCGGCGGACGACGTCGAGCACCCGCCCGGTCTGCACGACGCCCAACGCCGCGGTCGGCTCGTCGAGGATGACCACGTTCGTCGCCCAGATGATCGCCCGCGCCACCGCCACGCACTGCCGCTGCCCACCGGACAGCATCGCGATCGGCGTGGTGACCCGGGGAATCCGCACACCCAGCTCGGCGAGCGCCGCGGCGGCCCCCTGCCGCATGGCGCGCTTGTCGAGAAGCCCCAGCCGGCCGAGCGGCCCGGAGCGCAGGATCTCCCGCCCGAGGTAGAGGTTGGCGGCGACGCTGAGATCGTCGGCGACCGCGAGATCCTGGTAGACGGTCTCCACTCCCGCGCGCCGGGCGTCCACCGGCGTCGCGAAGTGGACGGGACGACCGCCCACCCGGATCTCACCCTCGTCGGGCGGGTGCACACCGGACAGCGTCTTGATCAGCGTGCTCTTTCCGGCGCCGTTGTCGCCGATGAGGGCGACGACCTCGCCCTTGTGGACGGTGAAGTCCGCGCCACGCAGCGCCTCGACGTGGCCGAACCGCTTGACGATGCCACGGGCTTCGAGCACCGGCGGTTCGTCGGCGGCCGGCTGGTCGGTCTCGACGGTGGTCGTCGGGGCGGCGTCCATCACTGCACCGGAGGGTTGGCGCAGCTGGGCTCGAGCACCGCCTTGATCTCCGCCGAGTCGATGTTCTTCTTGGTGACGAACGTGACGCCGGTGTCGGCCGACGCCAGCGGCGCCTTGTCCCGAAGGTGTTTGACCATCTTGTCGACGCCGAAGTAGCCCATCTTGAACGGGTTCTGCACGACCAGCGCCGAGATCTGGCCGCTGCGTAGCCCCGCGATCTCGTCGGGGGCGGCGTCCCAACCGATGATGACCACCTTGCCGGACTTGCCGGCCGCCTGAATGGCCTGCGCGGCGCCGAGCACGCTCGGCTCGTTGGCCGCGAAGATGCCGGCGAGGTTGGGGTTCGCGGTCAGGATGTTCTCGGTCACCCGCCGCGCCTCGTTGACGTCACTGCGGCTGGGCTGCTGCCCGACCAGCTTGAGGTTAGGGAACTGCGCGAGGCCGGCCTTGAAGCCGTCGACCCGCTCGGTGTTGGTCTGCGAGCCGGGTTGGAACTCCACAAGCGCCACATCGTGGTTGCCGGGGCCCAGTTCGGTGGCGAGCAGTTTGGCCGCCTCGACGGCCGACGCCTTGTTGTCGGTGGCGAAGAGCGGCACGCTCGGCGGCTGGGGGCTGGTGCCCGAGTCGATCATCGCGACCGGGATGTCGGCGCCGAGCGCCTGGTCGGTGGCCGGCGCCAACGCCCGGGAGTCGGTGGCCGCGTAGACGATGCCGTCGACCTTCTTGGTGACGAAGTTCTGGATCAGGTTGACCTGGCCCTCGACGTCCGTCTCGGTCGTCACCCCGTCCCACTGGACCGTGACGTCGCCGGCGCGCTGCGCGGCGCACTCGGCGCCCGCCTTCACCGTGTTCCAGTAGTCGGCCCCGACAGCCTTTGGCACGACGGCGAGCTTCAGCGGCCCGGCCGCGTCCTTGGTCGCGCCGTCGCCTCCGTCGCGGACCTCGACTCCGCCGCACGCGCTGAGCAGAGCGGTCGCCGCGGCGACGGCGACGATGACCTGTGCGCGCAGAAGACGCCCTCGTGGCCGTCGGCTGGTGGTGGTGTGTGACATGGTGTGCGTCCTTCCTCTGTCGAACTCCGGGAACGGCATGTCAGCCCCGTGACTCCAGCCGCCGACGGCGGTACTGGTCGAAGTAGACGGCGGCCCAGATGATCAGGCCGACGATCACCTGCTGGTAGTGGATGCTGATGTCGAGCAGGACGGCGCCGTTGCGGACCAGGGCGATGAGGAAGGCGCCGATGATGGTCCCGACGATCCGGCCCTGCCCTCCGAACAGGCTGGCGCCGCCGATGACCGCGGCGGCGATGACGTCGAGTTCCAGCGATATGCCGTAGTTCGGCTGGCCGGAGTTGACCCGGGAGGCGGCGATCATGCCACCCAGACCGACCAGCACACCCGCCAGGACGTACACGTACGTCAGGTGGCGGCCGACCCCGATGCCGGAGCGGCGGGCGGCTTCCAGGTTGGACCCCATGGCGTAGGTGTACTGCCCGAAGCGGGTCTGCGAGAGCAGAAACGCGACCCCGACGGCGACCACCGCGGTGATCACCACAGCGAACGGGATACCGATGATCTCGCCGTTGCCGAGCAGCTGGAACGATCGGGGCAGACCGTAGACGCCGACCGCCCCGGTGATGATGAAGACCAGGCCCCGGCCGACCGACATCGTCCCCAGCGTCGCGATGAACGGGGGTATCCGGGCGAAGGTCACCAGCAGCCCGTTGAGCAGCCCGGCCAGGGCACCGACACCGATCGCGACCGCCGTCGCCGCCAGGAGCGGGAAACCCAGGTCACGGACGACCATCGCTCCCGCCACTCCGGCGAGAGCGGCGACCGAGCCGACCGACAGGTCGATGCCCCGGGTGATGATGACCATCGTCTGCGCGGCGGCGATGATGGCGATCACAGCGGTCTGCGCGCCGATGTTGAACAGGTTGTCGGCCGTCAGGAAGTAGGGACTGGCGAAACTCAACGCGATGAACAGGACGACGAGCGCGGTGGCCGCGGTGAACTCGGAGAGCGCGTGCGAGATGCGCTCCCGCAACCAGTCGTTGAGCGCGCCGCCCTGGGGCTCCGCGGTCGCCTCGGCCGCACTCATCGGCGGGCGCGGCTCTCGTCCACTGTGTCCCCGGCTCGACGCGCGTCCCCGCCGGTGATCGACGCATTCCTCAGCAACCGGACCTCCCCAGGACGTCACACACGGGCCACTCCCCGCAGCGCCTGCGCGATAGATCGGATGTTTCCTGCGATCAGGCGTTACCTTCCCACGGTCACACTCATGTTGCCAAGGGCTTACAGGCATGTTGTGGCATCGTTATGCACGCTTCGCGCACCATACGTCCGACCAAAAAAGCGTTGCCGGCAAAGGGCTGCGGCGAACGCCCTTCGTCCACCATCGACCCGCCGTCGGATCAGGCCAGTGTTAGCGGTAACGCCTGGAACTCGCCGCGCGGGCGTCATCGCCGGAGATGCTCGCTGCCCGGCCACCGCTCACCTTGAGCATGTTATCGATAACATGCTATGTTCCGCCACGGAGTCGAGGGCACGTCCCTCCCGCTCGGAGTCACCGGCACCTCGAAGGGCATCGGGTCCCGCGACCCGGTCGACGGTCGGTGACCTGTCCGAGCCACACCTGTCCGGCGTACGCCGTGTTCCCGCGTCCGCGCACGCGGTCGCTCCGTCATGACGTCCGCCCTCAGGCATCGCCGTTGGCGACCTGTCGCACCGTCCCCGGGCCCGCCCACATCCACCCCGAGCGGTTTCCCACGGGCAGCCCACCGCCGGTCTGGCAGCGACCCTCGACTCCGGCCGCCACCACCTCGAAAGGCAGGACCATGGACAAGATCCCCGACGAACGCGCACCGCGACCCCGGTTCCGGGGCCGTCGGGTGCTGATGCCGCTCGCGGCCACCCTCGCGGCGGTCGCCGCGACGGTGGCGGTGACCTCCGCCGCCAACGCCGGCACCACTCTGGGTGCCTCGGCGGCCGAGAAGGGCCGTTACTACGGTGCGGCGGTACCCGCCTTCAAGCTGTCCGACAGCCAGTTCGCCACCATCGTGAACCGGGAGTTCAACCAGCTCACTCCCGAGAACGAGATGAAGTGGGACGCCACCGAGCCGCAGCAGGGTCGGTTCAGCTACAGCGGCGGGGACCAGATCGTCGCCCACGCCCAGTCGCACGGCATGATCGTCCGCGGCCACACGCTGCTGTGGTACCAGCAGCAGCCGGGTTGGGCGCAGGGCATGTCCGGCACCGCGCTGCGCAACGCCGCCATCAACCACGTCACCCAGGTCGCCACCCACTACCGCGGCAAGATCTACGCCTGGGACGTGGTGAACGAGGCCTTCGCCGACGGCGGCAGCGGCGGCCGACGGGACTCGAACCTGCAGCGCACCGGCAACGACTGGATCGAGGCCGCGTTCCGCGCCGCCCGCGCCGCCGACCCGGGCGCCAAGCTCTGCTACAACGACTACAACACCGACGGCATCAACGCGAAGTCCACCGGCATCTACAACATGGTGCGCGACTTCAAGTCCCGCGGCGTGCCGATCGACTGCGTCGGCTTCCAGTCCCACCTGGGCACCTCGGTGCCCAGTGACTACCAGGCCAACCTGCAGCGCTTCGCCGACCTCGGCGTCGACGTGCAGATCACCGAGTTGGACATCACCCAGGGCTCCAACCAGGCCAACGCCTACGCCCAGGTCACGCGGGCCTGCCTGGCCATTCCCCGCTGCACCGGCATCACGGTGTGGGGTGTCCGGGACAGCGACTCGTGGCGCGGCAACGACAACCCCCTGCTGTTCGACCGCTCGGGCAACAAGAAGGCGGCGTACACCTCGGTCCTCAATGCCCTGAACTCCGGCGGAACCCCCACCCCGACCACCCCGCCGCCGACGACCCCGCCGCCCACCACCCCGCCGCCGACCACTCCGCCGCCGACCACTCCGCCGCCCACGACCCCGCCGCCGACCGGTGCCGGATGCTCGGCCTCGGTGTCGCTGAACTCCTGGAACGGCGGCTTCGTCGCCACCGTCAAGGTCACCGCCGGTTCGACGGCCCTGCGGGGTTGGACGGTCCGGATCACGCTGCCCTCGGGCACCGCAGTCACCAACACCTGGAGCGCGCAGGCCAGCGGCTCGTCGGGCACTGTGGACTTCCGCAACGTCGACTACAACGGCCAGGTCGGCGCGGGAGCCAGCACCGAGTTCGGCTTCCAGGGCACCGGTGCCAGCCCGTCCGGCACCCCCACCTGCACCGCGAGCTGATCCGTCCCCTCTCAGCTCACCACCCCGGCACCCCCGGGGCGTCGCGGACGTGCCGCGCGCCCCGGGGGTGCCGTACTACCAGAAGATCAGATGGACGGCGTACGGACGCCTGGCCGTCCTGCTCCCGGGCCAGCGCCAGCGGGCCGGCCAGGCGTCGTCGACGTCGCCGCGCCACCGCCCGTACGCCAAGAAGCAGGAGCAGCAGCGCGAGGTGCACCCACGGCGGGGCCCAGGTGGTGACAGCGACGGACGTCCGGCGCAGGTCGGCGCCGGCTCACACCCGAGTCCTCTGGACCACCCTGGCAACCAGGGCCTCCGCGACGTCACGCACCTTGCGGGCCCCGATTCTGCTCGTACTGCCGCTCGTCCAGCTCGCGGGCCAGATCGCCGGTGAACGCGGCGGTCCAACCCGCGCGATCCCGGACCAGGGTGACCGAGACCTCCCTGGCGCCGGGAACGCTCCGGTTGGCCAGCGTGGCCACCCGGCGCAGCATGTCGTCGAGGCTGATCTCGTCGAGTCTGATCCGGCTCAACTCGGCCAGCGCCTGCGCGGGATCCACAGTCGGCTCGGTCATCGCCGACGTCCATGTCGGCCGGCACCCGCCGGCAGGTGGGAGTCGCGCACAGTCGGTCACCCCGTCGGATCGTGGCGGCATCTCGCTGCGTGGCCGCCGTCGACGTCCTGCCTACCCCGTGCGGCGCCGACTCACACCGCAGCCGGCCGGCTCAGGCGTCCAGGCTGGAGCGGACGGCAGCGGTCAACCGGTTGGCGCGCTCGTCGCCCGCGGAGTACATCTGGTTGACCACGTAGCCGAACCCCACCTCGTGGTGCGCGTCGGCGAAGGCGAGGTTTCCTCCGGCGCCGTCGTGGCCGAAGCTGCGCTCCCCGAGCAGCGGCCGCGCCGGCGGAGAGTGCAGCAGAAAGCCGCTGCCCCAGCGCTGGCCGGTGTCGGGCGGGCCGTGTCGCTGCTGACCCTGGGAGCGGACGACGACCGCGTCGTCCACCGACGCCCCGGTGAGCAGGGGGCCACCCCGCAGGTCGGACACGCAGGCCGCGTAGAGCCGCGCCAAGCCGTCCGCGGTGCTCACCGCGCCCGCGCCCGGGATGCCGGCGGTCTGGATGGCGGGGTCGTTGAAGCTGACCAGACCGTCGGCGTCGGCGGGGAAGGCGAACGCGCCACCCATGGTGATGCCCCGTTCGGCGACCGGGTCGACGAACGGATCGGCGTCCGGCGGTGGCGCCAGATCCCAGGCGACGGTGTCGCGCTCGCTGGCGGGGAGCCCGAGCCAGGTCCGCAGTCCCAGCGGCCGCGCGAGGGTGTCGTGGAAGTACGCGCCGGGAAGCTGGCCGGTGACGCGGTGGATGACCTCGCCGACGAGCCACCCGTAGGTCATCGAGTGGTAGCTGTGCGCGGTGCCCGGCTGCCACAGCGGCGTCTGCGCCTCGATCGCCGCGACGACCGGGTCCCAGGCGAGCACCTCGTCGAGGGTCAGGGGCCGGTCCAGGGCCGGCAGGCCGGCCTGGTGGGTGAGCAGCCAGCGTACGGGGATGTCCGCCTTGCCGTGCTGACCGAACTCCGGCCAGTAGCGCGTCACGGGCGCGTCGAGGTCCAGCCGCCCCTGCTGCGCCAGCAGGTACGCGCAGATCGCCAGGATTCCCTTGGTGCAGGAGAAGACGACGGCCGGCGTGTGCGCCGTCCAGGGCCGTCCGGTGCGGGTGTCGGCCAGCCCGCCGTACAGGTCGACGACCTTGCGGCCCCGCACGTAGAGGGTGACCGCGGCGCCGACCTCGCCCCGGGAGGTGAAGTTGTCGCGGAACGCGTCGGCGACGCGCCCGTAGCGTTCGTCGACGTCGCCGTGGATCTGCGTGGCCACTGCCTATCCCTTCAGTGAGCCCTGGATCAGGGCCTTGATGAACTGTCGCTGGAAGATCAGGAACACGATGAGGGTAGGGGTGAGGATCAGCAGCGAACCAGCGCACAGCAGCACCAGGTCGGTGCCCCACTGGCCCTGGAAAGCGCCGAGCGCCCCGGCCATCGTGCGTTTGGTGGCGTCGTCGACGAGGACGATCGCGAGCAGGAACTGGTTCCACGTCCACAGGAACATCAGGATCGTCAGCGACGCGATGGCCGGTCGGGCGAGCGGCACCTGGACCCGCCAGAACAGCTGCCAGGTGCTGCTGCCGTCCACCCGGGCGGCCTCGGACAACTCGACCGGCACGTTGGCGAAGTGGGCACGCATCCAGAACACCGCGAAGGGCATGTAGAGGCCGATCAGCGGCAGGATGATGGCCCACCGGGTGTTGAGGAGCCCGAGGTCCTGCATCTGGTAGTAGAGCGGGGTGACCACGGCCTCGAACGGCAGGGTGAGTCCGAGCAGCAGCAGGCCGAAGACGAGCCGGCCGCCGGGCACCCGCAACTGGCCCAGCCCGAAGCCGGCCATGGTGGCGATGAGCACCGACACCGGTACGACGCCGGCCACGATGAGCAGACTGGAGCGCAGCAGCGCGCCCATGTTGGCGGCGGTGAACGCGTCGGCGAAGTTTCCCCACTGCGGGTCGGACGGCCAGGCCAGCCCGTCGGGTACGGTGCCGCGCGGTTGCAGGGCGGCCGAGAGCATGCTCACGAACGGCAGCAGGGTGACGAGGATCAGGGCGATCAGGAAGACTCGCCCGGTCACCCGCTCACGTCGGCTCAGGTTCACGGCTTCTCCTCGCGGGTCAGTCGCTGGATCGGCAGCACGAACGCCAGCACCAGCAGCATGAGCACGACGGCGAGCGCCGAGGCCAGCCCGACCTGACGCTGCGAGAAGGCGAGGCGGTAGATCTCCAGGCCGGGAACGGTGGTCTGCAGACCCGGGCCTCCGCTGGTCGAGATGTAGACGATGTCGAAGCTCGCCAGGGCGGCGATGATCGTGACGGTGAGGCAGACCCCGATCTCCTGGCGCAGGCTGGGCAGGGTCACCGCGAGGAACTCACGGACCGGCCCCGCGCCGTCCAGCCGGGCGGCCTCGTAGAGCGCCGGGTCGATCTTGCTCATGCCGGTGACCAGCAGGATCGTGCACAGACCGAGCAGGACCCAGGCGCCGATCACCCCGACGGCAGGCAGCGCCGTGTCGAAGTCGCCGAGCCACGCGCGGGCGAGGCCGCCCAACCCGAGCGCGCGCAACACCTGGTTGACCAGCCCGTTGGTCGAGAGCAGCCAACTCCACGCGATGCCGGCCGCGACGAGTGGGATGACCTGTGGCAGGAACAGGATCGTCCGGACGACCGTCCCGAACGCGCCGGTGGTGATCCGGCGGACCATGCTCGCCACCAGCAGCCCGAGCGCGACCGGGATGAAGCTGAAGAAGACGATCAGGATGATCGCGTTGGAGATGATCTTCAGCAGGTCGCTGTCGGTGAACACGGTGACGTAGTTGTCCAGGCCCGCCCAGCGGGCGACGCCGATCCCGTTCCAGTCGTAGAACGAGTACTGGACGGTCAGGGCGAGGGGGCGCAGGACGAAGACCGCGTACATCAGCAGGGCGGGCAGGACGTACAACCAGCCGGTCCCGGCCGCGCGGGCCCACCGGCGTCGGTGGGCCCGCGTGGACGTGGAACGGGCGGGACGACCCGTCGGCGACACCTGGTCGTCCCGCCCGGTTGGTGCGCTGCCGAGGGCAGACGTCATCGGGACAGTTCCTTCGCGTACTCGGCCTGGACCGCCTTCACGTATCCCTCGGGCGTCTGCTGGCCGGCGACCAGCTTCTGCATCTCCGGCGTGATCGCGGCGGCGAAGATGCCGCCGGTCGCGTTGGCGGTGAAGTCCACCGCGCCGTTCTCGGCCCCGAGCTGCTGCGCCGCCTTGAGGGTCTCGGCCAGCACCGTGTTCGGGGCGGCGGCCGGCACCGGCAGGTCGCTCGGGCCGCCCGGGCTGGAACCGCCGACCGTCACGGCGATCTCCCGCGCCTTGGCGTTGGTGTGGACCCAGTTCAGGAAGTACGCGGCGGTGTCCGGGTTCTTGGCCTTCGCGGAGACGCCGAAGGTGTTGGGGGCGGACATCGCGACGTGCTTGCCACCGGCGGTCTCGGCCGGGAACAGGAAGAAGCCCACGTTGCCGGGCATCGCCTTGTCCAGGTTGGCCGACTCCCAGTCGCCGTTGAACATGAACAGGCCGTTGCCCTTCTGGAACTGCCCCACCATGCCCGCGTAGTCCAGGGCGTTGGCGTCCTTCGGGAAGTAGCCGGCCTGGGCCCACTTCTGGATGGTCTGGGTGGCCTTCAACGCGGCCGGGGTGTCGAAGGTGGCCCCCGGCTTCTGGAAGATCCAGTCGGCGACCTGGGCCGGGTCACCGAACTGGTTCTGCAGCGCCTGGTGCGGGAAGTTGATGCCCGCGGTGTTCTTGTTGAACTGCATGATCGGCTGGACCCCGCTGGTCTTCGCCTTCGCCAGCAGCTGCTCGAACTCGGCGACCGTGGCCGGCGGCTGGGTCATGCCGACCTGGCTGGCCAGCTTCTTGTTGTAGAAGACGCCGGTGACGCTGTAGCCGAGCCCCATGCCGTAGAGCGAGCCGGTGCCCCGGGTGTTGTCGCCGACGCGCAACTGCATGAGCTGCGAGGCCGGGAACTTGTCCCAGCCGTACGCGCTGACGTACGGGTCGAGGTTCTTGAGCAGGTCGTCCTTCACCAGGTCGACCATCGTGGGCAGCCGGATGATGTCGGGCGCGTTGTCCGAGGCCATGACGCGCGGCGCGTTCTCCACGATCACCGTGAACTGGTCCTCGCGGATGGCGAACGTGACGTTCGGGTGCTGCTTGGTGAACTCGTCGGCGAGCGCCTTGGCCAGCGGGAAGCCGGTCTCCGCGTACATCTCCAGCTTGATCGGCGCGGTGCCCAGGTCGGTCTTGACCGCGGCGTCGGGCCCGGCGGTCGACGACCGGTCGGCTCCCGGAGCGCTGCACGCCGTCGCGGCGAGCCCGATCACCAGCAGCGGCGCGAGGATGACCGCTCTGCGTCGCGGGCTTTTCGTCAGCAATTCTGCCATTTAATGACTCCTAGATTCCTCCGCGCGTCCCGCGGCTCAGGGCCGCGCGACGGCTCCACCGGGACCACCGCGACCGGCTGAACAGCCACGACAGGTACGTCGTGGCGGTCGCCCGGCCGCAGCAGACGTTCCGGCCACCGTTGACCCTCAGCACGGCGGCCGACGACGTCTCCAGACGCGCCAAAAGTGGTCGCTAAACTGATTTAGCAGAGCATGCGCGTGACACGGGAGGCTGTCAAGGACAACCTGGCAACGGTCCGGAAACATCGACTTCACACGACGCCCGACCCGACCGGGGCCAGAGTCCGGGCGCCGACGCATCATGATGGGCAGGAGCGGGGCCCGTGGCACCGCGCCTGATTCGGAGGACTGATGGGCCGCAACAGAGCAACCCTGGCCGACGTCGCGCGGCGAGCCGGGCTGTCCAAGACCGCCGCGTCGATGGTGCTCAACGGCAGGGAGGGCACGCGGCTCTCGGCCGAGGCACACCAGCGCGTGTTCGCCGCCGCCGAGGAGCTGGGCTACCGTCCCAACCTCGCGGCGCGCAGCCTGCGTACCCGCAAGACCGCGACCATCGCGTTCGTCTCCGACATCGTCGCCACCACCCGCTTCGCCGGCGGTCTCATCCGCGGCGCGCTCGACGCGGCCCGCGAGCGTGACCACGTGCTGCTCATCACCGAGACGCAGGGCGACGCCACGTTCGAGCAGTACGCCATCGAGGCCATGCTCGACCGACAGGTCGACGGAGTGATCTACGCCGCCATGGCCACCCGGCGACTGACGGTGCCCCCGGCCATCCTCGGCGGCCCGGTGGTGCTGCTCAACGCCACCAGCGCCGACGGCCTGCCCTGCGTCCTTCCCGACGACGACCGGGCCGGTCGCTCCGTCGCCACAGCCCTGTTGGAGCACGGCCACCGCGACGCCATCGCGCTGATCGGCCGCAACCGGCTCAAGGAGGGCGACCCGGAGGTCTCCCTCGCCGCCCGGGCCCGCCTGCGCGGCATCCAGCAGGCGCTGGGCGACGCGGGCGTCAGCCTCCTCGCGGAGTGCTTCTGCACCGAGTGGCTGCCCGAGCACGGCTACGCCGCCATGCGCGGGCTCCTGAGCAGGCCGTCGCGACCCAGCGCGGTCATCTGCATGAACGACCGGCTGGCCTTCGGCGCCTACCAGGCGCTCGGCGAGGCGGGCCTGAGCGTCCCGGACGACATCTCGGTGATCTCGTTCGACGACGACCCGATCGCCGCCTGGCTGCGCCCCAGCCTGGCCACCACGGCGCTGCCCCACGAGCAGATGGGGCGGCGCGCGGTCGAGCTGCTCCTCGACGGTGGCGCCGCCGAGCCGTCACTCGTCGCGATGCCGCTGCGCCGACGCCGGTCCCTCGCGCCCCCCGCCGGCTGACCCGAGCGCCCCACGACGTCGGCGGGGTCGACGCCTTCGTCAGCTAAACCGGTTTAGTGCTACGTTTCCGGCCATGCTTCGTCTAGCCGACCACTGGGTGTGGGACAGCTGGTACGCGCGGGACGACAACGGCCTCTGGCACGTGTTCTTCCTGCGCGCGTCCCGCGCCCTGCACGACCCGCACCGCCGCCACCGCCGCGCCTCGATCGGCCACGCCGTCTCGACGGACCTGCACGCGTGGCGTCTGGTCGCCGACGCCGTGGTCCCCGCCGACGCGCCGGCCTGGGACGACCTCGCGACCTGGACCGGGTGCACCGTCCGCGGCCCGGACGGGCGGTGGTACCTCTACTACACCGGGGTCTCCCGCGCCGAGGACGGGCTCGTCCAACGGATCGGTCTGGCCGTCTCCGACGACCTGATCACCTGGCATCGTCACGGTTCCGGTCCGGTCGTGCAGGCCGACCCGACGTGGTACGAACTGCTCGACACCGACCTGTGGTACGAGCAGGCGTGGCGCGACCCCTGGGTGTTTCCCGACCCGGACGGCGACGGCTGGCACATGCTCATCACGGCACGCGCCAACACGGGAACGGCGGACACGCGGGGCGTCGTCGGCCACGCCACCTCCCCCGACCTGCTCACCTGGACCGTCCGACCGCCGCTGTCGACGCCGGCGGGGTTCGGTCACCTGGAGGTGCCCCAGGTCGCGGTCGTCGACGGGCAGCCCCTGCTGCTGTTCTCCACCGACGCGACCGCCAGCGCCCGGCGCGACGACCACCGGATCTGGGTTGCGACCGGGCGGAGCGTCCGCGGGCCGTGGGACATCGCGGCCGCCCGGCCGGTCACCCACCCGCACCTGTACGCGCCCCGGCTGGTCCCCGGACCGGACGGCGACTGGTCGCTCATCGGCTTCCTCGACCACGTCGACGGGTCGTTCGTCGGTGAACTCACCGACCCCATTCCGGTGCGCTACGACGCGTCGACCGGGCTGACCATCCAGGCGGCGGGGACGGTCGCCGCGACCTGATTCGCGGGCCTACCGCGACCACGCCCGACCCGGTCCCCGGCGGACCGGTCAGCGACCGGCCGCAGGACCGCGACGACGCAGGTCCGGGCCGGGGCGACTCCGCCCCGGCCCGGACCTGTCGGTACTGCCGTCAGCGCTGGGTCCAGCGTTGGTTGGCGGCCCCGGTGCAGGACCAGAGGAGCACCGTGGTGCCGTTGGCGGTCCCGTTGTTGTTGACGTCGAGGCACAGGCCGGACTGCGCCCCGCTGATCGTGCCGTTCGCGTTGAGGGTCCACCGCTGGTTGGCCCCGCCGTTGCAGTCCCAGATCTGGACCTTGCTGCCCGCCGTGGCGTTGGTGGGCGCGTCCAGGCACTTGCCGAGCGACTGGAGGGTCTGCCCGTTGGCCGTCCAGCGCTGGTTGGCGGCCCCGTTGCAGTCCCAGATCACCGGCTGGGTGCCATTGGTGGTGTTGCTCTGCGGGATGTCCAGGCAGCGGCCCGAGGCGACGCTGGCCAGCGCGAAGGAGGTGGTCGACGGCGGGGGCGTCGACGGCGGCGGCGTCGTCGGCGGCGGGGTGCTGGTGCCGCCGCCGCTGACCCGGTACACCACAGTGCCGTGCGCCGGGACGCTGGCGGAGATGCTGCCCGTGCTGGTGGTGGTGGCGTTGCTCCAGGCGTCCACCAGGGTGAAGGAGCTGCCGGACTTGCCGACGGCGGCGGCCGTGGTGGAGATCGTCGTCGTCGAGCCGCCCTGGTTGAACAGGGCGACGGCGACGTCACCGTTGGCCAGCCGCTTGGCGAGCACGCGGCGGGTGCCGTCGAACGAGACCTGGCTGGCCTGCAACCCGAGGGAGTCCTGGTTGATGGCGATCAGGTTGCCGTTCTTGAGGATGGTCTGCGTCGCCGAGTTCATGCTGCGCACGTCGTTGCCGGCGATCAGCGGCGACGCCATGACGGCCCACATCGCGAAGTGGCTGCGCATCTCGGTGTCGTTCATGCCGCCCCGGCCGACCTCCATCATGTCCGGGTCGGTGAACGCACCCGGTCGCGCGTACGGCGCCAGGGGGACGTTGACGTTGATGATGTTCTGGATGCCCATCGGGTAGCCGTTGGTCTGCCCGGTGTCCCACGCGTTGGTGATGTCCTCGGTGGTCCGCCAGATGTTCGCCACGTCGCCCCAGTTGCGCTGCGGACCGGTCTTGGCGTGGATGCTGTTGGGGTTGATGCTGTAGACGATCGGCCGGCCGGTCGCGGCCAGCGCGTCACGCATCTTCGCGAACGTGGTGACCTGATCGTTGATGCTGCCGTTGGGGGAGCACCAGTCGTACTTGAGGTAGTCGACGCCCCAGGCGGCGAACTGCCGGGCGTCCTGCGCCTCGTGGCCCTGACTGCCGGTCGCGCCCGGGTAGCTGTTGAAGTACTGGGCGCAGGTCTTGTCGACCGGCACCTGGTAGAGGCCGAACTTCAGCCCTCGGGCGTGCAGGTAGTCGCCGAGCGCCTTCATCCCGCTGGGGAAGCGGGTCGGGTCGCCCTGCAGGTTGCCGGAGCTGTCGCGGTTCGGGTTGAACCAGCAGTCGTCGACCACGACGTACTGGTAGCCCAGATCGCGCATGCCGTTGCTGACCATCGCATCGGCCGTCTGCCGGATCAGCCCCTCGTTGATGTTGCAACCGAACGAGTTCCAGCTGTTCCACCCCATCGGGGGTGTCCGGGCGACGCCGTTCTCCAGTGCCTGGGCCACCGGGGCGCGCAGGCCCACGAGGACGGCGGCCAGGAGCAGCCCGGCCGCCGCTGCCCGCCCCCAGTGCCGGGCTCGGACGATTCGCTTCATGCGGGAGCATCCTTTCGTGATGCCGTCCTTCAGGGACAGCCGCCCGGATGAGGCGGGCATCATGAATGTCTACGCGCCCACTGTTAGCGTTAACAGCAGACGCCGGCCATATTACGGAGCCGTTTCGTCGAATTCAACTACTTCCATGTTTCGACGTGCCGCCCGTCGACGTCCAGGCGTCGACGCGACAGTGTCGCGGTCGCCGAGCGGGACCGCTAGAACTGCGCGAAGAACCGCCACACCTCGCCCTTGGTCCAGGTCGTGATGCCGCTCTCGGCGTACGTGCCGTCCACCGGCCCCGGCATGTGGCCGTTGTCGAACGCCGCCCACTGCACCGGATATCCGGCCCGGCACCCGGAGTAGGCGGTGGTGATGTGCGTACGGCTGCCCGAGGCCGGCTCCCGCGGGCTCTGCGCGGCGCAGCCGTTGGTGCGGACGAACGTGTCCCGCAACGACCGCCCCGAGGAGATGGGAAGCACCGAGTCGGTGATGCCGTGCAGACCGAAGTACGCGATGGGCTGGGTGCCGCCGCTGCACCCGCTGAGCTGGGCGCCGCTGAACACCGCCACCGCCCGGAACACGTTCGCCCGCGCACACGCCAGCGCGTAGCTCATGCCACCGCCGTAGCTGAAACCGAGCGCGAAACGCTGCGCCGTGTTGACGCAGAGGTCGCCCTCGATCAACCGGATCATGTCGTCGACGAAGGTGATGTCCTCGCCGCCGGAGTTGGCCCAGCCGTTGCCGAGGCCCTGCGGCGCGACGAGGATCGCGGTGTTGTTCGACTGCTCCTGCTGCCCGTAGTAGGACCACGGCGTCCCACTCGTGCCGCCCGAGTTGACCTCGGCCGCGGTGCCGCCCCGCCAGTGGAACGCGAAGATCAACCGATAGCGGGTGCTGCTGGAGTAGGTGGCGGGAAGCCGCAGGATGAAGCTGCGGCTCTTGCCGTTGCTCTGGATCGTGTGGGTGCCGTTGGCCAGCGTGGGGCTCTTGCCGCATCCTCCACCGGTCCCGGTGTCACCCGACACCCTGGCCAGCTGCCACTGCTGGTTGGCGCCGTTGAGGTCGGCGTACTGAACGACGTTGGCGCCATCGGCGGTCGAGGCGCCCTGGACCTCCACGGCCTTGCCGCTCTGCCGACCGATCAACCGGACGTTTCCGGCGTCGGAGTCGGCCAGCCGGAACTGTTGGTTGGCCGCGTTGTTGTCGGTCCACTGCACGATCGCCGCCCCGTCGGCGGTCGACGCGCCGCTGACGTCGAGGACCTTGCCGGAGAGGCGCGACTTCAACCGGTAGAAGCCGCCGCCGGAATCCACGAACTGCCACTGCTGGTTGCTGCCGTTGTTGCGCGTCCACTGGGTGATCCGCGCGCCGTCGTTGGTGGCCTGGCCGTACACGTCCATCGCCTTGCCGCTGGTGCGGTTGACCAGGACGTACCAGGCGTTGGTGTCCACCGTCGCCGCCGCCGCGGGCGCCGCGTTCACCCCGACGAGGGCGCCGGCGGCGAGCAGGGTCGCCGCCACCGCGGCCAGCCCCGACCGCCAGCGACGCTTCGGTGGAGCGGCGGGATGAAGCGCACCGTTGGTTTCCATGAATTCACTCCCATGCTGGGGTACGCCCGCGGGGGCGGGCGATACCTGTTTTGGGTTAGCGTTAACACTTCTGCTGGTCGATGACCGGCAGCAAATGGCGGGCCCCGATCTGCCGGCGGCCTGCTGCCGGGGCGCCCCGGCCGGGGTGCGGCCGGCCGGGGCGAACCAGATGTCAGCTACGCAGCTGCCACTGCTGGTTGGTGCCGCCGTTGCACGCCCAGAGGATGAGCTTCGTGCCGTTCGCCGTCCCGGCGCCGTTGGCGTCCAGGCACAGACCCGACTGCGCGCCGGTGATCGTGCCGTTGGCGTTGACGTTCCACTGCTGGTTGGCCTGGCCGTTGCAGTCCCAGATCACCACGGCGGTGCCGTTGGTGGTGCCCTGACCCGAAGCGTCCAGGCACTTGGTGCCGTACACCATGAGCTGCCG
Source organism: Micromonospora sp. NPDC005237 (assembly GCF_040607775.1). Taxonomy (NCBI): domain Bacteria; kingdom Bacillati; phylum Actinomycetota; class Actinomycetes; order Micromonosporales; family Micromonosporaceae; genus Micromonospora; species Micromonospora sp. NPDC005237. The sequence goes on along the minus strand of NZ_JBEXHJ010000006.1, from coordinate 156,064 downwards.
GCTCGCGGTGTGGGTCCACCGCTGGTTGGCGGCGCCGCTGATGCAGTCCCAGAGCTGGGCCTGTGTCCCGTTGGTGGTGCTGGAGTTGCCGATCTCGGCGCAGCGACCCGACTGGACGCCGACGAGCTGCACGTTCTGCGGGTTGGTGCTGCCGCCGCTCTGCACGCCGGCAGCGTTGATCACCGTCTGCGCGCCGGACGGCCAACTGCCGTTCGAGACCGTGACGTTGCCGTTGACGACGTTGCCGCGGTCGCCGTTGGTCACGTTCGTGCTGCCGTTGGTCGACCAGTTGTTGGTGACCGTGAAGTTGCCCATGTTCTCGGCGTAGTAGTAGTTGGCGGTGGCCCAGGTGCCGGTGGAGGAGAACACGTTGTTGCGGGCGGTGTAGTAGCGCGAGCCCTCGTCGAAGTAGAGCCCGAACCAGCCGTTGGTCCGCAGGCAGTAGTTCTCGTTGATGGTCCCGCCCTGGTTCGCCGACAGCGTGTAGATGCAGCCGCCGTCGGTCATCTGCTGCATCACGTCGTGGATGTAGTTGCCGATGACCTGGTTGTTGGCGGCGGTGGTCGCCGTGGAGTAGCGGGGCTGGTAGTTGTAGAGACCCCGGTTGGCGTAGTGGTTGCTGCCGCCGGCGTCGTTGGCGCCCCAGCCGTACCCGACCGAGAGGCCGGTGTACGGCATGTTGTAGACCTCGTTGTGCGAGACCAGCGCGGTGTTCACGTAGGTGGTCAGGATCGAGACCACGCCGCGGTACTCCAGGCCGAGGTCGTGCACCCGGTTGTTGCTGATGGTGATGTTCCGGTTGACCATCCGCTGGTCGCTGGGGTGGTGGGCGTCGGCGCGCACGCCGCCGACCACGATGCCGCCGGCCGAGTTGCGGGCGATCTCGGAACGGGTGACAGTGATGTTGCTGGCGCCCAGGCCGACGCCGCTGGCGTGGGCGTTGGCGTCGTTGCCGATACCGATGGCCGTCTGCCCCAGGTTGACGAACTGGGAGTCGCTGAAGGCGATGGTGTTGGCCGCCGAGACCTGCACGGCGGCCGGCATCTGGGCCCAGCTCGGGCGGGTGGCCTCGAACAGCGGGCAACCCTCCTGGCAGGAGGTCAACGCGTCGGACGGGCGGGCCCAGGTGCCGACGATGTGCGCCCCGGTCTGCTGGTCGGCGAAACCGTTGCTGCTGCTCGGGCCGAGCCAGCTGGTGCCGGTGAAGGTGATCCCGCTGAACGAGATGTGGTGCGCGGGCGCGTCGTAGGTGCCGCCGACGTTGACCAGGGACTGCAGCTGCGGCAGCTCCACGCTGACGGAGCTCATGCTCTGCCCGGCCAGCGGGATGTAGTTGAGCTGGCCGCTGCCGGGGTTGAGATACCACTCGCCCGGCGAGTCGAGGAACTCGTACGCGTTGGCCAGGTAGAACGGGCCGGCCCGGTGCGGGCGGGACAGGGTGTCGAAGCCGAACGTGTTGTTGTTCCAGGCCGGCTGCTGCATGGTCAGGAAGTTGCCGCTGATGCTCTGCACCGGCGAGTACCGGTCGGTGAACGAGCCGACGCTCTCCACCTCGACCCGGTTCTGGTTGCCGAGGTTGTTGAGGTAGTTCAGCGCGCTGTTGCTGAACCGCATGCCCGACGTGGTGAAGGTGAAGTCGGCGCGATTCACGGCCGTCCGCGCCCGGGTGGCGACGGCGCCGTTGACGTAGAGCTGGCGGCTGTCGAGCCCGGCGGGGACGCTGGCCCGCCAGATGTTCTTTCCGGAGTCGACGAGCGACCACCCGGTGACCGCCCGCGCGCCGCTGATCGTCGGGCGGGCCGAGGCCGCCGCCCGCCAGATCACCTGGTAGCCGTTGGTGCCGGAGTCGGCGGCGGTCAGCCGCATCGGCGAGGTGAGCCGGTACACGCCGTCGGCCAGTTCCACGACGATGTCGCCGGACATGGAGCTGTTGAGCGTCCGTACCGCTGCCTGCGCGCCGGCCAGCGAACACGGCTGGCTGGCGGAGCAGGTGCTGCCGCTGCCGGACGGGGACGCGTAGAGGGTGGTGGTCGCCGCGGAGGCCGGTGTGGCCGAGGCGGTCACGGCGACCAGAGCGGTCAGTGCCGCCGTGGCGGCGCCGGCGAAGAGCCTGCGCGCCACGGAGATGGATGAGAGGGACACGGGACGGTCTCCTGTGGTGGTGGGGGTGGGGGACGCCTCGACGAGGCGGGTTCGGAGGGTGGCGGGTGGTGGTTAGCGCTAACAACGTGGGCGTGCCGACGCCAGGTCAGGCGACGACCTTCCGTAGGTGGTGCAGGCCGTCGACGGCGAGGCGGTCCTGGGAGGGGGCCAGGGGCCGCCAGATCGACGCCGCGGTGGCGATTGTCGCGTTGTCTGCCGTGAACGACTCGATGCAGACCGCGCCCCGGTAACCGGTGCCCCGCAGGACGGAGAAGAAGCGGGGCCAGTCGAAGTGATCCGCGCCGGGCGCGCCCCGGTCGGTGCCGCTGACCTGGACGTGCTTGATGTGCGGACCGGCCAGCGCGAGGGCGGCGTAGGGGTCGGCCTCCTCGATGTTCATGTGATACGTGTCGATCATGATGCCGACGCTCGGGGGCAGGCCGTCGATCAGCTCGATCGTCTGCTCGACGGTGTTGACCACGCTCGTCTCGTAGCGGTTCAGCGCCTCGACGCCGATGCTCACGCCGCACTCGCCGGCCCGGTCGGCCACCGGCGCGAGAGCCCGCCGGAAGTCGGCGTAGCAGTCCGCCCGGGCCGCCGCCGACATCCGCCAGGTGCGTCCGACCGCCGCGTACACCGGGCCGCCGACGCAGGGCGCGCCGACCGCCGCCGCGCTCGCCACACACCCCATGAGGTACGCGACGGTCGACTCGACGACGGCCGGCGTGGCATCCACCAGGTCCCGCCCGGGCGGGGTCACCGCGCAGACCCCGGCCGCGACGAGGCCGTGCGCGGCCAGCAGGTCCCGCGTGCGGACCGGATCCCAGTCGCCGGGCTGCTCGATCGGCAGTTCGACCGCGTCGAACCCGAAGGAGGCGATCCGCGGGATCAGCCGGGCGAGGGCCTCGTCGTCGACCGGCGAGGCCCACACCCAGGGGTTGACGCCGATGGCGTACACCGCGAACCTACTTCCAGCGCTGGGGGTAGCCCGGCAGGTCGCGGCAGCCGCACATCGCGTAGTGCAGCGGCGGCATGCTCGCGTCGAGGTACTGGTCCAGGTTGTCCTGGGTGATCGTGGGCTGCGGCAGCTTCCACGGGTTGGAGACCTGGGTTCCGTCGAGAATGCTCAGCGCGGCGATGATCGGCGTCCGCCACTGGTACGTCGGGTAGGTCGGCGCGATGGCGGTGAGCTTCTTGTCCTTCCACAGCTTCAGGAAGTCGAGCTGGTCCTCGCCGTTCATCGGCGGTACGGGCTTGCCAGCGTCCTGGAACGCCTCGACCGCCGCCACGGCTACCGCTCCGGCGTCCATCCAGACCCCGTCGATCGTGCCGTACCGCTGGATGTAGTCGTTCACGATCTTCTTGGTCTTGGCGGGGTCGCCGTCGGTGAACTCCACGCCGACGACGTCGACCTTCGCCTTGTCCAGCGCGATCTTCGCGGCGGACCAGCGGGTCTCCAGCACGTCGACGCCGGGCAGGATGCGCAGGGCCAGCAGCTTGCCGCCGGGCTTCATCTTCTGGCTGACGAACTCCGCGCCCACGTGGCCGAAGCCGTAGCCGCCCACCGGGTTGATGAAGGTCACCGGGCAGGTGGTGTTGACCCCCCGGTCGAAGACGACCACCGGAAGGCCCGCCTGGCAGGCGGCCTCGACGGCCGGGGTGAGGGTGGCGGTGGTGTTCGGCGAGACGATGAGGGCGTCGCACTTCTTGCCGAGCAGGTCGTTGATGTCGGCGATCTGCTTCTGGTCCTTGCCCTCGGCGTCGATGTGCACGAACTCGCTGATCCGGCTCCGCTGCGCCTCGACCTCGGCCTGCATGGTCTTGAAGCCGACCTGCCGCCAGGGGTTGTTCAGCGCCGCGTTGGAGAAGCAGATCTTGTGCTTGCCAGGCTTCTTGAACTTCGCGGTGTCCACCATCTTCGGGTTGAGCACCTGCTCCCACGGCTTGTCGGCCGGGCCCGTCGGGGCGGCGTCGAGCAGGGCCAGCTCATTGTCGTAGTCGGCCTGCACGAAGAACTTGGACTGCTCCCCGGTCCCCGACCCGGCCGCCGCGGAGGCGGTGCCCGAGGGTGACGCCGTCGGCTCGTCGGTGGCGCATCCCGCGAGCACCAGGACACTCGCCGCGGCCAGAGCGGTCATGGTTCGTCTCATCGAATCACCTTTATCTGGAGGAGGAGGAACGCAGGGACGAGACCGCCACGGCGAGCAGGATGATCACGCCCTGGACGGTCGATCTGAGGGCACCGGAGACGCCGGTGAAGTTCATCAGCGCGAAGAGCGTCTCGAGGGTCAGGGCACCGAGCATCGCCCCGACGACCGAGCCGCGGCCGCCGCCGAGGGCGACCCCACCCAGCACGACCGCGGTGATCGCGCCGAACTCCAGCCCGACGCCGGCCTGGAACGACACACCGCTGTACCCGCCCAGGAGGATCGCCGCGACCGCCGCCGCGAGGCCGCTGAGCATGAACGCGATCGTCTTGGTGCGCGCGACCCGTACGCCGCTCAGCTCGGCGGTGCGCGGATTGTCGCCGACGGCGACCAGCGTGCGACCGAAGTCGGAGCGCGTCAGCACGACGGCGATCGCGGCGACGACCACCAGGACGAGCAGCGCGTACGGGATCCGGCCCAGCAGCGGCACGTCCTCGATGGCCCGTCGGCCGAAGCGGCGGAACTCCTCGGAGAGCCCGCCCTTCGGAGCGCCGTCGGACCACAGGTACACGGCGCCGACCAGGATCAGGAACATGCCGAGGGTGGTGATGAAGGACGGCACCCGCAGCACCGTCGTGACCAGACCGTTGACCAGCCCGACGAGCGCGCCGCCGACGAGCAGCAGCACGACCACCGGCCACGTGCGCGACGGATCGCTGTCGATGAGCCGGGCGGCGACGACGACCTGCGCCGTGACCAGGGAGCCAACGGAGAGGTCGAACTCACCGCAGACGATCACGAAGTACTGACCGGCGGCGAGCAGGATGATAGGCGCGGAGCGCCCGAGGAACGACATCAGCGACGACGGCGCGAGGAAGTCGGGCTGGACGAACGCGACGAGGATCAGCAGAACCGCCAGGAGCGCGACGATCGGCGCGATCCCGTCGGTGCGGATCCGCAGTGGCAGCGGACGACGTTCGGCGACCCGCATGGTCAGGACCCCGCCTTTCGCATGGCCCGTCGGGCGTAGACGGCGACCGCGGCGATGATGATCACGCCACGGATCACCTGCTTGAAGAACGCGTCGACCTCGAGCTGGTTGAACACCGCGTCGATGCTGGCGAGCAGCAGCACGCCGCCGACCGTGCCGAGCACTCCCCCGCGCCCGCCCGCGAGGGCGGTGCCGCCGAGGACCACCGCGGCGATCGACTCCAGGTCGTAGAGCCCCTCGGTGCCCACCCGTGGGGCGCCGGAGCCGAGTCGGCTGGCCAGGTAGACGCCGGCCAGGCCGGCGCAGAGGGAGCACAGCACGTGGGCGGTGATGAGGACCCGGTCGTTGCGGACGCCGGAGAGCCGGGCGACCTCCGGATCGCCGCCGACGGCGATGAGGTGGTGGCCGAAGCGGGTACGCGCCAGCGCGAACCACGCCACCGCGGTCACGGCGAGCAGCAGCAGGAAGGACACCGGGACCGGCCCGATCCGCTGGTACCCGAGAGTCCGCACGAGAGCCGGGGCGCTCTCGCCGGCCGGGCCGTCATAGCCGTTGTCGAGATAGCCCTTGAGCAGCAACCCGACGCCGAGGGTCGCGATGAACGCGTTGATCCGCAGCTTGGTGACGAGTACACCGTTGAGCAGCCCGACGGCGGCGCTGACCGCGAGCGCCAGCCCGATCGCCGGAAGCAACGCGCCGTCGCTGCCGTTCATCGCCTCGGCCGCCACGAGGGTGCTCAGGCTGATCACGAACGCCACCGAGAGGTCGAGCGAACCGCCGAGGATGACCAGGGTCTGCCCGACGGCGACGAGCCCGAGGCCGGCCGCGACGTGCAGCAGACTCACCGTCGTCGACTGGTTGAAGAGCTGGCCGCCGTCGAGCATGACGACCAGCCAGCCGATGACCAGGGTGAGGGCCAGGGCCACGAACACGCCCGGCACGGCACGTCGAGCCGGACGAAGCGACAGGGCGGTCACAGAGCGATCTCCATTCGCGACTGCGGGGCTCGCAAAGCCGGCTCACTCCTCGCGCTCATCGGGCCGTCTCCATTCGCGACTGCGGGGCTCGCACACCCGGCTCACTCCTCGCGCTCACGCGGCGGCCTCCCGGACGGCGCCGACCGCGAGGGCGACGACGTCCTCCTCGGTCGCGCCGGCGGGCAGCTCGCCCGCGATCCGGCCGTCCCGCAGGACGACGATCCGGTCGCTCATACCGAGCAGCTCCGGTAACTCCGACGAGATCATCAGAACGGCAGCGCCGTCAGTCGCGAGGCGGCGGACGAGATCATGGATGGCCGACTTTGCGCCCACGTCGATGCCCCGGGTCGGCTCGTCGAAGAGCAGGATCCGTGGTGTCAGCGCGAGCCATCGGGCCAGGACGACCTTCTGCTGGTTGCCGCCGGAGAGGAAGCGGATCTCCTGGTCGTCGCCGGCGGCGCGGACCTCCACGGCGTCGAGCAGCTCACGCACCCGTGCGGTGCGGGCGGCGCGACCGGACCTCGCGGCGAACACGGCCCGGCTGGCGAGCAGCGCGTTGTCCAGCACCGACTGCCGGGCCACGATGCCCTCACCCTTGCGGTCCTCGGTGACGTACGCGATGCCCGCCCGCATCGCGGCACGCGGCGAGCGCAGCCGCACCGGCTCGCCGTCGAGCTCGACGTCGCCGGTCGTGAACGGGGCCACCCCGAAGAGCGCACGGGCCAGCGCCGATCGTCCGGAACCCTGCAGACCGCCGACGCCGAGCACCTCGCCGGCGCGCAACTCGAGGTCCACCCCCCGCAGCTTCCGGTTGCCCCCGCCGCGGACGGTGAGTCGCACCGGCCCGCGGTCGCCGGGGTCGGCCCGCGGCGGGTAGTAGCTGGACAGCTCGCGGCCGACCATGTGTCGCACCAGCTCGTCCGTGTTGGTCCGCTCGGTGTCCACGGTGGTCACCCGGCGGCCGTCCTTGAGGACCGTGATCCGGCTGGACAGGTCGAAGACCTCGGTGAGCCGGTGCGAGACGTACAGCAGGCCGATGCCGCGTTCCTGGAGCCGGCGGACCAGCCCGTAGAGCAGCTCGACCTCCTGGTCTGCCAACGCCGCGGTCGGCTCGTCCATGATGAGCAGCCGCGCGTCCAGGGCGAGCGCCTTGGCGATCTCGACGACCTGTTGCTGGGCGACGCCGAGCCGCCCCACCCGGGAGTCGGCTGGCAGCGCGGTCTCCCCGATCGAGGCGAGCAGGCGCCGGGTGCGGTCGAGCATCTCGCGGCGGTCGACCAGCCCGCGCCGGACCGGCTCGTGGCCCAGATAGACGTTCTCCGCGACGGTGCGCTCGGGCAGGAGGTTGAACTCCTGGTGGATGATGCCGACGCCGGCCCGCTGCGCGTCGCGGGGGCCGTGGAACGCGCGCGGCTCGCCGGCGAACTCCACGGTGCCCTCGTCCGGGGCGTACGCACCCGAAATGATCTTCATGAGCGTCGACTTTCCGGCGCCGTTCTCACCGACGACCGCATGCACCTCGCCCGGCGCCACGTCGAGGTCGACACCGTCGAGGACGCGCACGCCGAGGAAGGACTTGCCGATGCCCCGCAGGGCCAGCAGCGGTGCCGGTGGTGGGTCTGACATCCCGATAGCCCTTACAGATAGTAGTCATCGACGAGGTCGGCACAGCGGCCGGTAGGCCGTTCGATGCGCTGAGCGACGCACTTTCGCAGGCTGCTGCAGAACTTGCGTTTTTATGGTGCAAACATTTCCTTGACATCGAGGAAACATCACACGTATGAAGATAGATGTTTGGATGCGGGTCCGCAATCCTCGATCTGCGGCGACTGCCAGGCCCGGCACTCGATCGGCTCGACTGCCGGCTCAGGCGGCTCAGACCCGACCACTCCTACTCGGAGGTAACATCAGACGCTCGACGTTACATTGACACCTATCAGTGGATAGCCCATCCTGACCTCGCAGACCAGGGACGCACACACAGCCCACGTCACGCTGTGTGACGTCCTGCGGGGCTGACTGCCGTTTCGGCGGACGGCACGACGACCGCGACCAGCACATTCGTGGCCCACGCGCGCCCAGGCACAACCTGACGCGCGCCGGACCCGTGCGCGCAAACGGAGTTGCCCGCCCAGACCTAGGAGACGGCATGCGTCGCCCCACAATGATCATAGGAATGATCGTCGGCCTGTTACTGGCCCTCGGCCTGGCCCCGCCGGCGTCGGCCGCCCCGGCCTTCCGCGCCCTGTTGTTCACCAAGACCGTCGGCTACCGGCACGACTCGATCCCGGCCGGAATCTCCATGTTCCAGCAGCAGGCGGCCGCGAACAACTTCGAGCTGGTGGCGACCGAGGACGCGAGTGTCTTCACGCCCGCCAACCTCGCCACCTTCGACGTCATCATCATGTTCCAGACCTCCGGCATGGTCTGGACCTCGGCAGCCCAGCGCCAGGCCGTGGAGGGTTACCTGGCCAGCGGCAAGGGCATCGTGGGCATCCACAACGCCCTGGACATGGGCATCGAGGGTGAGTACCCCTGGTGGGACCAGACCCTCAACGGCGGCGCCCACATGCCCGAGCACTCCCCCGGCGTGCTGGCCGGCACCGCCATCGTCGCCGACAAGCAGCACCCGTCGACGACCGGTCTGCCGGACCGCTGGAACCGCAGCGAGGAGTGGTACAACTTCGACTCCAACCCGCGTGGCAACGTGCACGTCCTGGTGACCGCCGACGAGCGCACGTACAACCCGGGCTCCCGGGCCATGGGCCCGGACCACCCGATCTCGTGGTGTCGCAACGCCGGTGGCGGCCGGGTGTGGGCCACCGCGATGGGCCACGCGATCGAGTCGTACAGCGAGACGAACTTCCGCAACCACGTCCTCGGTGGCGTCAAGTGGGCCGCCGGCAACCAGCCCGGGGACTGCGGCGGCACCGTCTGGAGCAACTTCGAGAAGCGCACCCTGGACGACAACACCGCCGACCCGATGGCGCTGGCGGTGCTGCCCGACGGCCGCGTGCTCTACGTCCAGCGCGGCGGACAGGTCAAGCTCTTCAAGCCGAGCACGAACAGCACCGTCACCGCCGCCACGCTGAGCGTCTACACCGGCGGTGAGGACGGCCTCACCGGCGTCGCGCTGGATCCGGCATTCGCCAGCAACGGGTACGTGTACGTCTACCATTCGCCGGCGAGCAGCACGACCGACGTCAACCGGGTCTCCCGCTACACGCTCACCGGTGACACCCTGAACCTGGCCAGCGAGGCCCGGATCATCGACATCCCGGCGACCCGCGACCGGACCTTCGCCGAGCCCGGCCACACCGGCGGCTACATCGAGTTCGGCCCGGACGGCAACCTCTACATCGGCACCGGCGACGACACCCCGCCCAACCTCGACCCCAACTGGCAGGGCTACGCCCCGCTGGACTGGCGGTCGGGCAAGGCCAACCTGGACGCCGCCCGATCCGCCGGCAACACCAACGACCTGCGCGGCAAGCTGCTGCGCATCCGGCCGTCGGCCAGCGGTGGCTACACCATCCCGACGGGCAACCTCTACCCCCAGGGCACGGCGCAGACCCGACCCGAGGTCTACGCCATGGGCTTCCGCAACCCGTTCCGCTTCTCGATCGACCCGTCCACCGGCTGGGTCTACCTGGCCGACTACGGCCCCGACCGCAACCCTCCGACGACCAACCGGGGCCCCGAGGGGCTCGTCGAGCTCAACGTGATCAAGGCCGCCGGCAACTACGGCTGGCCCTTCTGCCACGGCGACAACCAGCCGTACGCGCCGTTCAACCCGGACACCGGCGTCGTCGGGTCGAAGTTCAACTGCAACGCCCCGGTCAACAACTCGCCCAACAACACCGGCCTGGTCAACCTCAAGCCGATCGTCGCGCCCAACATGTGGTACGGCTATCCCGCCTCGACGACCTTCCCGGAGCTGGGCTCCGGCGGGTCGGCGCCGATGGGTGGGCCGGTCTACCGCTACAACGCGGCGAACCCCTCGGCGACGAAGTTCCCGGCCTACTACGACGGCGTGCACTTCTTCTACGAGTGGTCGCGCAACTACATCAAGGAGACGCACTTCGACTCGTCGACGGCGGTCACCCGGACCAACTCGTTCATGCCCGGCGGCAACTTCAACAAGCCGATGGACATGGAGTTCGGCCCGGACGGCTCGCTGTACCTGCTGGAGTGGGGCTCCAACTTCGGCGGCGGCAACAACGACTCCGGGCTCTACCGCATCGACTACATCCAGGGTGGACGCTCACCGATCGCGAAGGCCGTCGGCACGCCCACCAGCGGTAGCGCCCCGCTGACCGTCCAGTTCAGCAGCGCCGGCACGGCGGACCCGGACGCCGGTAACACCCTCAGCTACCAGTGGACCTTCGGTGACGGCGGCACGTCCACGGCAGCCAACCCGGCACACACCTACACCACCAACGGCAACTACACCGCGCAGCTGAAGGTCACCGACAACACCGGCAAGACCGGCTTCGCCAATGTGCAGATCACCGTCGGCAACACCGCCCCGGTCGTCACCATCACGGTGCCGCCCAACGGCGGCATGCTGAACTTCGGCGACAAGGTCTCGTACACGGTCAGTGTCTCCGACCCCGGCGGCGCGGCCATCGACTGCACCAAGGTGTTCGTCAACCCGGCACTCGGTCACGACGACCACGCGCACGAGACCACCGAGTACCCGGGCTGTTCGGGCACCATCTCCACCGACCTGCTCGGTGGGCACCCCGAGGGCGCGAACCTGTACTACGTGCTCAACGCCCGCTACACCGACAACGGTGGCTCGGGTGGCGCGGCGCCGCTGACCGGCTACGCGCAGGCGATCCTGCAACCCAAGCACAAGCAGGCCGAGTACTTCAGCAGCCAGTCCGGCGTGCGGATCGTCGACCAGGCCGCCGCGGAGAGCGGCAAGCGCGTCGGTGACATCTCCAACAACGACTGGGTGGCGTTCAACCCGATGAGCCTGTCGGGCATCAGCACCGTCAGCTACCGGCTCTCGTCACCGAGCGGTGGGGGTTCCATCGAGCTGCGGGCCGACTCGCCGACCGGCACGCTGCTGGCCACCACGACGGTGCCCAGCACCGGCGGCTGGGACAACTACCAGTCCACGCCGGCGGTGAGCGTCGCGGCCCTGTCCGGGACGCACACGCTCTACATGGTGTTCAAGGGCAGCTCGTCCAACTGGTTCGACCTCGACGCGTTCACCTTCGGTGGCAACGGCGTGGGGGTCCCCGGCACCGACGGCGGAGGGATCGCCGGCCGCACCTGGACCCTCACGGCGCAGCACAGCGGCAAGCTGATGGACGTCAGTGGCAACTCCACCGCCGACGGCGCCCAGGTCGTGCAGTGGGCGGCCACCGGCGGTAACAACCAGAAGTGGCAGGCGGTGGACGCTGGTGGCGGCGCCGTCTACCTCAAGGCGGTGCACAGCGGCAAGTGCCTGGACGTCACCGGCGGGTCCACCGCACAGGGCGCCTTCCTGCAACACAGCACCTGCACCAACGCCAACCAGCAGAAGTTCACCGTGACGGCGACCGGCACCGCCGGGATCTACACGGTCAAGAGCGCGCTGAGCGGGCTCTGCCTGGACGTCAACGGCGCCTCGACGGCCGACGGGGCCCGGCTGCTGCAGTGGGGCTGCCACAGCGCCACCAACCAGCAGTGGCGGTTCAGCGCGGTCTAACGACCGGACGGTAGGTAGCTGCGACAGGGCGCCGGCCACCCGATCCTCGGATCGGGTGGCCGGCGCACCGCGTTCAACTGTGGGTCGTCACCCGCCGAGCAGCCCGGCGTCGCGCAGCGCCGCCCAGAGCTGCTCCGGCACGTCCGCGTCCGACCGGCGCAGGGTCTCGGTCACCTGGGCTGCGTCGCGCAGGCCGACCACGGTCGAGACCACGGCCGGATGCCGGCGGACGAACGCCAACGCCGCCTGCGGCAGGGTGACGCCGTACGCCTGACAGACCGCCGCGATCCGCCGCGCCCGCTCGATCAGCTCCGGCGGCGCCTGCTGATAGTTGTAGACCGCGTCGGCCGGTGGCTGGTCGCGGGCCAGCAGCCCCGAGTTGTAGACCCCGGCGATGACCACGCCGACCCCACGGGCCTGCGCGGCGGGCAGCAGGTCGTCGAGCGCGCCCTGTTCGAGAAGGGTGTACCGGCCGGCGCACATGACCACGTCGATGTCGGTCTCCGCGACGAACCGGGCCAGCATCGCCGACTGGTTCATGCCGGCCCCGATCGCGCCGATGACGCCCTGGTCGCGCAGCTCCACCAGCGCGGGTACCGCCTCGGACGCGGCCTGCTCCCAGTGCTCGTCCGGGTCGTGCAGGTACACCACGTCCACGCGGTCCAGGCCGGTGCGTTCCAGGCTGGCCTCCAACGACCGGCGTACGCCGTCGCGGCTGAAGTCCCAGACCCGCCGCAGGTCGGCCGGCACGTCGAAGCCCTGCGAATCACGCTCCCCCGCGGTCTCCGGCGAGGGTACGAGCAGCCGCCCGACCTTCGTCGAGACCACGTACTCGTCGCGCGGCCGGGACCGCAGCGCGGCGCCCAGCCGCCGTTCGGACAGGCCGAGGCCGTAGTGCGGCGCGGTGTCGAAGTACCGGATGCCGGCGGCCCAGGCGGTGTCGACGGCCGCGGCGAACTCGTCGTCGGACGTCGCCCGGAACAGGTTGCCGCCCTGCGCCGCGCCGAAGCCCAGCGTGGTGAGGCGGATCGCCGGCCGGCGGGGCAGCGCTCGGTCCGTCATGACGCCTCCAGCCGGTACGCGCGGTGGGCGGTCTCCCGCCAGATCGCCGCCTGCTCCTCGTCACCGAGTGGTGCCACCAGGTCGGCGAGCACGGCGACCCACCGGGTGTAGGAGCTGGCGAGCAGGCACACCGGCCAGTCCGAGCCGAACATGAGCCGGGCCGGTCCGAACGCGTCGAGCGCGTGGTCGACGGCGGGCCGCAGGTCGTCGGCCGTCCAGGATGATCCGTCCACCTCGGTCACCAGACCGGAGAGCTTCGCGGTGACGTTCGGTTGGGCGGCGAGCGCCCGCAGGTTGGCCGGCCAGTCGCCGAGGCTCCCCGTGCCGAGCGCCGGTTTGGCGAGGTGGTCCAGGACGAACGACACCTCGGGCAGGTCGCGGACGAGCCGGGTGGCCGCCGGCAGTTGGTGGTCGCGGACCAGCAGATCGTAGGCGAGACCGGCCGCGCCGACCGCCGCGATGCCCCGCCGGACGTCGTGTCGGTCGAGGTACGCCGGGTCGGGTTCGGACTGGACCAGGTGCCGGATGCCGACCAACCGCTCTCCGCCGCGTGCCGTGCGGAGCCGGTCGAGGCGCTCGTCGATGTCGTCGGCGGTGAGGTTGACCCAGCCGACGACCCCGCTGATGAGCGGGTCGTCGGCCGCGATGCCCAGCAGGTGCTCCGTCTCCGTCACGGAGGCGATGGACTGCACGACGACGGTCTCGGTGACGCCCGCGGCCCGCGCCGCCGGGGCGAGATCCGCCGGGGTGAAGTCGTTGTCGATCGCCGCCATCGTGTCCGGGTCGATCCAGGGCTGCGGGTGTCGCGCACGGACCCAGAGGTGGTGGTGCGCGTCGACGATGCCGGGGCGGCCGGCCGGCGAGGTCTGCTGCGTCATCGGCCCAACCACCCGCCGTCGACGGGCAGGACGGTGCCGTGCACGTAGTCCGAGGCCGCGGCGGCCAGGAACACTGTGGCGCCGGCCAGGTCGTCGGCGCGTCCCCACCGGCCGGCCGGGATCCGGCCCACGATCGCGTCGTTGCGCGCGGGGTCGTCGCGGAGCGCCTGGGTGTTGTCGGTGGCGATGTAGCCGGGCGCGATCGCGTTGACGTTCACCCCTCGGCCCGCCCACTCGTTGGACAGGGCTCTGGTCAGCCCGGCGAGGCCGGACTTCGCCGCGGTGTAGCTCGCGACGTTGATGCCGCCCTGGAAGCTCAGCAGCGAGGCGGTAAAAATGATCTTTCCGCGGCCCCGGTCGACCATCCGCCGACCGATCTCCCGGCTCAACACGAACTGGCTGGACAGGTTCACCTGCAACACCCGGTCCCACATCTCGTCGGGGTGCTCGGCGGCCGGCGCCCGGGCGATCGTGCCGCCGTTGTTCACCAGGATGTCCACCGGCGCCACCGCCGCGGCCTCCTCGGCCAACCGGTACACCGCGGCCCGGTCGCCCAGGTCCGTCCGGATGCCGGTGAACCGGCGACCGGCCGCCTCGACCCGTTGCTGCACCGCACTGCCCTCGGACTCCAACTGCGCCGACACCCCGATGATGTCCGCGCCGGCCACCGCCAGGGCCTCCGCCATCGCCAGGCCGATCCCCCGCCGGGCGCCGGTCACCAACGCGGTACGTCCCGTCAGGTCGAACAGGGCGCTCATCGGCCCTCCTCCCGCCAGTCGAGCAGCACCTTCATGACGCCGCCGCCACCCTCCAGAGCCGTGAACGCGTCCGTGACACCGGCCACGGGCAGCACCCGGGAGATCAGCTCCCGGGCCGGGATGACGCCCGCCGCGACCAGCCGGATCGCCTCCACCACGTCCTCGCGCTGGTACAGCCGCGCGCCCAGCAGCTCCAGCTCGCGCCAGAAGAACCGGTGCAGGTTCACCGGACGCGGCTGCGGGTGGATCGCCACCATCACCAGCCGGCCCCGGGTGGTCAGCACATCCACGGCCGTGCCGACCCCGGCGGCGGAACCGGACACCTCGAACGCGACGTCCGCGCCCGCGCCCCCGGTCCGCTCGTTGACGAGCGCCACCACATCGGTCGGCCCCGGATCCACGGCCTCGATCCCGATCCCCGACGCGACCCCGCGCCGGAAGCCGTCCGGTTCGACGAGCAGGACCTGGGCCCCACGCGCCCGGGCGACGGCCGCGATGAGGACGCCCACCGGACCGCCGCCGACGACGACCACGTGCTCTCCGGACGCCACCTTCGCCCGTCCGACGTCGTGCACCGCCACCGCGACCGGCTCGACGAGCGCCGCGTGGTCCAGCGGCAGATCGTCGGGGAGTGGAAGCACCAACTCGGCCGGCACCGTCCACGACGACTGCATCGCGCCGGGCGAGTCGATGCCGAGGAAGTCCATCGCGTGGCAGATGTGCGAATTGCCGCGGCGGCACGCCGCACACTGCCCGCAGGCACGGGTCGGCATCACGGTGACGGGCTGCCCGACGGTCAGCCCGGTGACGCCGTCGCCCAGCGCGGCGACCCGGCCCGACATCTCGTGTCCAAGCACCGCCGACGCGCCCACCCGGGCGTCCATGTCGCCGTGGAAGATGTGCAGGTCCGTGCCGCAGATCCCGGTGTACGCCACCGCGATCCGCACCTGGCCGGGGCCCGGCGGTTCTGGGGCACGGTCTTCGATCCCGAGATCACGCGCACCCCGGTAGACAACTGCTTTCACTGCTGCTCCGTCTCCACGTCGTTGGTTCGTACGGGTGCGTATGCCAGGGGCGGCCAGATCCGCATCCGTCGTGTCGGCGCCATCGACACGGTAATCATCCGACCAATCCTGGTCCAGTGGTCGCTTGCGGGCGGGCCGGCTCAGTGCCGCAGGGGTGCCACGTCGTTCTGGGACCCGACGGCATCGGCGAGCAGGGCCTCGACCGGGACCGGCCCGACGGTGGGCATCTGCTCGGCCACCGACAACAGGCGCTTGCCGGCCCGCTCCGGTCGGACGTTCGGGCTGCCGGCGGCCGGGCTACCGGTCCGCTGTCCGGCCGCCGCGATCGCCGCCTCGTCGACCCGGATGCCCAGGCCCGGTGTGTCGCCGAGAATGAAGGCGCCGTCCTCGACGTGCAGGTCGAGGCCGATGCCCGCCGGCGGCCGCAGATCCTGTAGTTCGCTGACCAGGTGGTTCGGCACCGAGGTAGCGGCGTGCAGCAGCCCGACCGGGATGTTGCCGATGGGGCTGACCGGCAGGTCATGGGCATGCGCCAGGGCCGCCACCCGCAGGAAGTGGGTGACACCCCAGACGGCGGCCATCTGGACGATGTCGACCGCGCCCGCCCCGATCAGCGGGCGGTACTGCTCCAGCCCGGTGAGGTTCTCGCCGGTGGCGATCGACGCTCGGACGCCCCGGCCGACGGCGGCCAGACCCTCGGCGTCCCAGCGGCGGACCGGCTCCTCGATCCAGATCAGATCGAGGGTGCGTTCCAGCTCGGCCACGTGCCGGACGGCCTGCTTGCGCGACCACGCCTCGTTGACGTCGAGCATCAGACCGGGCCGCCGGCCGTGGCCCGCCTCGGTCAGCACCTCCCGCACCAGCGCGAGCCGGTGCCGGTCCCGCTCGATGTCGAGGCCGCCCTTGAGCTTCGCGGCACGCAGGCCGTACTCCGCGTAGACCTCGTACTCCGCGACCAGCTCGTCGTCGGTCAGACCGATGTCGAGGCCGGACGCGTAGGCCGGGACGCGTCGGTCCCGCCCGCCGAGCAGCCGCCAGAGCGGCTCACCGGCGAGCTGCGCCTTGATGTCCCACAGGGCCGTGTCCAGTGCGCCGATCGTCCCGAACACCAGCCCGCCGTGACCGGCCTTGAAGGTGTGCCGGAGCATCCGGTCGTACAGGCTGGTCACCGCGCGGGGATCTTCCCCCTCGATGGCCGGGAAGATCTTGTCGATCTCCACGTGCGGGCCCAGGCCGACGCCGCTGATCCCCCCGTCGGTCTCGACGATGGTGATCGGCACCGTCGTGACGCCGTCGGGGAACACGCCGTTGGCGTCGCCGACGGGCCGGCCCCACTCCTGGACCGTCGTCAGGGTTCGATACCCGGTGATGCGCATGTCAGCCTTTCGTGGAACCAGCGGAGACGCCGTCGGCGATCTGGCGCTGAAGGAACAGGTAGACCGCCAGGACGGGGATCGCGGCGATGAGCACCCCGGAGGCGAACGTCGGAATGTCCTCGGAGTACTGCCCCCGCAGCGAGGTCACCCCGACCATGAGGGTGCGGTGGTCGGCCGACGGCATCAGCAGCAGCGAGATGAGCACGTCGTTCCAGCAGAACAGCGTGTTGAGGATGCCGACCGAGAGCAGCGCCGGAGCGCCCAGCGGCAGCATGATCCGCCGGTAGACGCCGTACACGGTGTTGCCGTCGATCCGGGCCGCGTCGACGATCTCCGCCGGGATGGTCTTGTAGTAGCTGGTCATCAGGAAGACCGTGAAGGGCAGGAACTGCGCGACGTACGCGAGGATCAGCCCCGGGTACGTGTCGACGAGACCGCTGTCCGCCATGACCCGGGCCAGCGGCACCATGATCACCTGGAAGGGGATGAAGAGCGCCGCGAGGCAGCCGATGAACAGCGCCGTCGAGCCCCGGAAGCGCAGTTGGCTCAGCGCGAAGCCGGCCATCGACCCGAACAGCAGCAGCAGGAACACCGAGCAGGCCACCACGAGGACCGAGTTGGCGGCGTAGCGGCCCATGCCGACGCTGGTCCAAGCGGTGGTGATGTTCTCGAAGCGCAGCGCGTCCGCCAGGGAGAACCGGTCGAGAATGTACTCCCGGCGGGTCTTCATGGCGACGTTCGCGGTGAACAGCAGCGGGTAGATCGTCGCGAGCGCGAGGAGCCCCATCGGGATCACGAGCAACCATCTGCCCAGTCGGACGCGGGACATCAGTCTTCCCTCCCCGCTCGTCGGAGCAGCTTGAGTTGCACCAGCCCGACGACGAGCATGATGACGAAGAGGACGGTGGACGCGGCCGACGCGAGCGCCGGCCGGTTCATCTGCCCCTGCTGGATCCAGATGTAGTACTCCGGCAGGTACGTCGAGCCCTCCGGGCCGCCACTGGTCATGACGTAGAGCAGGCCGAACATGGACGTCAGCATCCCGATCATCGTGGTCACGAAGACGAACTGGATGGTGCGGGAGAGGCTGGGGATGATCACGTGCCAGATGACCTGGGCCAGTGACGCGCCGTCCACCCGCGCGGCGTCCAGCAGCGCGGAGTCCAGGGTCGCGAAGCCCGCGAGGAACACGACCAGGGCCATGCCGAAGGTCGCCCACACGTGTACGCCGACGACCGCGAACATGGCGACGTCCGGATCACCGAGCCAGTCCACCGGCCCGATGCCCACCGAGGACAGGACAACGTTGACAGGACCGTCAAACGAGAGCAGCAGGTTGAAGATCGCGCCGACGATGACCGGAGACAGCACGGCCGGGAAGAAGTAGACGCTGCGGTAGAACCGGTGCCCCGGCACGCGCAGGTAGATGAACGTGGCGAGCAGGCCCGGGATGGCCACCGCCACCGGCAGGAGCAGCACCAGCAGCCCCACGTTGCGCAGCGCCTGTTGGAACAGCGGATCGTGGAGCAGGTCGACGTAGTTGTCGAAGCCGACCATCGCCCCGTCGCGGTCGCCGTCGCCGGTGAAGGAGAAGTTGACGCCGAGTAGCAGCGGCCACAGCCGCAGCAGCACGAGGATCAGGACGGCCGGGGCGACCAGCACGAAGGGCGCGAGCAGCTCGGCGCGACGGCCGCTGGCGGCGCGCCGGGAAACGGCGCGGCCACGAGACGGCGATGGTACGGGTGGCAACCCGTCGGTCCGCCCGGCCGAGGCCGAACGGACCGACGAGAGCGACTTACCGATCGACACGAGATCAGCCCGCCGTGTCCACGGCGGCCATCTGCTTCACGACCTCGTCGACACTGATCGACCCGCTGAGCAGCTGCTGGGAGAGCCTGCCCATCAGGTCGAGCGCCTTCGAGGAGAGCGCCACGTGCGGCGCCGGCTTGCCGGTCTTGAGCGCGCCGACGATCGTGGTGACGGCCGGCCCAGCCTGCGACACGTCGATGGTCGTGTCGGCCGTGATCGCGCCGGCGTTGGCGTAGAACGCCTTCAGGGCGTCGGTGGAGGTCAGCGAGCGCACCAGGTCGGCGGCCACCTTCGGGTCCTTGGTCCACTTCGCGACCGCGTAACCGATACCGCCGTCGTACGGCAGGCTCGGGGTGGCACCACTGGTCACGGTCGGGGCCATCATGACGCCGAGCTTCTCCGGCGTGATGAACTCGTTGAAGTCCTTCCAGTGCCCGATGTCCGACATCAGACCGATGATGTGGGCGGCCTTACCGGACTGGAAGACGGCGAAGGCGTCGTTGAACATCGCGGTGGAGTTGGCTCCGTCGTTGTTCAGCTTCGCGGTGCCGGTCTCCTTCCACAGCTCGAAGATCCGCTTCACGTTCGGCGAGTTCCAGTCGCGCTTGCCGGCGATCCAGTTGTCGTACTCCTGCGGGGTGAGGACGCCCGACGCCAGGGCCGACAGGAAGAACTGGATGCCGATGCCCTCCTTGTTGCCGACGGCGAAGCACTTGGCGCCGGTGGCCTTGGTGATGGTGGCGCAGTTGGCGATGAACTCCTGCCACGTCGTGGCCGGCTTCGCCGGGTCGAGGCCGGCACGCTCGTAGAGCGCCTTGTTGTAGTAGATCGGGTGGCCCTGCAGGGTCACCGGAGCGGCGTAGGTCTTGCCGTCCTTGGCGAACGCCTCCCAGCCGGCCAGCCGCTGCCGGTCCTCGCTCACGTACTCGTCGAGCGGCTGGAGCGAGTCCACCCGGTCGCGGATCTGACCGCCACCGTTGAACAGGATGACGTCCGGCCCCTTGCCCGACTGGATGGCCGCGCCCAGCAGCGTGTAGTACTGATCGAACGGCTGGGCCACGAACTCGACCTTGACGTCCTTGTGCTTCTTGGCGAAGTCGGCCTTGGCCTTCTCCACGTACTGCGCGGAGCTGGCCTCGCCGGACTTCCAGTCCCAGACGACCAACTTCTTGTCCGAGCCTCCGGACGATGAACCCGAACCTGTCGCGCTTCCACAGCCAGTCAGGGCCAGCCCTGCAACGAGGACCGCGGACCACACTGCTCGTTGCTTCATCGTTGCTCACCTTCATATGGGGAGTGGCCGAGGGACCGGCCGTCGATGCAAGATTGACGAGAACGTAACTCGTATGACGTCTGACGTCAACGGTTGCCCGTACACTGGGGGCGGACTCGTGGGCCCGCTCCCGCGGCTACGCGGAGGTGAACGTGACGACATCGAACCAGTCGACCGTCAACGGCGGGGCGGCACCGACCTGGGCCCGTCGCCCGGCCAACCTGGCTCAGGCGATCACCGCCGAGCTGGTGACCCGGATCGTCCAGGGAGTTCACCCCTCGGGAACACCGCTGCCCCCCGAGCCGGTGCTCTGCGAGACCTTCTCGGTGAGCCGGACGGTCATCCGGGAAGCGGTGAAGATCCTGCAGGAGAAGGGGCTCGTGCAGGTCCGCCAGGGCAGCGGAACGCTGGTCACCCCGCCCTCGGCGTGGGACATGCTCGACGAACTCGTCCTCGCGGCGACCATCGCCGAGGACGACACCCTGGCGATCCTCGACGACCTGGTGGTCACCCGGCGGGTGCTGGAGTCCGACATGGCCAACGTGGCCGCGCGGCTCGCCGACGAGGAGACCGTCGACCGGCTGCGGGCCCTGGTGGACCGGATGGACGAGCTGGTGGACGACCACGTCACCTACCAGGAGCACGACCGCGCCTTCCACGACACGGTCATGCAGGCGTCGGGCAACCGCATCGCCCGGGGCGTCGTCCGGTCCCTGGAGAGCCAGGTCGTCAACACCGCGCGCTACATGGGCCAGCCGGAGCGGGCCATGTGCGTGGCGTCGAACCAGGGGCACCGGCGCATCTACGAGCGCATCGCCGCCCACGACCCCGACGGCGCCGCACAGGCGATGTTCACGCACATCACCGAGGCGTGGCTCGTCCGGCGCAGCGGGCCGGGTAGCCCGACGCGGCTGCAGCGCTGACGACCCGGCGCAGCAGCACTGACGACCCGGTCGCCGGACGTTGGCGACCCCGGTCCAACCCGCCCGCGACGGCGGCGCGGAAATCCAGATGCATCCATCGCTTGAGAATGTTAGCGATAACAGACTACCCTCGGGCCGCAGAGGCGAAGGGCACGCTTCACCGCTCCACTCGATCCGCCGAGGTCGATGGAGTCGCGCATGACCAACGCCCGCTGGCGGGTGTCCGGGCCTCCCTCAGGGACGTTGACCACCGCCGTTGACAACGGCGGGACGCCGCGCGCGGGAGCCACGGTGGACCCCCGATCCCTCCTGCCGCTCTCGCGGCACGGCCACCACCGAGGTCCCGAAGCGACCCGCGACGACACGCGGCACCCGCCAGCGAGAGCGGCGAACCGTGCCCGCCCGTCGTGACCCACCCTGGAGGTACCGATGCACCCCACACCGCCACCACGGACGAAGAACCGGCTCCGGAGCGGCGTCGCCTGGCTCGTGAGCCTGCTGCTCATCTCGACGCTGACGCCGGCCACGGCCGCCCACGCGGACAACCCCATCGTCCAGCACATCTACACCGCCGACCCGGCTCCCCTGGTGCACAACGGACGGGTCTACCTCTACACCGGCCACGACGAGGACGGCTCCACGTACTTCACGATGAAGGACTGGCGGGTGTGGTCGTCGGCCGACATGGTCAACTGGACCGACCACGGCTCGCCCCTGAGTCTCAGCACCTTCAGCTGGGCGAGCGCCAACGCGTGGGCCGGCCAGGTCGTCGCCCGCAACGGCAAGTTCTACTGGTACGTGCCGGTGACCGCCCGGGCGACCAACTCGATGGCCATCGGCGTCGCGGTCGCCGACAGCCCCACCGGGCCGTTCCGGGACGCCATCGGCCGTCCGCTGGTGGGCAACGGCGAGATCGACCCCACCGTCTTCATCGACGACGACGGCCAGGCGTACCTGTACTGGGGCAACCCGAACCTGTGGTACGTCCGGCTGAACGCGGACATGATCTCCTACAGCGGCAGCGCCACCAAGATTCCGCTCACCACCGCCGGGTTCGGCACCCGGACGGGGAACGCGAGCCGGCCGACCCTCTACGAAGAGGGCCCGTGGGTCTACAAGCGCAACGGTATCTACTACAACGTGTTCGCGGCGGAATGCTGCTCCGAGTTCATCGGTTACTCGACCGCGACCGGCCCGACCGGCCCCTGGACCTACCGCGGGACGGTCATGCCCCGCCAGGGCGCGAGCTTCACCAACCACCCCGGAGTCATCGACTTCAACGGCGGCTCGTACTTCTTCTACCACAACGGAGCGTTGCCCGGTGGCGGCGGCTACACCCGCTCGGTGGCCGTGGAGAAGTTCACCTACAACACCAACGGCACCATCCCGACGATCAACATGACCACGACGGGCGCCCCCCAGATCGGCACCCTGAACCCGTACGGGCGGCAGGAGGCCGAGACCATCGCCTGGGGCTCCGGCATCGAGACCGAGCCGGCCAGCGAGGGCGGGATGAACGTCGGGTTCATCGAGAACGGGGACTACATCAAGGTCAAGGGCGTGGGCTTCGGTACGGGCGCGACGTCCTTCTCCGCCCGGGTCGCCTCGGCCACGTCCGGTGGCACGATCGAACTGCGCCTCGGTAGCCCCACCGGCACCCGGGTGGGCAGCTGCGCGGTGCCGGGCACCGGCGGGTGGCAGACCTGGCAGACCATCTCCTGCCCGGTCAGCGGCGCCACCGGGACTCAGGACCTGTACCTGCGCTTCACCGGCGGCAGCGGCAACCTGTTCAACTTCAACTGGTGGCAGTTCCAGGCCGGCGGCACCACGACGCCCACCCCGACCCCCACCGCGACGTCGACGCCGACGCCCACCCCGACGCCGACGCCCACCCCCACGCCGACGCCGACGCCGACGCCGACGGTCCCGGCTGGGCAGTCCTGCGCGGTGACCAACACCGTGGTCAACACGTGGCAGGGCGGATTCGAAGGGCGGCTCACGGTCACCAACTCCGGGGCCTCGTCGCTCGACGGGTGGCGGGTCACCTTCACCCTCCCCAGTGGGCAGACGGTGTCACAGGTCTGGAACGGCACCCTCACCCAGACGGGCAACCAGGTGACCGTCGCGAACGCCGCCTACAACGGGCAGCTCGCGCCGGGAACGTCGACCACCGCTGGCTACCTCAGCACGAGCGCCACCGCCAGTCCGCCGACCATCACCCCGACCTGCTCCCCCGCCTGAGGGTCACTCCACCCCCAAGAACACCCCCACCCCATCCCCACCTCGCCCGCCGCCGACGTTGATCATGAATTTGGTGCCCCTGACACGCCGATAGGGGAGCAGCAACTTCCTGGTCGACGGGGTGGGGAGGGGGTGGGGTGGGGGTCCTAGAAGTCGTCGTCGAAGGCCACCGTCCCGGTCACTCCCACCTGGTACGCCGACACCCGCCGCTCGAAGAAGTTGGACAGCTCCTGGACGTCCTGCAACTCCATGAAGGCGAACGGGTTGGCGGACCCGTAGTGCGGGGCGATCCCGAGCTGGACGAGACGGCGGTCGGCGACGTGCTGGAGATACTCCCGCATGTCCACCAGGGTGAGACCGGGCACGCCCTGACCCACCAGGTCCTCGGCGAACTGGACCTCGCACTCGACGGCCTCGGTGAGCATCTGGCGAACCTGGTCGGCGAGATCGTCGTCGAACAGGTCGGGCTCCTCGGCACGCACGGTGTCCACCACGTCGAATGCGAACGCCATGTGCATTGACTCGTCGCGGAAGACCCAGTTGGTGCCGGAGGCCAGGCCGTGCAGCAGGCCGCGGGAGCGCAGGAAGTAGACGTACGCGAACGCGCCGTAGAAGAACAATCCCTCGATGCAGGCGGCGAAGCAGATGAGGTT
The DNA here is from genome assembly GCF_040607775.1 of Micromonospora sp. NPDC005237. Lineage (NCBI taxonomy): Bacteria > Bacillati > Actinomycetota > Actinomycetes > Micromonosporales > Micromonosporaceae > Micromonospora > Micromonospora sp. NPDC005237. The sequence goes on along the minus strand of NZ_JBEXHJ010000006.1, from coordinate 132,108 downwards.
GAGCAGGAACGCGCGCCGGTCGTCCCGGGTCCGCAGCTCGCGCAACTCCCCCAGCGAGTCGATCCAGCGGAAGCAGAACTCGGCCTTGCGGCGGATCGAGGGGATGTTCTCGATGGCGGCGAAGGCGGCGAACCGCTCGGTCTCGTCGGGCACGTACGTGTCGAGCAGGTTGAGGTAGAACTGGACGTGCACGGCCTCCTCGAACAGCTGCCGCGACAGGTAGAGGCGGCCTTCCGGGCTGTTGACGTGCTGGTACAGGTTGAGCACGAGGTTGTTGGCGACGATCGTGTCGCCGGTGGCGAAGAACGCGACGAGGCGGCTGACCAGGTGCCGCTCGGCCGGCGACAGCCTGTCCAGATCGGCGAGGTCGGCGTGCAGGTCGACCTCCTCGACCGTCCAGGTGTTGCGGATGGCGGCGCGGAACCGGTCGAAGAAGTGCGGGTAGCGCATCGGGCGGAGAGTGAGATCCATCCCGGGGTCGAGCAGCATGTGCGTGGTCCTCGCGTCGGCGGTGGTGTCGGCGGTGGTGTCGGACGCGGTCACTGGCACGCCTCGCACGACTCGGGGTTCTCCAGCGAGCAGGCCAGCGCCTCGGCGTCGCTCGTCGACGGCGTGACGAGGGCGACGGCGGCGGGCGTGACGGTGGCCTGCTGGATGCGCGTGGCGGGACGGGAGCGCAGGTAGTAGGTGGTCTTCAGCCCGGTCTTCCAGGCGTACAGGTACATCGAGGAGAGCTTGCCGATGGTGGGCGAGGCCAGGAACAGGTTCAGCGACTGGGACTGGTCGATGAACGGGGCGCGGGCGGCGGCCAGGTCGATCAGCGCCCGCTGCGGCAGCTCCCACGCGGTGCGGAACAGCTCCCGTACGTCGGCCGGGAGTTCCACGACGTCCTGCACCGACCCCTCCGCGCGCCGGATCGCCGACCGGACCTGCTCGGTCCACAGGCCACGCGCCTTCAGCTCGCGGACCAGGGCCGTGTTGACCTGGAGGAACTCCCCGGACAGGGTCTCGCGCTTGAACAGGTTCGAAACCTGCGGCTCGATGCACTCGTAACACCCGGCGATCGAGGCGATGGTCGCGGTCGGCGCGACCGCCACCAGCAGCGAGTTGCGCAGCCCGTACTCCCCGACCCGCTGGCGCAGCGCGGCCCAGCGCGCGGTCTGCGTACCCTCGACACCCCACAGGTCGGGTTGGAGCTGGCCCCGCGCGGCCCGGGTCTGCGCGTACGCCGGATGGGCGCCGAACTCACGCGCCAGGTCGGCGGAGGTCTCCAGCGCGGTCAGGTACAGCTCCTCGCTGATCCGGGTGGACAGCTCCCGCGCGGCCGGCGAGTCGAACGGCAGCCGCAGTGCGAAGAACACGTCCTGCAGGCCCATCAGCCCGAGCCCGACCGGCCGCCAACGGGGGTTGCTCGCCGCCGCCTGCGATGTCGGGTAGTAGTTGATGTCGATGACCCGGTCGAGGAACGTCACCGCGGTCCGGACCGTGGCGCGCAGTCGCGGCCAGTCGATGCCGCTCCCGGTCAGGTGGGCGGCGACGTTCACCGAGCCGAGGTTGCACACCGCGGTCTCGGCGTCGCTGGACACCTCGATGATCTCGGTGCACAGGTTGGACAGGTGCACCACGTTGCCCGGCTCGGCCGTCTGGTTGCACAGCCGGTTGGCCGCGTCCTTGAAGGTCATCCAGCCGTTGCCGGTCTGGGCCAGGGTGCGCATCATCTTCCCGTACAGCTCCCGCGCCGGCACCTGCCGCACGTAGCGGCCCTGCGCCTCGGCCGCCCGGTACGCGGCGTCGAACCGCTCCCCCCACAGGTCGGGCAGCTCGGGAACCTCGTCCGGGTCGAACAGCGACCACACCTCGTCGGCCTCGACCCGGCGCATGAACTCGTCCGGGATCCAGTTGGCGAGGTTCAGGTTGTGGGTACGCCGGGCGTCCTCGCCGGTGTTGTCCCGCAGTTGCAGGAACTCCTCGATGTCCGGATGCCACGGCTCCAGGTAGACGCAGGCCGCGCCCTTGCGCCGGCCGCCCTGGTTGACCGCGGCGACGCTCGCGTCGAGCGTACGCAGCCACGGCACGATCCCGTTGGACTGCCCGTTGGTGCCGCGGATCAGCGCGCCCCGGGACCGGACCCGGGAGTACGCGATGCCGATGCCACCGGCGAACTTGGACAGGTTCGCGACCTGGGCGTAGCGCTGGTAGATCGAGTCCAACTCGTCGCGCGGCGAGTCGACGAGGTAGCACGAGGACATCTGCGTGTGCCGGGTACCGGAGTTGAACAGCGTCGGTGAGCTGGGCAGGTAGGCCAGGCTGGACATCAGCCGGTAGAAGTCGACCGCCTCGTCCGGCGTACGGGACAGGCCGCAGGCCACCCGCAGCAGCCAGTACTGCGGGCTCTCCAGCACCAGCCGGCTGGTGGGGTGGCGCAGCAGGTACCGGTCGTAGACCGTACGCAGCCCGAAGTACTCGAAGCGGCGGTCGCCGTCGGCGTCGACGGCGTCGTCGAGCAAGCTGCCGTGCGCGGCGACGAACGCGGCGGTCTCGTCTCCGATCAGCCCCTGCGCGTGGCCGGTCCGGATCGCCGCGCTGAACGAGGTGACGCCCTGTCGGCGTACCTCCCGGTCGATGTGGCTGGCCAGCAGCCGGGCGGCGAGGCGCGAGTACTGCGGCTCCGTACCGATCATCTCGGCAGCGGTCTGGATGGTCAGCCGGTCCAGCTCGGCTGTCGTCGCGCCGTCGTACAGGCCGCTGATCGTGCGGGTCGCCACCCGCAGCGGGTCGACGTCGGGCAGGTCGTCGGCCCAGCGCTCGACCTCGGCGACGAGCCTGCGCACGTCCACCGGCTCGCTGGCGCCGCCGCGTTCGCGGACCTGCCCCGGCGTACGCCGCAGGGCCGTCTCGCCGCCGGCCGCGGCTACCTCGGTAACTGTCACCACTCACTCCTCGCGAGCTTGAGGACCTGATGGCCCTCGGCACGAGGAGACCGACACCGGCGGACGCCACGCCGGCGGCGCGGATCCGAGAGGCGTCGGCCGTCCCACGCGGCCTCGGACCACCGCCCACCCGGATGCGGGTACGCGGCGCGCTGGCAGGTCTTCGGACTCGCGGGCACGACCGGGGTTCACCCGGTCCCCTACTGGCCGTCGCTTCCCAGGCCAGGTGGCGGCCCAGTGCTGATGACGGCTGTCGTTCCCACTCACCGCTGCGGGGCAGTCCCGGAATTCCACCGGGTTCCCTCTTGCCTCGGCCACTCTGGGATGAGTGGCCGAACCAGCTGCGGTCGACACCATATATAGGGGCGACTGGGTTTGTCACACCCCACATGTCGGGTCCGGGCGTGTCGCGGTCGTCGCTGACTGCCGTCGTCGATCCGTCGGCGACGGCAGACGTGCGAGCATCGGGCGGCGTCGCGTTCGGACACCGCAGTCGGCTTGACCGACCGAACCGGCACCGATACGGTCGACCCACTATCTGCGGCGACGCGAGGGAAGCCGGTGAGAATCCGGCGCGGTCGCGCCACTGTGAGCGGTCCCCGACCCCGGGGGCCGCGAGCCAGGACGCTCGGTCGTCCGCAGCCTTGCGATGGGGACGCGTCATCCCCGAGGAGGTTCGTGCACCCATGTCCAGTTCCACGTCCAGCCAGCCGCTGGCGCACCCCGCTGCCCCGACCCGTCTCCTGTGGACGGTCCTGGCCACCGTCGCCGTGCTCACCCTGCTGGCCTATCTCGTCGCCTTCGACCAGGGCGCGGTCTCGCGCAGCGGGACGTACCTGCACGAGCTGATGCACGACGGCCGGCACCTGCTCGGTGTCCCGTGCCACTGAGCGGCACCAGCACCGCACCCACCTTCGTCACGGTTCTCCTGCGCGGGCTGCTCGCCGGCCTGGTGGCCGGCCTGCTCGCCGGAACGTTCGCCTACGTCGTCGGCGAACCCCACGTCGAGGCGGCCATCGCCATCGAGGAGGCGGCGGCACACGCCGAACCCGCCACCGGGGGGCACCAGCACGACGAGGACGCTCTGGTCAGCAGGAACGGCCAGCGCGGCGGGCTGTTCCTGGCCACCGCCCTGTTCGGGGCCGCGATGGGTGGCCTGCTGGCCACCGCGTACGTCCTGCTGAACCGGCGGCGGCGCACGGTTGACGACGGGTGGTCCGGCCTGCTGCTGGCCGGCGGCGCGCTGCTCGGCGCGGTGATCGTGCCGTTCCTCAAATACCCGCCGAACCCGCCGGCCGTCGGCGACCCGGCCACCATCAACCAGCGCACGGTCACCTACCTGCTGCTGGTGGTCCTCGGCCTGGTGGCGGTCTGGTCCGGTTCGCTGGGCTACCGGTCGGTCGGCGAGCAGGCGCCGGTGTGGCTGCGCGCCGCCGCGGCGGTCGGCGGGTTCCTGCTGGTCACCGGCGTGGCCTACGTGGTGCTGCCGTCGTTCCAGGAGGTCCCGGGGGACTTCCCCGCCACGCTGCTGTGGAGCTTCCGGCTCGCCTCCCTCGGCACCCAGGTGGTGCTGTGGACCGGGATCGGCCTGCTCTTCGCCGCCCTGATGCACCGGCAGCGCGCGGTCACCGACGCACGACTGGCCGGGTGAACGCCACCAGCCTGCGGCTGGTCGCCCACGGTCACACCGCCGCCCTGCGGCGGGCCCGGTTCGGCGGGGACGACGCACTGGACGAGGGTGGCCGCAGCGCCGCCCTCGCCCTGTCCCCCACCGTGCTGGGCCGGCGGGCATCATCGGGCGACACGGACGCCTGCCTGTCCAGCCCCGCGGCGGCGGCCGTCCAGACCGCGTACGCCCTCGGTCTCGCGCCCGCTGTGGAGACGGCGCTGGCCGACTGCGACTACGGCGACTGGACCGGCCGGTCGCTGGAGGAGATCGGCGTCGCGCAGCCCGACGCGCTGCGCGAGTGGCTGTCCACCCCGGACGCCGCGCCGCACGGGGGCGAGTCCGTCGCCGCCCTGCACGAGCGCGTCGGCCGGTGGCTGGACGAACAGCGCGGCCTCGGCCGACGGGTCACGGCCGTCACCCACCCGCTCGTGATCCGGGTCGCGGTCGTGCACGCCCTGGGACTGCCGCTGGCGACGTACCGGCAACTGGACGTCGAGCCGTTGGCGGTCGTCCGGCTCACCGGCCAGGGCCCACGGTGGCGGCTCCGCCTGAGCGCGCCTCCGGCACCTGCGAGCGGGTGACGAGGTCGACCACGGCCCCTGTAGAGCTGCCCCAGATTTGGGGCGGCATGGAAGCGGTGGGGTCGGGCTGCCGGCAGGCGTACAGACCGGTGAGCGACATACCGCAGAGGTATGAATATGACTCTGAGGTATGTGCCTCACGGGCGACGCGCCCTCGCCCGCCGCGCGGGGCGACAGGGCCACGCAAGACCGGCGGCCGCGCGACCCGCGACGCACGAAGCGCGACGCACGACCACGACGCGTGACGCACGACCACGACGCGTGACGCGCGCGGGTCTGGGGGTCGAGAGCGGGCGGGCCCAGGACGGGTGTCGGGCGGGCCGTGAAGCACGGCCCGCCCGACTGTGTTGTTCCCGGCTTACTTCGCGCCGGTGACCGTGAACGGTCGGGACACCGCCGTCGCCGACGTGGCGCCGGACAGCGTCACACTGGTCACGCCCGGCTGCGCCGAATCCGGAACGGTGACGGTCGCGCCGGAGACCACGCCGTCGCCGTTCGCGCGTACCGTGCCGACCGCACGACCGTCGCCGACGCTGACCGTGATCGCCTCGTTCGGCGCGAACCCGGAACCGTCGACCGTGATCGACATACCGCGCGGTCCGGACGTCGTGGGCAGCGACACCCGCGGCTGGTAGGCCGGGCCCGCCGGACGCGCGGTCACCTGGACGGTGGCCGTCGCCGGCGTACCCGAGGACGCGCCGGTGGCGCTGACGGCGTACCGGCCCGGGGTCGTGTCCCCCGACGTCGCGACGGAGGCGCGGACCGTGCCCGTCGCGGACGCCGAGACCGTCACGCTCCGCGTCGTGCCGGCGGCCAGAACCACCGTCACCCGCTCGCCGGCGGCGAACCCGCTGCCGTCGACCGTGACCGCGTCACCGGCGACGACCGGCTGAGCCCCGGACACCGCGAGCGTCGGCTGCGGCCCGGCACGCCGGACGGTAACGGTGAAGGTGGTGGTGCTGCTCGACAGCGTGTCCCACGCCGTGACGTGCACCGTGTAGGTGCCCTCCCGCGCGTAGGTGTGCTGGCCGCTCAGCGCGCCGGCCGCGCCGACCGTGACGTCGTCGGGAACCGTGCCGTCGCCCCAATGGACGCGGGCGCGGTAGCCGGTCGCGCCGGGGACACCGCCGGTCACCGACCCGAGGTTCGCCGCGAGGACCTGCCCGGCGTCGACGCTCTGGTCGGCGGGGGCGGTGGTCGCCAGCGCGGCGGCCGGCGTGCCGTCGTCGGCGACGGCGAACACGTGGATCCGGCCCGCCGAGCGGGGATCGCCGGTCTGCGTCGGCAGGGTCACCGAGACCAGCGTCTTACCCGCCGGGATCTGGTACGGCGTGGTGGCGAACAGGAACGGCTGTGCGCCGTCGCGGCTCGTGCCACTGAGCCGGTACGCGGACTTCGCGACCACGATGTTGCCGTACGACGGGGTGCCGTTGGCGTTGCCGCCCAGCGTCCAGTCACTGAACTGGATCGGGATGCTGGCGGTGCTGCCGTCGCTGAACGTCACCGTGCCGGCGGTGCTCTGGTTGCCCTGCGTGCCGGCGCCGATGAACGAGATGGTCCGGGCGTCGGACGGCAGGTGCAGAGCGATCGTCGCGCCGTTGCCGGTGGCGTTGTCCGGTTGCCCGGCCGGGATCTGCGGCAGGGTGAAGCCCAGCGCCGTGCCCGGCACCTGCTGCCGCTGACCCTGGGTCACGCCGGCCGCGGCCAGGGCGGCCCGCGAGTACGCCCACGACTTCGCGTCGCAGTCCGCCGCGAGGGTGCCCTCGTCGCCGACGCACACGGTGTCGAACGCCGCGGCGAGACCGTTCTGTGGCGCGTACGCGACGTCCACGCCGACCGTCACCGAGCCCTGGCTGGTGCCGTCGGTGACGGTGACGTTCGCCTGGTGGTAGCCGGGCGTGGCGTAGGTGTGTTCGCCGCTGACGCGGTAGACGGCCCGCGAACTCAGCGTCAGGGTGCCCTCGGTGGCCGGTGAGCCGTCACCCCAGTCGATCGTCGCCCGGTAGTCGTCGGCGGCGCCGCCGGTGACCGTGGCCAGCGCCACCGTCGCGGGTGCGCCGGAGAGCGCGTGCGCGCCGTCCGTGGCGGTCACCGTGATGTCGCCGCCGCCCAGGTCGAGGTCGCCGCCGGCGAGCAGCTCGATCTCGGCGAGGGTCGGCTGCGCGGCGCCGACGGTCTTCGTCACGACGAGGCGGAACTGGGAGTACCGCCCCGGCTTGTCGATCCGGAACGGCCGGGTCTGGTTGCGCCAGCGGAACACCTCGCCCGCGCGGGAGTCCAGGGTGCTCCAGGTGAGACCGTCGGTGGAGCCCTGCAGCCGCCAGTCCGCCGCGTCACCGGCGCCCGCGCCGGAGGTGAGCGTGTAGTACGTCGGCTTCTGGCGGCCGCCACGGGAGGCCCAGCTGATCTGCGGCGTGCCCGACGACGCGGTCAGCTGCGTGGTCGACGAGTCGTCGAACAGCTTCGACGCGTCCTGACCGCCGCTGGCGGTGGCGGTGCCCAGGCCGGGCCCGGTGACGTCCTGCAACGGCTCGGGTGCCGCGTCACCCTTCGTCAGCGACGGCGGCCCGTCGTTGCGGCCGGTGCCCCAGGACGACGGGTTCGGTCCCATCTGGAAGTCGATCGTGGCGCCCCGGGCGAGCGCGGACACGTCGACGGACACCTCGCGCTGCTTCTTGCCGTTGACCTTGACGCTCTGCACGTACACGTTGCGGGTGCTGTTGTTCGCGGCGTTGACCACGATGTCGCCGGTCGGACGGTGGACGGTCATCCTGGTGAACTGCGGCGAGCCGATGGCCCAGTGGGTCGAGCCCGCCTGCAACGGGTAGATGCCCAGCGAGCTGAGGACGTACCAGGCCGACATCTCCCCGTTGTCCTCGTCGCCCAGGTAGCCCTGGCCGATCTCGCTTCCGACGTAGAGGCGCTGCATGATCTCGCGCACGATCGCCTGCGTCTTCGCCGGCGCGCCGGCGATGTCGTACAGGTACGGAATGTGGTGCGACGGCTGGTTGCTCATGCCGAGCTGACCCAGGCGCACCGCGCGAGCCTCGAGCATCTCGTGGATGATGCCGCCGTAGCCGCCGGGGCGGTCGGCGTTCTCCGGGGTGGCGAAGAAGGTGTCGAGCTTGTCGCGCAGGGCCTTCTGCCCGCCGTACAGGTTGATCAGGCCCTGCGGGTCCTGCTGCGCGGTGAACGCGAAGTTCCACCCGTTGGTCTCGGTGTAGACGCCACCCCAGTCCAGCGGGTCACCGGCGAGGAACGCGCCGGAGGCGTCGCGGCCCTGGAAGAGCTTGGTCTTCTCGTCGAAGAGGTGGACGTAGTTGCGGGCACGCTCCAGGAAGTACCGCGACTCCTCCTTGAGCTGGTCCCGCCGCGACTTCGGCGTGGCCGGGTCCTTCGCCAGGGCGGCGGCCATGTTGCCGATGCCGTAGTCGTTGATGTAGCCCTCCAGCGCCCACGACACCGACTCCCCAGTGGAGGTCGGCGTGTAGCCGAGGAACAGCGAGGTCTCGATGCCCTTGCGTCCGACCGCGCCGCGCCCGGACGCGACGGTCGCGTCCTTGACGGCCGCGTCGTACGCCGCGAGCGGATCGGGCAGCTTGACCCCGGTGAGGTACGCCTGAGCGAGAGCCACGTTCGCGCTGGTGCCGGTCATCAGGTCGGCGTAGCCGGGCGACGACCAGCGGGCGATCCAGCCGCCGTCACGGTAGTGCTGGACGAAACCGTCGGAGATCCTGGCGGCGACGTCCGGGTAGAGCAGCGAGTAGGCGGGCCATACGGTGCGGTAGGTGTCCCAGAAGCCGTTGTTGACGTAGATCTGGCCGTCGACGATCTTCGCGCCGGTCCGGGTGGCGGTCGACGTGCCGGCCGGCGCGGACACCGGGCTGGCGTACTGCCAGTGGGGTGCGGCGGCGGTGCCGGTGTTCTCCGACTGGGAGTTCGGGTACAGGTTCAGCCGGTACAGGTTCGAGTACATGGTGACCAGCTGGGTCTCGGTCGCACCCCGCAGCTCGACCCGGCCGAGGCGGTCCTTCCACGCGGCGGTGGCGGCGTCGCGGATCGCATCGAAGCTCCGGCCGGTCACCTCCAGGTCGAGGTTGCGGCGGGCCTGGTCGACGGAGAGGAACGAGGTGGCGATCCGCATCGTCACCTGCCGCTCGGCGGAGACGTCGAAGGTGGCGGACGTCGCGGTGGACGTCGTCGGCGCGCGGTCGAAGGCGCCGGAGACGAACATGCGGCTGCGCCCGGCGGACAGGCCGCTTCCGTTGTCGACCCAGCCGGTGAAGGTGCCGTCGGCGCCGATGGTGAACGTGCCCTTGGCGAAGACGAGACTTCCGGTCGCCGGGCCGGGGCCGAAGGTGAACCGCATGATCCCGGCGTGGTCGGTGGGTGACATCTCCGCCACCAGACCGCTCTGCGTCGTGACCCGGTAGAGGTCCGGCTGTGCCGTCTCGTCGTCGTGCCGGAAGGCGAGCGCACGGCTGGCGGGTGACCCGGTGAGGGGGCCGTCGCCGGCCACCGGCATCACCGACATCTGGTTGCGGTCACCCATCCACGGGCTGGGCTCGTGGGAGATCGCGAGGCCCTGCAACGTGGGCAGGTTGGCCGCGTTGTTGGCCCGGTGGTACTCGTACTCCCAGGAGTCGGAGGTCGCGTCGGTCACCGGGGTGAAGAAGTTGAAGCCGTTCGGCACCGCGGTGATCGGCAGGTTGTTGCCGCGCGAGAACCCGCCCGTCGAGTTGGTCCCGCGCCGGGTGTCGACGTAGTTGGTCAGCCGGGAGCCGTCGATCGCCGCCGGCGAACCGGTCACCTCGACGTCGTCGAGCCAGCCCTGGAACCGGGTCTCCCCGGTCGCCTGCGGGTTGTCGTAGGCGAGCAGGATGCGGTCGATCGTCTTGCCCCGGGCGACGGCGCCGATGTCGGCGCGCACCGCGTTCCACTGGTCGGCGTAGAGCACCTTGGACGCGCCCTGGCCGGCCGGCGTCAGCGCGTAACCGTGCTGGTCCACCGCCGACCGTCCGCTGAGGTAGCTGCCGTCGGTGAAGTGCAGGTCGACGGCCGCGTAGGTGGACGGGTACCGGGCGTCCTGGCCGGTGAACTCGGGGAAGATCCGGTAGGACAGGCGGGTGTTCGGCCCGACCGGGATGTCGACGTCGAAGAGCCTGTTCGTCGCGTACGAGCGGCCGTCGGCCTCCGCGCCGCCGGAGTAGCGCAGCGCGGCCAGCCCGGTGAAGCCGGCGCTCGGCTTCGTCGTGTAGCCGCCGACCGGCCCGGGGCCGACGCCGGTGACCATGGGCGTGGCGGGCGGGCGGACGTCCGAGCCGTCGCTGATGTCCCAGCCGGCGAGCTGGGTCAGGGAGTTACCGGAGTTCGCGGAGATGGACAGCCGGTACCAGCCGTACGCGGTCGTGTTGGAGACGCGGTACGTGTTGGTGGCGAACCGCTTGGCGAAGCGCTGCTGCGTCTGCCGGTCCAGGTCCGTCCAGGTGTTGCCGTCGGTGGAGCCCTGGAGGGTGAAGTCGCGGGGGTCGCGGGTCGGTTCGTCGTCCGCAGAGGTCAGCGCGTACCGCGCCACGACCGCCGGCTTCGCCAGCCGGTACGTCACCCAGCCGGTCGGTTCGAACGCCAGCCACTTGGTCGACGGGTTGCCGTCGGCGAGGTTCGCCGCGATCTCGTTCGGCGGGTTCTGGGCGCTCGCGGTCACGGCATCGACCTGGCCGAGCAGGCTGCCGGGCAGGTTCGCGCTGCTCGATCCGCTCAGGTTGCCCTGCACGGGCCGGCCCGAGCTGTCGACCTCGACGGTGCTGGTGGCGGGTTGCGGGTCGGCCGACTCGAACGAGGAGCTGAAGGAGCCCGGTGGGGCGGCACTGGGCGCGGCGTTGGCCAGGGGCGCGGCGACGACCAGCCCCAGCGGCAGCAGGGCGGCGGTGGTCGCGGCTGCCATCCGGAGGGACACGGTGCGCGCACGAGGGAGATACGGCATGGGGGCGGGGCCTTTCGACTCGATCCGGTCGAGTACGTCGTACGTCTGGGCGGGAGGGGACGGTGGCTGCTGCGGTCGATCGTGGACGGACGGGTCGGACCTGACATCGTTGTCATCGGACGTGCGTGACAAGCGAGGGCAGAACCGTGGATGTTGGGCAGATGCTTCCGCGCGACCACGGCCCTGTCAATGGGTTGACCGGAAGGAAACACGCCGGCCCTGGGCGTCCGGGGTGGACGCCCAGGGCCGGCGGCGCTCAGCGACCGCCTGCGGCCAGCTCGGCCAGCATCCCCTCGCAACTGCGGACCACGACCTCGGCGCCCCGGCGCTGGGCCAGCGGGAGCGAAGGATCCTCGGCCCGGTCCCGCCACCGCCACTGGGCGTCGGCGGCGACCTCCCAGAGCCGCTGCACTGTCGCCTCGTGCTCCACACCGAGCCGCGCGGCCAGACCAACCCCCTCACCGCCCACCAGCCGCTGCGCCTCGGCCGCCAACTCGGCGTCGAAACCGAGACGGGCGTTGCGCAGCGCCACCAGCAGGCGCAGCTCCCGGAACTCGTGCGCACCCGCCAGGATCTGCTCGATGGCGCCGACCAATTCGTCGGCCCCGCGCACCGGCTCGGCCCGCACCAGGGCCTCCACCGCGGCCAGTGCCGAGCGCGCCTTGAGCGTGTCGCGACGATCGACGAAACAGCGGGTCATCGACTCCCGCAGCTCGGTGAGCCCACTGCGCCGGATCAGCTCGGCCGACAACGTCACCCGGGTGTCGAACCCGCCGCGCACCAGGGTCGTCGCGAGCCGGATCCCGAAAAGCCCGAACCGATCCAGCAGACCGGCGCGCACCTCGGAGTCCAGGTGCACCGGAAGCTCGCCCCGGACGAAGCGGTCGGCGGAGAGCAGGTGGGCCTCCAGCTCGGCGCGGGACGCCCGGGCCAGCGCCGCGAGCGCGGCGAAGTCGGACTCGCTCAGCATCCGGCCCGCGAGGCCGATCGCCCCGCTGCACGCCACCACGTTCACGGCCAGCGCGCCCACCCGGGGATCCCGGTGGTGCCGTCGGGCCAGCTGACGGGCGGTGAGCAGCCCGTCGATCCGGCCGCCGCCCACCTCGTCCGCCCGGGACAACACCATGATCACGTTCACCGGGGCGGCCTGCCCGACGACACTGTCCCGAGCGGACTCCAACACGCGCAGATCACTGTCGCGACCGTCGCGGGTCAGGAACAGCACCGCGTCCGAGTCCCGCAGAACGCGATCCAGCACCGGCGCGTGGCCCTGCTCGTCGACCGTCGCGAGGGCCGGGGTGTCGATCAGCGTCACCTGCCGCAACGCCCGTGTCGGCCACCGCACGACGATGTCGCGCACCTCCCCGACCCGCCAGCCGAGATCCACCCGCATCCCGGTGGCCGACTTGACCACCGTCAGCTCCTGGGGAGGCTGGTCCACCGGGTAGGCGGTGGCGTGCGGCGAAGCGCCGTCCTCGTACCAGGTGAAGACGCCGTCCGCGCCCTCGACCGGCGCGACCTCCTCCCCCATCAACGCGTTGAGCACCGTCGACTTGCCGGCCCGCCAGGGGCCGGACACCGCGATCCGCAGCGGCTGCTCCAACCGCGCCACCTGGTGCCGCAACCGCCCGACGGCCCGCGCGTCGTGCTGGTAGACGTCCATGGCCTGGTGCAGCAGCCCCCACGCCGCCTCGTCCAACCGCACCCCGACCGTCATGCCCGGGGCTCCAGCAGCACCGGGGTGGACCGGGCGCCGGTCAACTGCTGGGACTGCTCGTAGAGCGCGGCCAGGCGGGTCATCTTCAGCCGGATCTCCCGTTGCCGCTGCTCGCGCACTGCGACATCGGTGTCGGCCTCCTGCTTCGCGCTGCGGAACGACTGCACGATGGCCTCCTGCAACTCCTCGGTCAGCCCCGTGAAGTGATCGCGCAGCATCCGCTGCACCTGGCGGGTGGCGTCGCGGCAGTCCCGAACCATCCGGACGAAGAACTCGTCGACATGCCGCTGGATGGCCGTCTTGACGGTCGCCTGGCGGCGGCGCAGCAACTGCTTGCCCTCGTCGCGGATGCTCTTGCCGCCGAAGAGCGCGCCGATGCCTACCGAGACCGGGTTGATCATCGGCATTCCGGCCAGGGTCGTCGCGAGGCCGAACATCAGCATGCCGCCGTACGAGCCCTTCATGCCGGTGAACAACTTCTGGCCGGTGGTGAACTTGTCGATCCTCGGTCGCTCCAGGTCCGGCAGCCGGTCGCCGAGATCCGCCGGCATCGTCATCGACCAGGGCGGCAGCACGTCGTAGCCGTACCGGTTGAAGTTGGCCGCCACCCGACGGGCGATCCAGTCGCAGCGCTGGATCAGCCACTCGTGGTTGGCTTCCGCGGCCTCGACGAGACTGCGCTCCAGCCACTCGGCGAAGGTGTCCCAGGCGACGAGGGGGTCCGCCGCGTCGAACGCCTCGTCCACGGCCCGCAGGATCTGGCGGGTGCGGTCGCGCAGGTCGTACTCGATGTCGGAGAGCAGGTCGGCCATCTCGTCGGCGAGCGTGTTCTGCCACCGAGTGGAGCAGCGGCGCAGCTCGTCGACCTCCCGCTGGGCGGCGTGCAGCCGGGAGATCGGCCCGGACTGCTCCTCGGCCTCCTGCGTCGCCAGCTCGGCGCGCAGCGGCGCGGCCAGTTGCTCCACCACCGTACGGGCCACCGCCTGCACCGACGCCCGCGCCAGGTGATCGGCCTTGCCGGTCAGGTCCCGTTGCAGGCGGGCGATCAGCGCCGGAAAGCCGGACTCGGCGTTGAGACCGCGATCGTCGGTCGTCGCCGCGCGCAGCCGCAGGGTCGCCGACACCGGAATCAGCGGCGCCGCGACACCGGCGTCGGCGAGGTGCTGCCGGTTGCGCTCGGCCACCGCACGCCAGTCCGCCACGAGATCGGTCTTGCTCTGCACCACCACCACGTTCGGCTGCGAGCGCGTGACGTGCAGCAGCATGTCCAGCTCGGCGACCGAGAGTTCCCGGGTCGAGTCCGAGACCAGCAGCACGGCGTCGGCGCGGGTGGAGGCGGCGACCTCCGCGGCCCCACCGAGCGCCGCGACCTGGTCGGTGCCGGGAGTGTCCACCAGCACCAGTCCGGCGGCGAGCAACGCGCGGGGCAACCCGATCTCGACGTACGCCGGACCGCCGCCCGGCCGCCGCCCGAGCGTGCCGGACACCCCGGCCGCGATCTGGTCGAGCGCCAAGGGGGTCCGCTCGACGAGCGTCGCGGCCGGGGCGCCCGCGGCGCCGGTGGGCCGTCCCGACACCGGCGGCGCCTGGACCACGGCCGCGGAGGCGGCCTCGGCGTGCTGCACCACGGTCGGCAGGACGGTGGTACGCCCGTCACCGACCGGGCAGGCCGGCGCGTTGATGATCGCGTTGATGAGCTGACTCTTGCCCTGGTTCGGCTCGCCGACGACCAGGACGCGCAGCTTCGGGTCCAGCAGTTGGGCACGCTTCTGTCGGACCGTCTGAAGCAGGTCGCCGCGACCGTGTGTGTTGCACGTCCGGGCGATCTCGTCCAGTACGTCCAACCAGATCCCCGCCATCACCGCACCAAGTGTGCGGATTTCGGCTCAATTATCAAGAGGGACCGGAAAGGAAACCGGAGAGAGCCGGGCCGCCCGAGGCGACCCGGCCTCCCGCTTCCGACGGGAATCCCCGTCAGAGCAGACCGCCGGTGATGCCCAGCAGCCCGTGGTCCGACGAGGCGGGCCCCCCGTCGTGCAGGTCCCCGGTCACACCGTCGGTGACCCCTCCGGTCACGTCACCGACCGTGCCGGTGACACCGGGGAGGAGACTGTCCACGTGGTGCGTGACGCCGCCCACCACGGACGGGACGTCGACCGGCGGCACCACACCGCCGACGGCGCCGTGCCCGAGGCCCAGGCCACCCAGGGTGTCGTGGACACCGAGGGAGCCGACGATGCCGTCGACCTGACCGTGCACGCCGGAGAGGACACCGCCGGTCACGTCGCCGCCGAGCACCGGGTCGGTGACGCCGAGTACACCGGTCGGGTCCCCGACGGTGCCGGTCACGCCGCCCAGCACCGGGTCGGCGATGCCGTCGACCGGCTGCACCACGTCCGCGTCGAGGGTGTGCGCCACGTCGGCCACGCCGGTCAGGTCGGTGTCGAGGCCGCTCGGGCCGACGCCCAGGCCGAGACCCGGAAGCACGGTCACCCCGGCGGCGACGGTCGTCGGGTCCACGGCGATGGCGCCGAGCACTCCGGCCTTGACGTCCACCCCGGCGGGCGAGCTGGTGATGCTGATCTGCTGCGCCACGCTCTGCAGCTGGCCGACCACGTCGGTGGCGTCGGTCACCAGCGGGTCGAACCCGAGCTGCCCGACGGCCGGAACCATCGGCGCGAGGCCCTGTCCCGGCGCGTAGTCGACCACGAGCGGCACCACGTCCTGCACGTCGGCGGCGGTGATGTCACTGAGCCCTGCGGAGTGCAGCGCGCCCTCCGGGTCGAGGTCGAAGGCCGACCGCGCGTCGGGGTTGGTCAGCAGGTCGAGCACGAAGTCGTGGAGGGTCTGTTGCGAGTCCATGTGCCGGTTCTCCTCGGATTGGCGTCGGCGACCGTCGTTCGTCGACAGTGACGTTATTGCGGGGGCCGATCCCGGACATCGGGGCTCGGCCCGCATCCGATCCGGCCGCGTTAGGGCCTTGATCGGCTCCACCGTTAGGGGGACTGGGGGAAACCGTCCCGGGCAGATTAGGGTCCCGACCGGGGAGCGATCTCTGGTACGAACGTAGGAGCCCGCGGGTTTCGCCGGGGGTGGGTCGCCGGGCAGCGCCGACGCCATCGCCACCAGCCGGCCAACTCGCGGAAAGAGAAGAGACGGATGCCGTACGTCCTGGGGATCGACATCGGAAGCACCAACACCGCCGCCGCCGTCGCACGGCGCGACGGCCGGACCTGGACGCGCCCGGAGGCTGTTCCGCTCAACGCCGGCTCGCCCCTCGTACCGTCGGTGCTGCACCTGGCCGAGGACGGCGCCCTGCACATCGGCGGGCCCGTCACCGACGACGGCAGCCGCACCACCAGGGACTTCGTCCGCCGCATCGGCGACGACGTGCCCCTGCTGCTGGGCGGCGAGCCGTGCGCGCCGCAGACGCTCACCGCGGAACTGGCCGCGTGGGTGGTGGAGCAGGTGCACGCCGCGGAGGGCGGCCCGGCCGAGGCGGTCGTGCTCAGCCACCCGGCGGCCTGGCGGCCGTACCGGCGGGAGCTGCTGCACCGGGCGCTCGTCGAACTCGGTCTGCGCACCGTCACGCTGCTGCCGCGTACGGTCACGGTCGCCGAGAGCCACGCGGCCCGCGGATTCGCGGGCACCACGGCCGCCGTCTACGCGTTGGGCGGCGCCAGTTTCGAGGCGGCCCTGGTGCGGCGCACCCCGCGCGGCACCTACGAGAGCTTCGGCACCCCGCAGGGTCTCGACCCGATCGGCGGCGCCGACTTCGACGAACTGCTGGCCAGCCACGTACGCACCGTGCTGTCGCGGGAGCTGGCCGCCACCGGCCGTCGGGAGCACCACGCCGCCCTGCGCGGGCTGCCGGCCGAGTGCGACCGGGTCAAGCGGGCGCTGACCGTCGAGCTGGCCGCCGACGTGGTGCTGAGCCTGCCGACCGGCCCGGCGCGGATACCGGTGACCCGCGCGCAGTTCGAGGCCATGATCCGCCCGACCGTGCAGGCCACAGTGGACCTCCTGCTGCGCACCGTGCACGGCGCCGGCCTGACTCCGACGCAGCTCGACGGCGTCCTGCTGGCCGGCGGCTCGGCCCGCATCCCGCTGGTCACCGAGCTGATCACCGCGGCGCTTCCGGTCCCGGTCGAGGTGGAGCCGGACGCGCAGCTGACCGCCGCCATCGGGGCGGCGAGCGCGGCCTGCCAGGTGGTGTCACCCCGCCCCCGGCACCCCACTCCGGTCCGCGATCCGGCACCGGTCGCCGGCTCCGGCCGGGCCACCATCCCGGCCCTGCGACGACCCCGGGACCACGCCACCGATCCGGGCGAGCCGCCACCCCGCCCTCCGGTCCGGATCCTCCCCCTCGACCTGCCGAAGGCGTCCCGCCTGGCACTGACGCTCAGCCGGGGACGCGAAGGATGACCACAATGATCATGAATGACGTCGTCGAGTCCCGACTGGTGCTCGGCAGAGCACCCCGGGCCCTGCTAAACCGGGTCGCCGACGATCCGACCGGCCCGCTCCTGGTCGGGCTGGCCGGCCCCGCCGGTCACGGCAAGACCGCGCTGCTCGCCGAGCTGACGCGCAGCCAGCAACGGGCCGGGGTCACCGTGCGGACGGGCGTCCCGCAGCCGGGCGATCCCGTCGACCCGGCCGAGCTGCTGCTGGTCGACGACGCGCACCTGCTCGACGACGAGCGGATCGGCGTGCTGCTGGGCCTGGTCGCCACCCGGCGACACCGACTGGTCGTCGCCCACCGGCCCTGGCCCCGGTCGGCGGTCCTCTCCGAGCTGACCGACGCGCTGCGCCGCGAAGGGCAGGCCGTGCTGCTCGGCCCGTACGCTCGGGAGCAGACCGCGGCCCACCTCGCCGCCGCCGCGCCCGAGCTGGCCCACCGTGGCGACCTGGTCGACTTCGTGCACACGCAGACCGGTGGCGTCCCCCGCGACGTCGAGCGGCTGACCCGTGGCCTGCGCACAGTCCCGGGCCTGACCGGCGCCCCGGCCGAACCACCCCGGTCCGTCGTCCTCGAATTCGCACCGGAGCTGGAGGTCCAGCCCACCGCCGTACGACGGCTGCTGCTCGCGGTCGCGGCCGGCGTACCGCTGCCGGTGACCATGCTCGGCCCGCTGCTCGACCAGGAGCCGGAGGCGGTCGACGAGCTGATCGCCACGACCCGGGCGGCCGGGCTGATCGGCGCCGACGGCCGGCTCACGCCGATCGTCCGGCGGGCCGTCACCACGCTCAGCCCGGCCACCGAGCGCAGCGCGGTCTGGCGTCGCCTCACCGAGTTGCAGCTCGCCCGGGGCGGCCCGGTGCTGCCGCTGGTGCGCTCGCTGCTCGCGGTGGGCGTGCTCGGCGACTGCCCGGCCCCGACGCTGGCCGCGGCGGCGCAGGAGGCGCTGGCCGACGAGCCGGCCTTCGCCGCCGACCTGTTCGCCGCCGCCACCGCGGCCGGGCACCCGACGAGCGCCCGGCAGGCTCTCGCCGCCGCGCTCGCCGGCAACCTCGACGACGCGCTGCGCCTGGCGGACCGGCTGCTGGCCGCCACCGATCCGACGGACCGCGCCGAGGCGGCCGTGGTGGCCGCGACCGCTCTGGCGCACCGCGGCCACACCGGCCGCAGCGTTGAGCTGTACCGGTGGTCGGGCAGCGCCTCGTCGCTGGCGTACGCCACCGTCGGCGGGCTCGCCACCGGCGATCTGACCGCCGCCGGGCCGCCGGTGGACGGGTCGGCCGTCGAACCGCCCACCCTGCACGCCAGCGCCGCCCGGCTGATGGCCCAGGGCGTACGCGAGAGCGTCACCGGCACGCCGAGCGCGGCGCTCTCCGCCCTCGTCCAGGCCGCCGCGCTGCTGGAGCCGGACGGCCGGGCGGCGCTCCTGCCGGACAGTCCCGCCGCGCTGGCCGCCCTGACCGCCGTGCACTCCGGCGAGCTGGACATCGCCGAGCAGGTGCTGCACCGGGCGCAGGCGGCCGGAGTCGGCGGTCCGCTGATGGCCCGCCGGCACCGGCTGTTGCAGGCCTGGATCCTCATGGTCCGGGGCCAGACGCTCGCGGCGGCCGAACGCCTCGCCACGGTGACCGCCGACGAGCGGCCGTTGGAGTCCCGTGACCTGCTCTTCGCCGCCGCGCTGCGGATGGGCATCGGCCGGCGCACCAGCGACCTCGGTGCGCTCAAGCGGGGGTGGGGCCAGGCCCTGGAGGCGGTGGTCCGCCATCCCGTCGACCTGTTCACGCTGCTGCCGCTGGGCGAACTGGCCATCGCGGGCGCACGGCTGGGCGACGTGGCCCGGTTGGCGCCGTACCTGCGGGAGGGCCGGGCGCTGCTCGACCGGCTCGGCGCCCCGACACTGTGGAGCGTCCCGCTGCACTGGAGCGGGTTGCACGCGGCCATCCTGAGCGGCGAGCCGGCGGCCGCCGACGACCACGTCACCGCCCTGCTGGCCGCCGCGGACCACAGCCGCTACGCCGCCGTGGTCGCCGCGGCCGCCGAGAGCTGGGTCGAGGTGCTGCGGGGCGTGGTCGACCCGGTGCGGGTGGAGGCCGCCGCCCGTGGCCTGCACGACACCGGACTGTGCTGGGACGGCGCGCGCCTCGCCGGGCAGGCCGCGATCCGCACCTCCGACCGGCGGGCGATGACCACCCTGCTCGAGTGCGCCCGGGTGCTGCAGGGCCGGCCGGCCGCCGCCACCGGTGGGCCGCGACCGGCCGCCGGCGAGAGCACCACCCCGGCGGCGGGCGCCATCGCCGCCCCCACCCAGCAGGGGCTCAGCGACCGGGAGCACGAGGTGGCCGAGTTGGTGCTGGCCGGACTGACCTACCGGGAGATCGGTGATCGGCTCTTCATCTCGGCGAAGACCGTGGAGCACCACGTGGCCCGCATGCGCAACCGGCTGAACTGCGCCAACCGTGCGGAGCTGCTGGCGCTGCTGCGGACCGTCGTCGCCGACCGGGCCAGCGACGCCGCCGGGCAGCCCTGGCCGCAGCGGTCGGCGCGATGAGCCGGAAGCGCCACGGGTCACCGCGGACCGGACGGAGCGCGACGTGACGCGCACCCTCGAACGGCGACTGCGGGTCCGGCTCGTCGCCGCGGCGGCGGTGCTGCTCACGCTCTGGTCGTACGCGGCCTACCTGACCGGTCAGGACGCGGTCGACCTGCTGCGGGTGCGGACCCTGGCCGACACCCTGGGCCAGCCCATCGACCGGCTGATCCTCGGCCTGCAGACCGAGCGCCGGGTGACCGCCGAGTCGCTGGCCGGGTCGGCGCCGGCGCGGACCGCGCTGGCCGGCGCCCGCGAGGTGACCGACCGGGCGGCGGCGGACGTCCGGGCGTTTCCGACCGGCCGCGATCTGCGCCTGCTCAGCGCCGGGGCGGTACGCGACCGGGCCGAGGCGCTCGTCCGGCGGTTGAACGGGCTGGGCGCCGTCCGGTCCCAGGTGGACGCCGGGTACCTCGACCGCACCGGGGCGATCGACCGGTACGACCAACTCGTCGACGCCGCCTTCGACGTGTACGGACCGGAGTGGGGCGCGTACGAGAGCAGGCTGGCGGTCGAGACCCGCGCGGTGATCGCGCTGGCCCGCGCCCGCGAGCTGCTCGCCCGGGAGGACACCCTGGTCAGCGCGGCCGTCCTGAGCGGTCGGATCAACGCCGAGGAGCGGCGCCGGCTTGTCGAGCTGGTGACCACCCAGCGGTACGCCCGCGCCGAGGCGGCGGCCGGCCTGCCGGCCGGCGGCCGGGGCGCGCACCAGCGTCTCGCGGCGGGCCCGGAGTTCGCGGGTCTGCTCGCCGTGGAGGACGCGCTGCTGCGGACGGACCGGGTCGACGCGCTGCGCGGGATCAGCGCGGCGGACTGGCGGGCGGCGGCGGACGCCGCGCTCGGCGCTCTGCACGAGCTGGTGACGACCACCGCCCGCGGGAGCGTCGAACGGGCCACGCCGGGCGCCGCGGTGATCGTCGGGCGGACCGGCGCGGTGGTGGGGCTCGGGCTGATCGCCGTGCTGGCGGTGCTGCTCGGCTGGGCCGCCACCGTGCGCCGCCTGACCGACGAGCGGGCCCCCTCGGGCACCGACCCGAGCCGGCCCGAGCCGGTCCCGGCCCCACCCGCCGACGACCAGCCGCCCGCCGGCCAGACCGGCAGCGGTCAGGCCGGCAGCCGGCCGGTCGAGGACCGTCGCGTCGGGGATCTGTTCCTGCGGGTCACCCGGCGCAACCAGGTCCTGCTCCGCGATCAGCTCGACCTGCTGGACGCGATGCAGCGGCGGGAGCACAGCGCCGAGGAGGCCGACGAGCTGTTCCAGCTCGACCACCTCACCACCCGGATCCGCCGCAACGTGGAGAAGGTGATCACCCTCGCCGGCGCGACCCCGGCCCGCCGCTGGCGGCGCCCGGTCCCCCTGCTCGACGTCACGCGCGGCGCGGTCGCCGAGGTGCCGGAGTACCACCGCGTCCTGGTCGCGCCGCACTGGCCGTGGTCGCTCGCCGGGCCGGCCGTCACGGACGTCGTACACCTGCTGGCCGAGCTGATCGAGAACGCCCTGGCCTACTCGGCCCCGGACACCACCGTCCGGATCGCTGGTGAGCACCGGCCGCACGGCTGCGCGGTCGTGGTGGTCGACGACGGTCCCGGCCTCGACGCGACAGCGCTGAGCGAGGCCAACCACCTGCTCACGAACCCGCCGACCCACCCGCCCGCCGACGCCACGGGGTTGCACACCGTCGCCCTGCTGGCCGCCCGCTGCGGTGCCCGGGTCACGTTGCGGCCCAGCCGGCGCGGCGGGACGGCCGCGATCGTGCACCTGCCGGCGCAACTGGTCACGGTGACCGGCGCACCTGCCGTGGCGGTCCCCGGCCCCGCGCGCCGGTCGGGTCACAGCGGGCCCAACGCGCCCGACGCGGGCCGGGCGGGCGGTGCCGGCGAGTTGCCGATGCGGGTCCGCCAGTCCCGGGCCGCCGGGCCCGAATCCGGGCCGACCGGGCCCGAACCCGGCAGCACCGGCCCCGACACCGTCGAGCTGCCGGTCACGAGAGCAACGAGGAGACATCGATGACGCATGCAGTGGTCACCGCGGACAGCCTGACCGACGCGCTGGACCGTCTGGTCGACCGGGTACGCGGGGCGGAGTTCGCCGTCGTGCTCTCCCCGGACGGGCTCCCGCTCGGCGGTTCCCGACGGGTGGAGCCGAAGCTGGCCGAACAGATCTCCGGCGTGGTCGCCGGTCTGCTGGCGTTGGGGCTGGCCGCCACCCGGACCTGCGACGCGGGCGGGCTGCGCCAGATCGTCGTGCAGATGTCGCGGGCGTTCCTGTTCGTCGCCACCATTCCGAACGGGACGATCCTCACCGTCCGGATCGCCGGCGACGAGACCGAGGTGGGTGACATGGCGTACGAGGTCGCGCTCTTCGTGGGGCAGGCCGAACGGCACCTGCCGATCACCCTGGGCCCGGCCTCCGCGGCGAGAAGCGGGGACTCTGGTGCACAGCGCCGGCTCCGCTGACGAGGCGTGGTACGACGACGACGCCGGCCCGGTGGCCCGTCCGTACACGATGACCGGTGGGCGCACCGCACCCGAGCGGGGCCGCTTCGACCTCATCTCGCTGGTCGTCGCGCGGCGGCCGGCCACACCGCCCACGGCACTCTTCCCCGAACAGGCGCGGATCGTCGAGCTGTGTCACCATCCAGTGTCGGTGGCCGAGGTCAGCGCCGAGCTGGATCTGCCCCTGGGCACCGTCCGGGTCCTCCTCGGTGACCTGCTCGGAGCGGGTCTGGTCGAGACGCACGAACCACCGACGCTGTCGGAGCTGCCGTCGCAGGAGCTGCTCGAGTCGATACTTGTCGGGTTGCGCGCCCTGTGACGGCCGGGTGCCACCGCGACCCAGCGGTCGCGGGTTGGCGTCCGGGAATGAAGTGAAGGGGAGAGGCAGTGCCGGCAACACCGCCGCAGCCACGGCGTACTGTGGCGATCATTCTGCTGGACCGGATCGTGGCCGCCGCCGCAGCCGTACGGCGGGTGGTCACCGGCCGGGGCGAGGTGTCACGGGCCACCTGGATCGCCGTGCTCGCGGCGCTCGGTGTGGTGGTGGCGACGGTGATCTCCATCATCGGTGTGGTGCGCACGCCGGAGCAGTTGGCGCCGGTGACCCTCGATCCGCCCCCGTCGGTGGACCAGTTGGGCACCCCCGGGGCCGGTACACCCCGGGGGCAGGCGAAGCCGGCGGCCAGCAGCCCGCCCACGTCCGCGCCGCCGTCGGTCAGCGCGGTCCCGCCGCCTGTCGAGCCGCCGACCAGCGCGCCGGCCGCGCCCCCCTCGTCGGCGTCGCCGACCCCGGCCGCTCTCGGCGCCGACTTCGCCATCGAGGACCAGGCCCTGCTCAGCTACGGCGCCGCCGTGACCGTCAGCAATCCGAGGCCGGCTCCGGTGACGCAGTGGACGCTGGCCATCACGCTGCCCCGGGAGTCGCTGCGCGTCAGCGCGGTCCAGGGCGCGCGGGCCACGCAGGACGGCGCGGTGTGGACGTTCGTGCCGGACGGAAGCGTCGGGCAGGTGCCGGGCAGCGCCTCGGTCCGTGTGACGTTCCGGGTCAACGGCGCGGCGGTCGGCGCGACGCCCACGGCGTGCACGATCGACGGTGTCGCCTGCGGCGGGCTGCCGGACTGACGGCGGCCGGGCCCCCGGTGGCGCGCGTGGCTCATGCTGAAGGGGTGATTCGCTTCGTCCTGAACGTCCTGTGGCTCGTCTTCGGTGGTGGCCTCGTGCTGGCGATCGGCTACGGCTTCGCCGCGCTGGTCTGCTTCGTCCTGGTCATCACCATCCCGTTCGGCGTCGCCTCGTTGCGCCTCGCTGTCTACTCGTTGTGGCCCTTTGGTCGCACCCTGGTGCCCAAGCCGGGCGCGGGCGTCGGCTCCGGGCTGGCGAATGTGCTGTGGGTGGTGCTGGCAGGCTGGTGGCTCGCCCTGTCCCACATCCTCGCGGGCATCGCGCTCTGCGTCACCATCATCGGAATCCCCTTCGGCGTCGCCAACTTCAAGCTCGTCCCCGCGGCGTTCTGGCCGCTGGGCCGGGAGGTCGTGGACGCGCCGTGACCCGGTCCGGGCCGGCACCGTCGATCGTGGACAATCCGGAGTGCTACCACCCCGACGAACCCCTCGACAGGAGCCTGGCATGGCCGGCCCGGACGCCGAACTCACCACGACGCTTCAGCCCGACGTGCCGCACGCGGCGCGGATCTGGAACTACTGGATGGGCGGGAAGGACAACTTCCAGTCCGACCGGGCGGCCGGTGACGCGGTCGCCGAGGTCTACCCGGAGATCGTCGTGATGGCGCAGCAGTCCCGCCGGTTCCTGGTGCGGGCCGTACGGCATCTGGCCGCCGAGGCGGGCATCCGGCAGTTCCTGGACATCGGCACGGGCCTGCCCACCATGCAGAACACCCACGCGGTCGCCCAGGACGTCACGCCCGACTCGCGGATCGTCTACGTCGACAACGACCCGATGGTCCTCGTGCACGCCCGCGCGTTGCTGGCCAGCACGACCCCGCAGGGCGTCACCACGTACGTTCCGGCCGACTACCACGACCCGGAGAGGATCCTCGCCGAGGCGGCGCGGACGCTGGACTTCGACCAGCCGATCGCGGTCATGTTCATGGGTGTGCTGGGGTACGAGCCGGACCTGGACGTGGTGCGTTCGATCGTCGGGCGGACGATGGACGCGACCGCGTCCGGCAGCCACCTGGTGCTCTGGGACGGCACCAACACCAGCCCGGCGGTGGTCTCCGGCGCGCAGCGGTTGGCCGAGAACGGTGGTGTGCCGTACATCCTGCGCAGCCCGGAGGATCTCGCCAGTTGCTTCTCCGGGCTGACGATGGTGGAGCCCGGCCTCGTGCCGATCCCGCTGTGGCGCCCGGACGACGCCGACGCCGAGGGGATCGACGCCTACGGCGCCGTGGCCCGCAAATCCTGACGGGCGCGGGCCACGGCCGGGTCACCGGTCAGCGGCTGCAGGTCAGCGTCAACCCGTCGGGGACCGCGCTGGTGGTCACGAGCACGCCGAACGTCGTCGCGCCGCCCGGCGCGAGTGTCCCGTTGTAGGAGGCGTTGCGGACCGTGACGTCGGCGCCGACCGTCTCGACGACCCCGCCCCAGACCGTCTGGATGCGCTCGTCGCCGGCCCACCGCCAGGAGACGCTCCACCGGTCCAGCGCCTGCGTCCCGGTGCTGCGCACCGTCACGGTGGCGACGAAGCCGGTGCCCCAGCGGGAGTCGATGGTGGCGGTCGCCCGGCACGCCGTCAGCGGAGCGGTCCGGGCCGATCCGACCAGGTACGGGTCCCGACGGCCCTCGGCGTCGCTGAACCGGTACCAGTACTCGGTGTCGGGCGTCAGCTGGCCGATGGTCACGACCCCGTTGCGCTCGGGCCCGGTGACGGCCTGGGCCACCGGAGCCTGCCACTGTTGGGCGTCCTCCCGGCTGGCGAAGAGTCGGACGGTCATCGGCGGGTCGTAACCGCAGGGCGGGCGGAACAGGATCGAGTACGACAACGTCACGCTGGTGGTGGTCACCGCGGTCACCGAGGCGCTGATCGGGATGGCCGGCGGGCAGGTCGGGGTCGGTGACGGCGACAGGGTGGGTGTGGGCGTGACCGCCGGCGCCGGCGCTGCCTCGGCGGAGCCGGTCGTGCCGGCCCAGCCGGCCAGCGCCATGGTCGTGACTGCCAGGACGATGCGGAGCATCGGTACCTCCGGGGAAACCGTCGCCGTCGCGGTCGCGGATGGGCGACCGACCGTACGGGGCCGGACGTACGGCGGCCGCCCGACGGCGATCGGCATGCGGCCGCTGACGAGGACTGCCCGGCGCGGGGGGTGTGGCCACCTCGCGCGTCCCCGGATCCGGAGAAGAACGGGCGCGCTGGCTCCCGAGCGCGACCGACCCCCAGCATCGCATTCGATGGGCATCAATACAATCTGCCCAACCGGTGAGCGGCGGCGGCACCGGGTCGTCGGACGCGAGCCCGTCGAGAAGCGGCTGCCTGCTCCTCGCCGCAGGGACACGTGCCGGACCCCTCCGCCGACGATCATCCATCGTGGCCTGTCAATTCGATGCGGGAGCACACCATGCGCGACAGAAGCAGCACGAACCGGCGAAGCCGGGTGGCGAGGGCACTGACCGCGACGGCCGCCGCGGCGGCGCTGGCCGTTTCCCCACTCACGGCGCCGGCGCCCGCCACCGCCGCCGTCAGCCGGGCCGAGTTGGCCCTGCGCTGGGCGCCCGTCCACTACCAGGACGTCGACGCCACCGGTGCCCACGCCCTGGGCGGCCAGTCCGACTATCTCACCGCCGTGGACTTCGACGGCGACCTCAACGGGCGCAACAACTGGGACCGCGCCGGCCAGTCCGGCACCTCGCTCGCGGCGCACGCGTACTACTCCGTCGTGGAGACGAGCACGCACTGGTACATCACGTACCTGTTCTTCCACCCTCGGGACTGGACCGATCACCCGTTCTTCGAGACCGAACACGAGAACGACGGCGAGGGGGTCCTCTTCGCGATCGAGCGCGACGGCTCCCCGTACGGCGTCCTGCGCGGCGCGGTCACGGTCGCGCACAGCGACTTCTACTCGTACACGCCCGCCGGCAGCACCTGGACCAGCGGCCGCGAGAGCGTCGACGGCACCCTGCAGTTCCAGACCTCACCACACGACTCCTTCACGCACCCGGTGACCGCCCAGGAGGCGCAGGGGCACGGCCTGAAGGCATATCCGCAGTACGCCATCAACGGCGACGGCCTGGTCTACTACCCGTCCACGGTCGCCGAGACGCCGAGCAGCGGCAACGACCGCGACGTGCGGTACCAGCTCGTCGACATCTTCGCCGCCGGAGGGCTGTGGGCGCAGCGGACCAACGCGAACCTGTTCGCCAGCCTGGGCACGTTCGCCGGCGACACCTCCGGCGACTGCGGCTCCGGCACCTGGAGCTGCTCGGCGAACTCCGCGAACGCCCCCTGGGGCTGGGACGACGGCAACGACGTGCCCGCCCGCGGCGAGCTGGCCAGCGACCCGGCGAAGCTGTCCGGCGAGTACTTCACAGTCCCGGCCGGGCTGGCGCGCAGCTACAGCTACAACCCGTACGCCGGCGCCGCCGCGGCGCTGGCCGAGGCGGCCAGGACGGCAGCGCCGACCGTCGACTGACCGGCGGCCGAGGTGCGCGGCCGGCCCGGCTCGGGCCGGCCGCGCACCGGCTCACGAGCCGCCGCCGGGCGCGGTCGGCCGCCCCGCAGCGGTCGCGCCGCGCGGCGTCGGCACGTAGCCTGCGCAGATGCGACACACCCTCGCACCCGGCGACGACACCCTGCACGGTCACTTCTCCCCCGACCTCGCGCCGGCCCTCACCATCGACCCCGGCGACACCGTCACCTACCGCACCCTGGACTGCTGGTGGTCGGCCGGCCCGTACCCCGGCGGGGCGAACCGGGACCGGCCCCGGGCCCCGCAGCACCGGCCCGATCACGGGCATGCGCTGACCGGGCCGGTCGCGGTCCGCGGTGCGCGGGCTGGCCAGACCCTCGCGGTACGCATCGACGCGATCGTCCCCGCCACCTGGGGAACGACGGTGGCCGGCGGGTGGGCGAGCGGGTTCAACCAGCGCTACGGCGTCGCGGCCGACGGCGTGGTGCACGCCTGGGAGCTGGACCCGGTGGCGTTGACCGGCCGCAACCAGCATGGCCACACGGTGGCGCTGCGCCCGTTCATGGGAGTGCTCGGCATGCCGCCCGCCGAGCCGGGGAAGCACTCCACCATTCCGCCTCGGCCCTGGGGCGGCAACCTGGACTGCAAGGACCTGACCGCCGGCAGCACCCTGCTGCTGCCGATCCCGGTCGACGGGGCGCTGTTCTCGGTGGGGGACGGGCACGCCGCGCAGGGCGACGGTGAGGTCGGCGGTACGGCGATCGAGTGCCCGATGGACGAGGTGACGCTGACCTTCGACGTCCGCGACGACTTCCCGGTCACCGGCCCGGTGGCCCGCACCGCTGACGCCTGGCTGACGCTGGGCGTGGGTGCGTCCCTCGACGACGCGACGTTCATGGCCCTCGATGGGATGCTGACCCTGCTGCAACGGCTGCACGGCCTCAGCCGACCGGACGCGGTGGCGCTGGCCAGCGTCGTCGTCGACGTGCGGGTGACCCAGATCGTCAACCAGACCGTCGGCGCGCACGCGGTGCTGCGCGACGACGCGCTGCGCTGAGCCGCCACAACGGACCGCCCGCGCGGCGGCGACGTGGCGGACCGCCGCGCGGCGGCGACGTGGCGGACCGCCCGCGCCGGCTCGCAGCGGCGGACGGCTGTCAGCGCAGCCGGCGGGCGGTGAACCTCGCCGGCGGCTCGGCGATCGCGTCCTGTGCCGCGATCAGCTGGATCTCCCGGGTGCCCGCCGCGAGGGTCGCCTCCAGGACGGTGAAGACGGAGGAGATGGTCTGCTCCAACGCGGTCGCGGGTGAGCCGGAGGTCAACAGGTGCGCCAGGTACAGCGCCGCGGTGACGTCACCCCCGCCGTTCGGACTGATCGGCAGCAGCGGGGTGGTCACCGCCCAGGCGCCCTCGTCGGAGACCGCCACCACCTCCAGCGCGCCCGCCGGGACGTCGCTGTGCAGCACGCTGGTGACCAGGACGTGCCGCGGCCCGGTGGCACGGACGACGTCGACGGCCTCCAGCACCTCCGCCAGCGAGGACGTCGTGCGGCCGGCCAGGAAGTCCAACTCGAAGTGGTTCGGCGTGATGATGTCGGCGCGCGGCACGACTGTGTCGCGCAGGTACTCCGGAATGCCGGGCCGGACGAACATGCCCCGGCCGATGTCGCCCATCACCGGGTCGCAGCAGTACACCGCGGCCGGGTTGGCGGCCTTGACCTGGGCCACCGCGTCCAGGATCACGGCGCCCATCGCCGGATCGCCCTGGTAGCCCGACAGCACCGCGTCGGCGCCACCGAGAACCCCCCGGTCGGCGATGCCCGCGATCACCTCGGCCACGTCGGCGGCCGCCAGCAGCGGCCCGCGCCACGCGCCGTACCCGGTGTGGTTGGAGAAGTGGACCGTCAGGACGGGCCAGACCTCGTGCCCGAGTCGCTGGAGGGGAAAGACGGCGGCCGAGTTGCCGACGTGGCCGTAGGCGACCGACGACTGGATGGACAGGATCTGCACCGACCCATCATGGCCGCCTCCGACGGCGCGCAGCGCGCGGCCCGCCGAATCTGTCGGCTGGGCCACTCCGGCCCGCACCGGCCACCCCGCACTGCAGCGGGCAGACCGCGCCGCGGCCGAGCCGCGAGCCGGTGCCGCCACACCCTCGGGCGGCCCGGACCGTGGTCGTCCGAGCCGCCCGAGGTCGTCCGTCAGCGGGTCGTCAGCCGCCGAGGCTCGCCGCGGCCGAGGCGATCGACGAGGCGAAGTAGCTCACCTGGGTGTAGACACCCGGGTAGTTGGGTCGGGCGCAACCGTTGCCCCAGCTGACGATGCCGACCTGGATCCACGCGTTGGTGGCGTCGCGGCGGAACATCGGGCCGCCCGAGTCGCCCTGGCAGGTGTCCGTACCGCCGCTGGCGTAGCCGGCGCAGATCTCCTCGGCGGGGATGAGGTCGCCGCCGTAGTTGGAGTTGCAGGTGGAGTCGCTGACGAACGGCACGGTGGCCTTGAGCAGGTACCGCTGCTGGCTGCCACCCTCGCGCGCGGCACCCCAGCCGGCGATGGTGAAGGTGCCGCTGTCGTACGCGGTCGTGGTGGCGATCTTCAACGTGTCCAGCCCGGTCACGGGGGTGGCCAGGCGGATCAGCGCCCAGTCTTTCCCGGCGCCGTTGTAGCCGGGAGCGCGGTAGACGTAGTTGGACCGGACGGTGATCCGGCTGGACGACTGGAGGTCGACCGTCCCGAGCGTCGCGGTGATGCTGGTGTTGGTGCCGGTCGAGCCCACGCAGTGCGCCGCGGTGAGCACCAGCCGGGAGCTGTAGAGGGCCCCGCCGCACCCCATCGAGAGCCGCACCATGAACGGAAACTCGCCCTGCGCGGCGCGGGTGCCGCCGACGACGTTCGGCGTGACGGGGCTGTCGGCCGCGGCAGCGGGCGCCGCGAGGGTGAGGCTGGCCGCAGCCAGCGCGGCGGCCACCAGGCCAGTGAGGGTACGCCAGCGAACCATGCAATCCTCCGCTTCGGAACGGCACGCCTGGTGAGCGCACCTGATCGAGATAGCGGTCATCGTATTGATTAGCATGGATATTGCGGGTCATCCTCTCTGGGTCGTACCCCAGGGTTATGGATCCCGCCCCGCCGGCGGCGACGCCCGCGAGCGGTGACGACCGCCGCGAGACTGACCACCGCGGCGGTCAGTTGCAGCACGGCGCCGAGCAGGTCGACCAGGCTGGAGAGGGCGTCAGCGTCGGGGACAAGGTCCATCGCGGCCTCCGGGTTTCGACCCCCACCGTCCGCGCTCTGCGGAGGGCTTCCCCCGGGCCCAACTGACATCGACGGGCGCCACCGTCAGTATGGCAGCGGCCGGCGAGGCGACCAACCCCGGATTCCGGACCGTGGACGCGACGCTGGCCGGCTCACCGCTCGACGGACTCCTGACCGGCCAGCACGACCAGGCCGTCGGCCGGAACGGACACGGGCGTCGTCGCGCGGTCAGGCCAGACGAGGTAGCCCACCGGCGGCCCGGCCGAACCCCACCGCGCGCCGACTATCGTGGCCAGCTGAGCGTCGTCCGCCCCCGCGACACGACGTACTCGGGTGCCCGGAGCGTGCCCGTCGTCGGCCACGATCAGCAGCGCGTCGAGGATCTGCCGTACGCCGGTGATCGGCAGTCCCGGCACGTACGGCTCGCCCGCGTATCCCAGCCGCGGTGTCATCATCGTGCGCAGCAGCGCGCCCTGGCGGATCGCGCCCTGGCGGAGCTGCCAGTCGACGCCGGCCTCGGCGGCGACGAGCGCCTCCTCGATCGCCGACCACAGCCGCGCCGGCTCCCGGTCGAGCAGCCGACGGGCCTCGCGGTCGGCGTCGGCGCAGGCCGTGTCGACCGCCGTGTCCTCGCCCAGCTCGGCGATCCAGGCGACGTCCCCCACCTCGGGCAGCAGCCCCGGCGACTCGGCCGCGACCACGAGGTACAGCATGGCGAGCAACTCCTGCCGACCCTCGCCGTGGTAGAGCCCGCCGACTCCGGTGCCGGCCGGGCCCCGGCTGGGCGGGAAACGGTCGACGAGGTGCGCGGCGCGGCCCTCCGGCAGGGCAGCCGCCCGGCGCGTGTCCGCACGCCGTTCGTCGAACGAGCGCCGTTCGCGGCGGTCGACGAGGAGTTGACGGTACGGGTCGACGCCGATCGGATAGATCGTCCGGCCGTACGTGGCGAGGGTCTCGCCGGGTGCCAGACCGACCGATTCGAGCTGCCGGGCAGCCACCGAGTAGGCGACGCCGCTGCGGGCCGCCTGCTCCCGGATGGCGCGCCTGCGGGCACGGCCCGGAACCGGGGTACGGCGGGACGGGAGATCAGACATGACGCCTCCGGTGCAGCCCCACGCGCTCCACGGAGCGGGCGGCGTGACCGGCACGCCGAGAATCGACACGACGGCGCGGAGTCGGCGACTCTTGGCCCCGGGCATGTGGTCGGGCGTGGGCCACCACATCGGGCGCGGGCAGGCGCTCTGCCGTCGCGAGCATATCGCGCCCCGGGGCCGTCGGCCGCCCTCGACAGCCCTGGGCCCCGGTGTCGGCAGGTGTCGGCGGGGGTGTCGGTGCGGTGTCGGCGCGGTGTCAGGCGACCGGCGCACGCTCTGGGACATGACAACCGACCTGGTGATCGAGGCCGAGGGCCTCGTCAAGACATTCGGGAAGACGAGGGCGCTACAGGGCGTGGACCTCGCCGTACCCCGGGGGACCGTGCTCGGCGTGCTCGGCCCCAACGGCGCTGGCAAGACCACCGCCGTGCGCATCCTCTCCACGCTGCTCACCCCGGACGCCGGCAGCGCCCGGATCGGCGGCTTCGACGTCGTCCGCGACGCCGAGCGGGTCCGGCAGAGCATCGGCCTCACCGGCCAGTACGCCTCGGTCGACGAGGACCTGACCGGGCGGCAGAACCTGGAGCTGTTCGGGACGTTGCTGGAGTTGGGTCGCGCCGGCGCCCGGCGACGGGCCGCCGAACTGCTCGACTGGTTCGACCTGACCGACGCCGCCGGCCGACCGGCCAAGACCTACTCCGGGGGCATGCGGCGGCGGCTGGACCTGGCCGCCAGCCTCGTCGGCTCGCCGGACGTGATCTTCCTGGACGAGCCGACGACCGGGCTGGACCCGGCCAAGCGCGAGGACATGTGGGACGTGGTCCGTTCGCTGGTGGCAAACGGCTCGACGGTGCTGCTCACCACCCAGTACCTGGAGGAGGCCGACGCGCTGGCCGACGCGATCACGGTGATCGACCACGGCCGGGTCATCGCGCACGACACGCCCGAGGGGCTCAAGCGGGTCGTCGGCGGGCAGACCCTCGAAGTCCGGCCCGCGGACCCGGCGCAGCTCTCCCGGACCGCGGCGATCCTGACCGAGGTCGGCTCGGGCGGCCAGGCCGACGAGACCCGCAAGGGCGTGCTCGCGGTGCCGGTCACCGACGACACGGCCCTGACCGAGAGCGTCGCGCGGTTCGCCGCCGCCGGCA
Organism: Micromonospora sp. NPDC005237; assembly: GCF_040607775.1. Classification (NCBI taxonomy): domain Bacteria; kingdom Bacillati; phylum Actinomycetota; class Actinomycetes; order Micromonosporales; family Micromonosporaceae; genus Micromonospora; species Micromonospora sp. NPDC005237. Next base: position 99,545 of record NZ_JBEXHJ010000006.1, on the reverse strand, counting down.
TCTCCGTCACCGAACTCTCCCTGCACCTGCCGAGTCTCGACGAGGTGTTCTTCACCCTCACCGGGCGTACGGCATCCGAGGACGACACCACTTCCCGTACGGAGGTAGCGGCATGAGCACCCTGGTCGGCGCACCACCCACCGCGAGCCCCGCGCTGTCGACGGCCGCGGTGAACCCGCGACCGTTCCGGCTCGTGCGGCACTCGTTGGCGCTCGCCAAACGCAGCCTCATCAAGACCTGGCGGACGCCCGAGGCACTGATCGACGTCACGCTGCAACCGGTGCTGTTCCTCATCATCTTCGTCTACATCTTCGGTGGCGCGGTCGCTGGATCCACCCACGACTACCTGCAGTTCCTGCTGCCCGGAATCCTGGCGCAGACCATCGCCACCGGGGCCATCGCGATCGGCGTCAACCTCAACACCGACATCGCCAAGGGCATCTTCGACCGGTTCCGGTCGCTGCCGATCCCCCGCTCCGCGCCGCTGGTCGGCGCGGTCCTGGGCGACGTCGTCCGGTACGTGATCGTCACGGTCTCGACCCTCGCGATCGGCTACCTGATGGGTTTCCGGATCGACACCGACCCGTTCCGGGCGATCGCCGGGTGCCTGCTCGCGGTGCTGTTCGCGCTCTGCCTGAGCTGGCTGCCGGTCTACGTGTCGATGAAGGTGCGCACCCCCGGTGCCGTGCAGGGCCTGATGTTCGCCCTGATCATGCCGCTGAGCTTCGGGTCGAACGTGTTCGTCGGCACCGACACCCTGCCCGGCTGGATGCAGGCCTTCGTGAAGGTCAACCCGATGACCCACCTGGTGGCCTCGGTACGCGGACTGTTCCTCGGCACCCCGCTCGACGCGCACGTGTGGTGGACGCTCGCCTGGTGCGCCGGCTTCGTGGCGGTGTTCATGCCGCTGGCGCTGCGCGCGTACCGCAAGAAGGTCTGACGCCGGGCTAGACGAGCAGGTCCTCCATCAGCTCACGGATCCGGGTGACGGCCGCGGCCACCGGCCGGGCGCGCCAGGCGGACACCAACGACTCACGCTGCTCCTCGTCACCGAGGGCGGCGTCGAGTCGTTCGCTGCGCCCGCTCGGGAAGAACAGCTCCATGTGCGTCCCGAGCCGCTTCGCGAGCGCGGACAATTCGCGGGTGGTGGCGATGTCGTCCCGGTACGCGGCGAGTTCCGCGCCGCCCGACGCCCACGCCCCGATCACCGGCAGGTCCTTCGAGTTCAGCGCGTCGTCGCGGGCGAGCGCCAGCAACGTGGCCGCCTGGGCGGCGGCGGTGCCCGACGCCCCCCGCGCGTCGGCCACCCGCAGGTACAGGACCGCCACCGAGGCCCGCACCATCACGCGCGGCTGCGGTGGCGGTCCGGTCCAGCCGGCGAGAGTACGGTTCACCGCGTCGGCGTGGGCGAGCGCCTCGTCGTAGCGCTTCCGCTGCCAGGCGAGGTGCGCCAGGCCGAGAAGCGCCTGCGCGACGTCCATCTGCTCGGCCTGGCCCGGCGTCGCCGTCTCACCGAGTCGCCGCTCGGCGTCCGCGTCGCCGGTCAGGGCGAGCTGCACGTCCAGTCGCACCCGGATCGACCGCGCGTCCTGCTGGGCGCCGATCATCTCCATGTGCCGGACGCTGCGGGCCAGCCACTCGGCCGACCGCCCCTCCCTGCCGGGGAGCAGGAACTGCCCGACGGCACCCGCGGCCATCGCCATGCCCCAGTGGTCGCCCGCGACCTCGAAGCGGTGGTACGCCTGCTCGGCGTCGTCGATCGACGCCTCCGGCAGGCCGCTGTTCTCCCGTACCGCCGCGCGGGCGATCAGGCCGAGCGCCTGCACGTACGGGTCCGGGTGCGCGATCATCTCGGTCGCGCTCTTCAGGCTCCGCTCCAGGTCGGACTCGTCGAAGCCGGGCAACGCCACCGCGAATGCGGTCAGCCGCGGCGACACCTCGGCGGGCCGTTCCGCGAGCAGCGTCCGCAGCGCGCGCCGAGCGAGCACGGCGGGCCGCAGGTCGGCGCTGATGCCGCTGTTCACGCTGATCAATACGCATGTCCAGGCGAGTCGGTCTCCGTGCGGCAGGGGCCGGCCGCTGGCCCGGCCCCGCAGGATCGCCGAGCGTCGACGCCGCTGCGGCTCGTCGACGTTGAGCAGCCCGCGCCCCCACGCGAGGACCTCCAGGTGCAGGCCGCGCACCGTCCAGAGGTGCAGCAGCGCGGTGGCGACGTCGACGACGGCCGGCTCGTCGTCGTGCTCCAGCGCCCACCGCAGGCCCGCGACCAGGTTGTCCTGCTCGGCGGCGCAACGGTCCAGCGCCTCGACCTGGCCGGGGCCCACGAGGCGACCGGCGAGCCCGACGGCCTCGTCCCGGGCCCAGCCGACCAGACCGGCCATCGCCATGCCCCGGTCACCGGCGGCGTCCAGACGGGCTTCGCCGTACTCGCGGACGGTCTCCAGCATCCGGTAGCGGGGCGGCCCGTCCCCGTCGACCAGGGTCAGCAGGGACTGTTCGACGAGCCTCGCCAGACCCCGCCGCACATCCGGGGTCTGCGCGACCGCGGCGGCGAGGTCCGCGGTGAACGGCGCGGGGATGACCGCGATCCGCTCCAGCAGCGCACGGTCGTCGGGGGCGAGCAGTTCCCGGCTCCAGTCGACCATCGCCCACAGGCTCGCGTGCCGTTCCGGCAGGCCCCGCAGCGCGTCGTCGAGCAGCGCGAACCGGTCGGTCAGCCCGGCGAGCACGTCGTCGATCGGCATGTGCCGCAGTCGCGCGGCGGCCAGTTCGAGGGCCAGCGGCAGGTTGTCGAGCCGGTTGCACAGCGCGAGAGCCCGCGCGGTGTCCCAGGTCGGTACCGCGCCGCCGGCCCGCGCCCGGGACTCGATCAGCCCGAGCGCGTCGGAGTCCGGCAGGGCGGTCAGTCGGTGCACCCACTCGCCGGCCAGGCCCAGCGGCGCACGACTGGTCGCGAGCAACGCGACCTCCGGGGAGGTCACCGCGAGCAGGTCGGCGACGACGCCCGCCACCGCGTCGAGGACATGCTCGCAGTTGTCCAGGACGACCAGCCCGTCGAGGTCCGGCGCCAGGGCCCGCAACCGCTCCTCGGGGCTGAGCACCCGCCGTTCGAGGCCCAGGTTGCCGCCGGTCGTCGAGGTGTCCGCGCCACCGAGCGCCGCGAGCACCGTGGGCAGCACCTCGTCGGGCGAGCGCAGCCCGGCCAGCTCGACCACGCGTACCGCCTGCCCGGCCGCCGCCGTGCGCCGCGTGACCTCGGCCGCGAGGCGGGTCTTGCCGGCGCCGCCGGCCGCCACGATCGTCACGAGAGCCGACTCGTCCAGCGCCGCGTCCAGGGCCTCGACGTCGCGCTCGCGGCCGACGAGGGCGGTCATCGGCCGGCGCCACGCGGCGGGCAGGGCGATCCGCGCCGGCGGACGGGGTGGCGCGACGACGGCCGGCGCGGTGAGCTCGCCGCGCAGCAGCGCCAGATGGACCTGGTTGATCACGGCTGACGGGTCGGTGCCGTAGCGCTCGGCCAGGTCGTCACGGAGGCGCTCGACCACCTCCAACGCCTCCGCCTCCCGCCCCTGCGCGGCAAGCACCCGCACGAGCAGGGCGGCGGACGGCTCGTCCGGGGGCGTCCGGGCGGCGAGCCGGCGCAGGTCCGCCTCGTCGTACGGCCCCGCACCGGCGAGCGCCGCCTCGGCGCGCAGCGCGGCGACGTCGGCGAACAGGCGGGCGTCCTCGGTGGTGACGATCTCCGGTACCTCGGGGAACAGAGCACGGGCCCGGTCGGCCGAGTCGCGGGCCGCCCGCGCGTCGCCGGCCCGCAGGGTGGCACGCCCGTGATCGAGGAGCGCCCGCGCCTCGACCGCGTCGACGGTGACCTCGTCGGCGGGCAGGCGGTATCCGCCCGGCACCGCCACCACGGGCAGCCCGAGACGGCGTACGCGGGACACGAGCGCCTGCACCGCGCCGGTCGCGTCGTCGGGCGGCGCCCCGTCCCACACCGCGTCCACGAGCAGACTGGTGGAGACCGCCCGGCCACGCGCGTCGACGAGTGCGCGGAGCACCGCCGCCAACCGCTCGCCCCGGACCGGCCGGCCATCGACGGCGAGGGGACCGAGGATCGTGATCTGCACGCAACCAGCATCCCCCACGCCAACCACCACACCGAGCAGGGTGTCGGACGGCGCGAGGGTCCTCCCGGGTGGGCAGCGCGGCGCGGGATGCGTCCGGGACGGCGTGGTGCGTACAGTTTCGGGTCGGACTTGGGGTGGACCGGCGAATCCGGCACAGGAAACGGGACGAGACAGCGACGCATGACAGTGGACAAGATTGCCCAAAACGGTCAGGACGGCATTGACCGGGACCGGCTGGAGACCTGTCTCAGCGTCTTCGAGGCGTTGGAGGCCCTCCCGTCCGACCACCCGGACGTGGTGCGGGTGCAGCGGGCCACCGCGAAGCTCTACAAGGTGATCAAGCAGCGGCGACGCGAGGAGCGGCGCGACGCCATCCTCGCGGCCGACCGGGCGGTGACGGAGGCCACGGCCACCGGCGCCCCCGGCCGGATCGACGACGAGACCCAGGGCATCCCCCTCGCCTCCCCCACCACCGGCACGACTGCGGGATTCCTGCACAACCCGCGCGGCTGCTACATCTGCAAGCAGCGCTACCGCGAGGTGGACGCCTTCTACCACCAGCTCTGCCCGTCCTGCGCGGCCCTGAACCGGGAGCGCCGCGACGCCCGTACCGACCTGACCGGCCGGCGCGCGCTGCTCACCGGCGGCCGGGCCAAGATCGGCATGTACATCGCGCTGCGGCTGCTGCGCGACGGCGCGCACACGACGGTGACCACGCGGTTCCCGCACGACGCGGTCCGCCGCTTCGCCGCGATGCCCGACAGCGGGGACTGGCTGCACCGCCTGCGGATCGTCGGGATCGACCTGCGCGACCCCGCCCAGGTGATCGCCCTCGCCGACTCGGTGAGCAGCCAGGGCCCCCTCGACATCCTGATCAACAACGCGGCGCAGACCGTGCGCCGCTCGCCCGGGGCGTACGCCCAGCTCGTCGCCGCGGAGGCCGCGGCCCTGCCGGACGGCCCCCTGCCGGAGCTGATCACGTTCGCCAAGCCGGGCGGCCCGGCCGGCGGTCTCACGGCCGGGCCGGAGTCGACCGCGCTCACCCCGCACGCGCTCACCGCGTTGGCGTTGACCAGCGGCTCCGCGTCGCCCGAGCGGATCGCGGCGTCCACCGCCATCGACGCCGGCGGCCTGGTGCCGGATCTCGACTCGGTGAACAGCTGGGTCCAGCGGGTGCAGGAGGTCGACCCGGTCGAGCTGCTGGAAGTGCAGTTGTGTAACGTCACCGCGCCGTTCGTGCTGGTCAGCCGGCTACGTCCGGCGATGGCCGCCGCGCCGGCCCGCCGCAAGTACGTGGTGAACGTCTCGGCGATGGAGGGTCAGTTCGGTCGCGGCTACAAGGGCCCGGGGCACCCGCACACCAACATGGCCAAGGCGGCGCTGAACATGCTGACCCGCACCAGCGCACAGGAGATGCTGACCGACGGCATCCTGATGACCAGCGTCGACACGGGTTGGATCACCGACGAGCGGCCGCATCCGACCAAGATGCGGCTGGCCGACGAGGGGTTCCACGCCCCGCTGGACCTCGTCGACGGCGCGGCCCGGGTGTACGACCCGATCGTCCGCGGCGAGCAGGGCGAGGACCTGTACGGCTGTTTCCTGAAGGACTATGCGCCCTGCGCCTGGTGAACGACGCTCGACGAGGAGAAACACATGTCATCTGACCAGTGGCCGACGCTGGACGAGCTGCAGCGCGAGGAGAACGAGCTGGAGCTCGCGGGCCTGACCGAGACCGACGCGTACGAGCTGGGCGTGCGGGCCGTCACCGCCGCCGCCCAGCGAGGGCTCCCGATCTCCGTAGGTGTGTGGCGGACCGGACGGCAGTTGTTCCACTGTGGCCTGCCCGGTTCGACGGCGGACAACGACGGGTGGCTGCGTCGCAAGGGGCGCGTGGTGATGCGGTTCGAGCACTCGTCGCTCTACATGGCCCGGCTCTGCCAGGACAAGCAGACGACGCTCACCGAGAAGTTCGGCCTACCGGCCGCACGCTACGCCGCGGCCGGAGGCGCCGTGCCACTGCGCGTTCGTGGCACCGGCGTGGTGGGCTGGATGGGCGTCTCCGGGCTTCCGCAACTGGACGACCACCGCTTCGTCGTCGACATCCTGCGCGGCAACGCGCGCTAGCCCCCCGCAACCGCCGGACGCCGCCCGCCCGCCGCACATCGGCGTCGGCGGGCGTCGTCGTCGGGCGCTCGGCGCGTCCGCACGACCGTCAGCCCGCGCGGCGGTTCGCGCGCAGGGCGCCCAGGATCACGCCGGGTGTGGCCAGCGACAGCGGGTGCTCCCGCAGGGACACGACCTCGTTGAACCGGCGGGCGATCGCCACGTCCGTGACGGTCGCCGTGAGGATCTGCCGGCTGACCCAGCTGGATAACCGGTAGCCGCGCGGGTAGGGCCCGTCGACGTGCGGCAGCGCCAGGTCGGCGGAGGTCGAGGTCGACCAGGCGGCGTCGACCACGACCTTCTGCAGGGCGAGGAAGTGGCGGGCGGGCTCGCTCAGGTCCGGGTCGGAGCTCAGGTACGCCGACAGGCAGGCCGCGTGCAGGGCCGCCGCCGTCATCCCCTGCCCGTACACCGGGTTGAACGACGCGACGGCGTCACCGACGCTGACGAGTCGCGCCGGGAACCGCCGCAGCGCGTGGAAGTCCCGCCGACGGCTGTCGGAGTGGTGGTAGGTCTGGACGTCGCCGAGCATCTCCTGCTCGGCGACCTCGCCGAACTCCGGCGGGAACTGCTCCCGCAGCCGTCGGACGAAGTCCTCGGCGGTGCGGCCCGGCCGGTCCTTCCCGTAACCGGCCATCATGGCCATCCACCGGCCGTCCTCGATGGCGAAGAAGGCGGCGCCGGCGATGTCCGTCATGGTCCGCGGAGTGTGCAGGGCGAGGACGACGGTCGCCTCCGGAGACTGCTCGGGGCGGCGGAACAGGGCTGTCGCGTAGTTGAGGTGCACGGACATCCGACGGGTGGCGGGCCGCTCCCAGCCGGCCTGCTCCAGCCAGTCGGAGAGCCGGCTGGACCGCCCCATGGCGTCCACCACCAGGTCGGCGCCCTCGACGCCGGGCACCTGGTCGACCTCGTACCGGACGCCGGTGACCGCGTCGCCGTCGAACACGAGACCCGTGGCACGGGCGGTGACCGTCTTGACGTTGGGCAGCCGGAGCACCTGCTGACGGATCAGCCCTTCCAGGAGGGGCCGGCTGCCGGCCAGGCTGTCGTCGTCGTCGGGTACGACCACCTTCCGTCGGCCGTCGAGGTAGCTGCGCCGGGCGGCGGGCGGCGCCTCGACCGCCCCGTGGGCCAGCGCCCGCTGCCGGAACCCGGGGAACAGCTGCTCGAGCTGGAGCAGACCGCCGGGCAGCAGCGCGTGCAGTTGCGTCCCCTGTGGCACGCCGGGTCGGGCGCCGCTCACCTGCGGGTCGTCCCGGTCGAGGAGGACCACGCTCTCCGCGTGGTCGGACAGGACCCGGGCGGCCAGGAGCCCGGCGACGCTGCCGCCGACCACCACCGCCTTACCCAGGCGCGGGGTTGGTCGGTCGGGGGGTCGCACGGCGTTCAACGCGGCGAAGACCCGAACCGGGGAGAGGGACATCGTGCTCTCCAAGGGGTACGAGGTGTGGCCCCGATCGTTGCACAGCGTCGACCGTCGACCGTCGCCCCGACACGTCCGCCCGGGTGTCGGATACCAACCATGTCGCTGGACGCGGTCGGCGTTCGTCTGAGCGAGGCTGGCGCGCCGCGCGTCCGTACTGTCACCATCACCGGCATGCCTGTCGCACGTCGTACCCTGCTCGGAGCTGGCCTGGCGGCCGCGACCGGCGCCCTCACCGGCTGCGGTGACAGCGGCGGCACCGGGCCGGGCGGGGCGGGCCCCGGAGACGCGGGGACCGCCACCGACGCCGCGGGGAACAGGGTGGGGTTCGGCGCGGCCGGGAACACCCCGTCGGGTACGCCGAGCGCCTCCCCGTCGCCCGGCGGCGGGGCCACGGCGGCCAATCAGGCCAAGTACGCCCCGCAGCTGACGGCCCTGCTGCGGCGTCACCTCCCCGCCTCGCCGCAGACCGTCCAGCATCACGGCTTTCCCGGTGCGGTCGCCGTCGTGCTGGTCGACGGACGGACGACGGTGCACACCGCCGTCGGGGAGGCGCTGCGCTACGCGGCCGGCCCGAAACTCCTCGCGGCGGGTCAACGCGTCGCGATGCGCCCCGACTCAGTCTTCGACCTCGCCTCGGTCACCAAGGTCTACACCGCGATCCTGCTGCTGCAGCAGGTCGAGAAGGGTCGCGTCGACCTGGACGCGCCGGTCCGCGACTACCTGCCCGGCTTCACCGGCGCCGGCAAGGACGCCGTCACCGTCGAGATGCTGCTCACCCACACCAGCGGTCTCCCGGTGGGCGCCACGGTCACCGGACTGCCCGACAACGCCGCACGCTGGAACGCCGTGCTCGCCACCCCGCTGGTGTCGTCGGCGGTGCCCGGGAAGACGTTCCGCTATTCCAGCGTGGGGCTCATGGTCGCCGGCAAGATCGTCGAGAAGGTCACCGGAAGCCGACTCGACCAGGCGCTCAAGGCCAACCTCACCGGTCCGCTCGGCCTGCGCGACACCGGCTTCAACCCGACCACCTGGCTGTCCGGCACCGCGCGGGCCACCCGGATGGTGGCGACCGACGCCCGCTCGTCCCGCGGTCTGCTGCGCGGCACCGTGCACGACGACGTCGCCAACCACCTCGGCGGCGTCGCCGGCCACGCGGGGGTCTTCGCCAGCGCCGCCGACCTCGCCGCCATCGGCCAGCTGCTCCTCAATGGCGGCACCTACCAGGGCAGACGGGTCCTCGCCGCCGACACCGTGCGCACGATGCTCACCAACCACAACGCGGGCAAGCCGGCCGTCGACCCCGAGCGCCCCCACCGCACGGCTGCCCACGGTCTCGGCGTGGTGCTCAACCAGCCCTGGTTCATGGGCCGGCTCGCGTCGCCGCGCACCTTCGGCCACACCGGGTTCGCCGGCCCCTCGTTCCTGGTCGATCCGGACCGCAAGCTCGTGCTCGCCCTGCTCACCAACCGGGCGCACCCCAACTGGTCCTGGGCGAATCCCGATCCCGTCCGCGCCGCTGTCGGCGACCTCCTCGCCGCAGCGGTCACCTGAGCGCCCGAGCGGGCCGTCAGCCCGCGAGGGCGGCCGGTTCCCGGTCGCGGCGACGTCCGGCGGTGAAGCTGACGATTCCCAGGCCCAGCCCGACGACGGCCAGGACCAGGCCCACCCGGGCCGGCGCGAGGTAGCCGAGCCCGGCCGCGATGGCGACGCTGCCCAGGGCCGCGCCCAGGCTGTTGGCGATGTTCATGGCGGACTGGTTGAGCGCCGCGCCCATCAGTTGGGCGCCGGGGGCGACCGTGATCAGGCGTGCCTGCAGGACCGGACCGAGGTAGAGGCTCGTCGCGCCGACCAGGAACGCGCCCACGAACAGGCCCACGCGGTTCGACGCGACGAGGCTGAACACACCGATGCTGACGATCATGGCGACGAAGCCGATCATCATGCTGCGGCGGAGGTCCCGGTCGGCGAGCCAGCCGCCCAGGGCGTTGCCGACGGTCATGCCGAGACCCACCGCGACCAGCGCCCACGGCACGGTCGCGGCGGAGAGGCCGGCGACGTCGGTGGTGACCGGCGCGATGTAGGAGTCGACCGCGAAGAACCCGGCGAAGCCGATCGCCCCGGTGGCCGCGACCAGCCAGACCTGCGGGGTCCGCAGGGAGCGCAGTTCGGCGGCCGGCGAACCGTCCGCCGCCGCGGCGACCTCCGGGACGACCGCCAGCACCGCCAGCAGCGTGAGCAGGAAAACCCCGGCGATCACCAGGTACGCCGCACGCCAGCCGACCGCCTGCCCGAGCCGGGTGATCAGCGGTACGCCCACCACGTTGCTCACGGTCAGCCCACCGAGCACGGTGGCGAAGCCCCGGGCCTCGTTGCCGGGGCCCATCAGGGTCGCCGCGAGCAGGCCAGCTGCGCCGAAGTACGCGCCGTGCGGCAGCGCGGCGACGAACCGCGCCACCAGCACCAGTTCGAACGTCGGGGCCGTGGCGGACGCGATCGTGCCGACGGCGAAGAGGACGAGCAGGCCGAGGACGAGTTTGCGGCGCGGCAGGCGCGCGCTGAGCGCGGCGATCAGCGGGGCGCCCACGACCACGCCCAGCGCGTACGCGGTGATCATCCAGCCGGCCTGGGCGACCGCGTTCGACGACGATCGGGCGTACTCCTGCGGGAGCAGGCCGCGTGCCATCTCGGGCAGCAGACCCATCGCCACGAACTCCGTCAGTCCGACCGCGACGCCGCCCAGGGCCAGGGCCGCCAACGCCGCCAGGCGCTGATTTCTGCTCAGTCCGTTCACCGAGCGAATTTAGCAACAGCGTTGCGTAATAGGCTGGCGAGATGACGCGCACCACAGCCGACGTGACGTTCCTGCGCGGATACAACCAGGCGCTCGTCATGGCCGTGGGGCGCACCGCGCGGACGTTCGAGCGGTCGACGGTCGTCGACGCCACCGGGCTGACGCCGCAGGCGGTCTCCAAGGTCATCGCCCGCCTGACCGCCGACGGGCTGATCCGTTCCGCCGGCGTCCGCCGCCCCGGCATCGGCAAGCCGGCGGTCGTCTACGAGCTGGTTCCCGACAGCCGGTACGCGATCGGCGCGCACGTCGCCCGACGCACACTGCGACTGGTCCTGGTCGACCTGGCCGGCACCGTGCACCACTCCACGGTCAGCCCCCTGGCCGGCGACTTCACCCCCGAGCACCTCCTCGACGCCCTGCGGGTCGGCATCGACGCGATCACCGCCGGCACCGAGCTGCGGAGCCGGCTGACCGGCGTGGGCATCGGCATGATCGGCCCACTCGACCACGCGCACGGGCTGGTCCGCGACGCGCACGGACTGCGGCACTGGCACGACGTACCGCTGCGTGAGCTGGCCGAGGCGCACCTGGGCCTGCCGGTGCACCTCGACAAGGACGTGACCGCCGGGATCACCGCCGAGGCGTGGCGGCACGGCGCGACGTTCGGCGACGCGGCGCTCATCATGGTCGAATCCGGCATCGGCGCTGGCTTCCGGTTGGGCGGCGCCGCCCACCGGGGCGCGCACACCAACGCCGGCGAGTTCGGGCACACGGTCGTCGACCTGGACGGGCCCCGCTGCGTCTGCGGACGCCACGGCTGCCTGGAGGTCGTCCACCTGCGCGCCACCGAGGCGGGAGACGTCCCCCGCGCGGCCCGCGTCCTCGCCGTCGGCGTCGTCAACCTGCTCCAGACCCTCGACCTCGCCCACGTGGTGCTGGCCGGCGCGGATCTGCTGCGCCACGCGGAGGTCTACCGCGCCGCGGTCGAGCGGGCCGTCCGCACGGACGTGCCGCGCGCGGACTGGCTGACGCCGACGGTGACCCTGTCCAGCCTGGGCGCGGACGTCATCGCCGCCGGCGCCGCGATGCAGGTGCTCGACCAGCGCTACGGCATCCCCGACCTCGCTCCCGGCGCCCCGCCCACGATCGTGCGACAGTCCGTCGTCGGGGCGCGCTGAGCGGCCCCCAGGGGAGCCCGGGAGCGATCACCGCGGGGCGGCGTCCGCATAGGCGCAGCCGCTGGCCGGGCTCTCGCTGGAGCTGATCACCGCGTCGAGTCGGTCCCTGACCTGGACGAGTTGGTCGATCTGTCGGGTGAGGCGGTCGCGTTCGGCGTTCAGCAGGGCACGGGACTGCGGGGTGTTGACCTTCGCGTCCACGCAGGGCAGCAGATCCAGGATCGTCCTGCTGGACAGACCCGCGGCGTACAGCGTCTGGATGAGCTGGACGCGGTCGAGCGCCTTCTCACTGGGCAAGTGCGCCTACCACGCCGGGCAGATGCGGCGGTCGATGCGCTGGCTGCACGAGGCGCGGACCCTCACCGCCGACCGTACGCTGTTCCCGATCCGCGACTACGTGCTGTCGGCGAACGCGTACGTGGCGGCGCAGTTGGGTGAGCTGGCGGAGAGCGGGAGGTTGTTGCGGCAGCTCTTCGACGATCGCACCGACGGCGACGGCCCGCACGGCGGCGGGCTGGTGGCCATCGACGCCGAGTTGACCGCGGCCTGGCTGACCGCCGCGCAGGGCCACCCGGCGACGGCCGTCGCGACGCTGCGGGAGTTGCAGGGGCGTGCCGGGCAGGCGACGACGGTCACGGTCGAGTGCCTGCACCTGCTGTCTCGCCTGGAGCCCGGCACCGCGACCGCCGAGCGGCTGTGCACGGTCACCGCCGACTGTGACAGTCCACTGTTCGCGCTGTGGTCCGAGTACGCCCACGCGCTCGCCGCCGACGACCCGGCCGCGCTGGAACGCGTCGGCAGCGCCCTGGAGGCCAGCGGCTACCTGACGCTCGGGCTGGAGGCCGTGGTCGCCGCCGAGAGGGCGTGCCACCGTCGAGGCGACCAGCGCCGGGCCAACCTGCTGGCCCGGCGCGCGGACCTGCTGCGGGAGCGGTGCGGCGGATACTGGCCCCCGTTGAGCCCTCGGCCGTCGGACCGGGACGGGCTCACTCCCCGGGAGCGACAGATCTGCGAACTGGCCTCGGCCGGGCACGACAATGCCGCGATCGCGGCCAAGCTGGTGTTGTCGGTGCGGACGGTGGAGAACCACCTTCAGCGGGCGTACGTCAAGCTCGGCGTCCGGGGCCGCAGCGGGCTCCCGACGGCGATCGGGGCGCAGCGGGCGGGGTAGGGCGCGGGCGCTCACCCGGTGACCCGCGGGGTCGGGTCGGACGCGGTGTGCCGTCCGACCCGACGCCCGCGGGCGTCGATCCCCTAGAGCCGGGCGTCGCCGGCCGCGGTGGCCTCCTGCACCGCCGAGGTACGACGGACCTCGGCGCGCTCGTCGCCCGCGTCCTCCCGGTCGGGGGCGGCCATCCGGGCCGCCCGGTTGGCGGTCGGCGCGGCCTGCTCGCCCGTCACGCCGCCCCGGATGCGGTTGTTCGCGGCCACCTGCGCGGCCGGGTTGTTGCCCGTCACCGTCAACTGGCCGTTGATGATGTTGTCGTCGACCGTGACGCCACCGGTGGTGGTGGTGACGCTGACATCCGCGCCCCAGTAGCCGCCGGAGGCGCAGCTGTCCAGGCCGCCGTTCGGGCCGAGTTGGACGCCGCCGAGGTTGCCGGCGAACGTGGCCCGACCCCGGACCGCGCTGCCGCACACGACACTGCCGGTGGCGCTGTTGAGCACCGACAGGGTGCCGTCGACGAACGAGTCGTGCACGTCGGTGTAGTAGGTGCCGGTGCTGCTGACGTTGCGCGTCACCTGGGTGCCCCTGTCGAGCCGGACCTCACCGGCGCCGACGGTGACGTTCCCGGCGATCGTCGCCGCCTCGGCGAACAGGAAACTGTCGATGGTGGCCGAGCCCTTCGGCCGGACGGTCACCGCACCGGTCTGGGCGTCGGACAGGAAGACGCCGTACCCGCCGGCGGCCAGCACCACCTGGCCGTCGACGCTCGTCTCAGTGGCGTCGAGGTAGCCGTCGGCGGCGACGCGTACCTCACCGCTGACCCGACCACCGGTGACCACCAGGTTGGCGCCGGCGGCGACGGTGACGTTGCCGGTGATCGTGGTGCCGGTCAGCGCACATGACTCACCGGCCGGAACGAGCAGGTCGTTGGGCACGGTCACCGCACCGCCGGTGCCGATGCAGTGGGTGACCAGGTCGGCGTGGGCGGTGGGCGCCACGGCCAGCACCGAGGCGGCGATAACGGCGGTCACGGTGGCCAGCTTGGCGACGGTACGTCCGGGCATCGTGGTACTCCCTGTCGGTGAGATTCGGGTGCTCATGCGCCGACGTCCGATCGGGCCGCGGCCCGGACGATGGCGCCCTGCTGCCGCTTGGTCAGCGTTCCGGCGGTCACGAGAGCGGTGGTGACCGCCTCGACGTGCCGGACGAAGTCGGCGTGGCCGGGGTAGTCGGCGTGTTCGTCGATCAGATCGTTGATGGTGCAGCCGTCGCCGGTGTCGGCGTTGGCCACGCCGGTGTCGTCACCGTCGATGATCACCGTGGCCCGGGTGTCGGACGCGGGGCAGGCGTCGGTGCCGTCGGCCACCACAGTGAACGTGGTGGACTGCTCGGCGGCGGCGTTCCCCGCGGTGTCGGTCGCCCGGTAGCGCAGGGTGTGCGCGCCGGGCGTGCGGACGGTGACCGGGCCGGCGTATGCGGTCCAACCGCCGGTGTCGAGCGCGTACTCGACCGACGCCACGCCCGAGCCGGCGTCGGTCGCGGTGACGGTGACGGTCGCCGCGCCGACGTAGGCGCCGTCGGCGTCCCGCTCGCCGGTGACCGTGGCGGCCACCGTGGGCGGGGTGTCGTCCTCCTCCGGCGGGGCGACGACGGTGAAGTGGGCCATCTGCTCCGCCGAGGTGTTGCCGGCGACGTCGGTCGCCCGGAAGTGCAGCATGTGCATCCCGGCCGCGGTCACCACGATCGGGTTCGTGTACGCGGTGAAGGCCGCGCCGTCGAGGGCGTACTCGATGGTGGCGACCCCCGATTCGGTGTCGGTGGCGGTCAGCGTGGCGGTGGCCGTACCGACGTAGTTGCCGTCGCCGTCGCGGTCGCCGGCCAGCGCGGCCGTGACCACCGGCGCGGTGGTGTCCTCCTCGGTCGGCTCGACGACCCGGAACGACACCGATCCGACCGCGCTGGTGTTACCGGCCTGGTCGGTGGCGCGAAACTGCACCGAGTGGTCGCCGACCGCGGTGACCCGCACCGGCGCGGTGTACGGCTGGAAGCTGGTGTCGTCGACCTGGTACTCGACCGTCTGCACACCGGAGCCGGCGTCGGTGGCCGTGACGGTCACCGTCGCCGCGCCGACGTAGTTGCCGTCCTGGTCGCGGTCGCCCGACACGGCGGCGGTGACGGTCGGCGGCGTGGTGTCGCCGCCTCCCCCGCCGTCGGTGACGACCAGTTCGCCGACCATCTGGCTGTGGCCGGGGATCGAGCAGAAGTAGCGGTACCGGCCCGGGGTCAGCGTGACGGTCGCCTGGTGGCGGCCGTCGTTGGCGTCGAACGGGCTGGCCAGGATGTTGACTGTGACGTCGTGGTTGTAGCCCTCGGTGCTGGTGTCGAAGGTCAGGGTGTGCGGCATTCCGGTCGTGTTGCCGGTGGCCGCGCTGTTCTCCCAGATGATCGTCGCCGCGCCGGCCACCGCCTGGGTGGGCACGGACTTGTAGCGGGTGATGTTGTCGTCGGCGGTCCAGGTCAGCACCTGGTCCGCGGCGGCGCGCGGGGCGGCGGAGGCGGGTGGCGCGGCCAACGGCGTGACCGTGAGCAGGAGCGCCGCCAGCGCGGCCGTGAGTCGTCGGATCATCGTCTCTCCTAGAGTTCCCGCACGCGGATGTTGCGGAACTCGGTCAGGTCGTTGTCACCGTGGTTCTGCAGGCCGATGAAGCCGGACAGGAACTGCCGCAGGTCGGTCGGCGGGTCGCCGGCCCGCGACGACTGCTTGCCCGGCGTGTTGTCGAACTCGTTGATCACCACGCCGTTGCGGATCATCGTGTAGTGCTGCCCGACCGCCCGGATCTCGTAGTCGTTCCACACGTTCTTCGGCGTGACGCCGGCCTGGGCGAGCGGCACCGGGTCGAAGTTGTAGACCGAACCGGTCTTCTGCGGCTCGCCGGTCTCCCCGTCGTAGATCTGGATCTCGTGTCCGCAGTAGATCGCCATCCAGGCCGGCGAGGTCCGGGCCGACCCGACCGTGCCGCAGCTGCCCGGTGGCCGCTGTTCCAGCGGGGTTCGCAGATCCGGGAAGCGGATGAAGACGCCGGTGTTGGCGCGGCCGGTGCCCGGTGCGATGTCGCGGAACTGCACCTTGAGCGAGAAGTCCGCCAACTCCTTGGTGTGCCAGAGCATGCCGAGGCCGCCGCTGGAACGCAGTGCCCCGTCCGGCTGGATGCTGAACGATCCCGTCGGCGCCTGCTGCCAACCGCGCAGCGACTCGGCGGTGCCGTCGTAGAGCGGCTCGTATCCGGTGCGCCCGTCCCGGCCGATCTCGGACGCGGCGGCCAGGCGGGTGAGCGTGCCCGATTCGCGGGCGTTGAGCAGGCCGTCGTCCTGCAACGCACGGGTCACCGCGCTCACGTGCCGGACGAAGGCGTTGTGGTCGGGCCAGGTGCTCTCGTCGTCGATCAGGTCGTTGATCGTGCACCCCTGCCCGACCGTGCGGCTGGGCACACCGGTGTCCGTGTCGCCGAGCCACACCGTGCCCCGGGAGTCCGGCACCGCGCAGCCGGCCGTGACGGTGGTCTGCACCGTCGCCGTCTCGCCGTCGGCGTACGTGACGGTGAGCTTCGCGGTGTAGGTGCCGACCTTGGCGTACGTGTGCCGGGGGTCCGCCTCGGTCGACGTGGCACCGTCGCCGAATTCCCACCGGTGGCTCACGCCGCCGGACCGGGAGCCGGTGAAGGCGATCGTCAACGGCTTGTTCTGCACGGCGACGGAGTTCGCCGCCGGTGCCGGGGTGGGCGCGCCACCGGTGTAGGTGATCCGGATGAGCTTCTGGTTGGGGTGCAGGCTGAAGAACCCGCCTCCGTAGTCGAGCAGGTAGAGCGCGCCGTCCGGGCCGAACTTGGCGTCCATCCAGCTCTGCAGCCGGGTGTCGCCGTTGCCGCTGGGGATGATGGCCCGCAGCGACTCGGCGTACACCGGCGGGGTGGCCGTCGGCACGCCGGCGGGGTCGACGGTGACCGCGACCCGGTTGGCGGCGTTCGACTCGTCGCCGATGAACCACTTCTCGTCCCAGTACGCCGGCCACGCCACAGTGCTGTTCGGATCGACCCGGTCGCGGTGGTAGGTGGGACCGGACATGATGGCCTGCCCGCCGCCGCGCAGGTACGGCTGCGTGTAGGTGGCGTCGGCCGCGACGTACGTCGGGAGGCCGCTGCCGTCGGTGCGCTTCGGGAAGACCGGGCCGCCGCCATCCGGCGAATACCAGATCATGTTGTCCCGGGCCGCCGGGATGTCCACCAGCCCGGTGTTGCGCGGTGACTCATTCTTCAGGTTGCCGCAGTCGTACCAGCCGGTCAGCACTGTCGCGTCGGTGCTGCTGCGGTCCCGGTACGGCTGCCGGTTGCCCATGCAGTACGGCCAGCCCTGGTTGCCGGCCGAGGTGATGATGGTGGCGGTCTCGTACTTGGCGGGGCCCAGCGTGGGGCTGGGCGAGGCGGCGTCCGGGCCGACCCAGCCGGCGGTCAGCCACTGGTGCTCCGGGTCGATCTGGAGGCGGGCGATGTTGCGCACGCCCATCACGTAGATCTCCGGGCGGGTCTTCTCGGTGCCGGGCGGGAAGAGGTTGCCCTCCGGGATGGTGTACGTGCCGTCCGCCTCGGGGTGGATCCGGATGATCTTTCCGGCGAGGTCGTTGGTGTTACCCGACGTACGGCGGGCGTCCTGGAACGAGATCCCCTGGTACTCCTGGGTCCAGTTGTTGCCGGAGTAGCCCTGCGACCCCTCGGAGGAGTTGTTGTCGCCGGAGCCGACGTAGAGGTTGCCCTTCGCGTCGAACGCCATGCCGCCGCCGGCGTGGCAGCAGCTGTGGATCTGCACCGGGAACTGCAGCAGGTCCTTGCGGGTGCCCTGGTCGATGGTCTGGGCCGCCCGGTCGTAGGTGAAGCGGGAGATGGTGCGCTGCCCGACCCGTTTCACCCGGTCGATCGACTCGTGTGGCATCCAGTAGACGTAGAGCCAGCCGTTCTCGGCGAACTTCGGGTCGGGCACGATGCCGAGCAGGCCCTCCTCGTTCTTCACCAACTCTGAGCCGCTGCCCCGGTTGCCCATGACCCGCAGGGTGGTGAGGAGTTTCACCTGCCTGCTGCGGGGGTCCCAGGAGTGGATGGTGCCGCAGCCCAGGCCGACGTTCGGGTCGTTCCAGTCCGCGATCGGGCCGCTGGGGCAGGCCGCCTTGCCGACGTAGAAGACCGTGCCGTCCGGCGCGATGGTGAGCCCGTGCGGCTCGCCGATCTGGTCCAGCTGCCCGGTCTGGTTGGCGGCGGTGAGCCGCTCCACCTTGTAGTTCGCGGCGATCGTCGCCTGGCAGTCACCGCGTACGCGCCCGGTGGTCCAGTTCAGCGCCCCGGCCAGGTGCGCGCGGAACGCCTCCTCGCCGTAGCTGCCCTCGGTGTGGCCCATGCCGGTGTAGAACGACCGCCCGCCGTCGTAGTCCCGGCACCAGGACACCGGGTGGAACGGGCCGTTGGCGCCCGGCCCCGGGTCGTAGTGCCGTTCCTCGACCTGGGCGAGGGTGTGCACCGCGCCGATCGGGTTCGGGTCCCAGTTGTCCCAGCGGTCCGACCGGGTGAGGGTCAGCGGCAGCGACGCGGTGGCCGGGTGTTTACGGTCCAGGATGTCGACCACCGCCCGGTTCACGGGGGTCGGCGGCGGCGCGGTGGCCGTCCCGGTGAACAGGCGCAGGTCGGCGAGCTGGATCAGCGGCTCGCCGCTGTTGGCGGTGATGTTCAGCCGGTAGCGGCTGAACTCCTGCGGCGTGGCGATGTCGAACCGCCGGGTCTGGAACCGCTCCGCGAAGGTCTGGTTGGTGCGCCGGTCCAGATCGGACCAGGTCTGGCCGTCCGTGGAGCCCTGCAGGGTCCAGTCCTTCGGGTCCCGCCCGACGAAGTCGTTGGCCGACGTCAGCGCGTACCCGGTGATCCGCTTCGGTGCGGCCAGCTGGTACGCCACCCACGCGGTCGGGGTGCGGACCAGCCACTTGGTGTTGGCGTCGCCGTCGGTCAGCTTCTCCTTGGTCTCGCTCGGCGGGTTCTCGCCGCTGGCGGTCACCGCGGCCACCGGCTCGGCAACCGGGATGGCGCCCGCCGGGCGGGTGCCGATCAGGCCGGTGAACCAGGTGGAGTCGACCTGCGCGCGGGCGGCGTCGGCGATGCCGACGAAACCCCCGCCGGCCTTCATGTAGCCCTGGAGCGCCGACTCCTGGTCGCGGTTGAGCGCGGCGCCCGTCGCGGAGAGAAAGACCACGCTGCGGTACGCCGAGAGCCCGGTCGTGGTGAAGACCGCCGGGTCCGTGGTGGCCGTGACATCGATGTCATGACTGGCCGCAAGCTGTCGGATGGTGTCCACGGCACGCGACACCGGGTCCTGTTGTTCGGCCACCGGCCCGTGGAATACGAGCACGGCTGTTCTGGGCGGCTGGGCCGCCTGGGCGGCGGCCGCGGGTCGCGGCGCGGCGGTCGCCGCCGTGGCCGTGGCCGTGGCCGGAATCAGTGTGGCGAAGGCCGCTACCGCGGCGAGGGCTCGTCGTACGTCTCTGGTCATCCCCGTCCCCACTTTCGGTCAGCTTCCATGCGTGTGGGTGTGGCCCTGGAACCGGTGGATCGCCTCCTCGGCGCCGGGGGGCATGCTGCCGTCGGCGTTGCGCACCAGGAAGATCCCGGCCATGCCGCCGTCGGAGTGGTTCTGCACGTGGCAGTGGTACATCCACGCGCCGGGTCCGACGCCCTCCCCGGCGAGCACCTGGAACCCGAACGAGCTGCCCGGGTTGAGGTCCTTGTTGTCGATGACCAGGCTCGGGTCGGCCGGTCCCTCCAGCATTCCGGTGCGGTTGTCCGCCCAGCGGTGCGCGTGCAGGTGGAAGGTGTGGAACAGGTTGCCGTGCCCGATGGCGAGCCACTCCACCCGCTGGCCCAGGTTCGCCTCGAACATCGGCGTGTCCGGGGCCATCCGGTTGTTGATCGTCATGTCGTGGAACACGACAGTGAACTGCTTCTCCGGCAGGATGTCGCCGCGGCGGCGGACGATCAGCGCCCCGTACAGGCCCTTCGCGACTCCGGCGGTGCCGTGGTCGGTGCCCATGGCGTGATCGTGGTAGTGCCAGTAGCCGGCGCTGCCCGGCATGTACCGGCGACCCGACGCGGCCACCATCTCGTGGGAGCGCCAGACGTACGTCCGGGTCTCGCCGGGGTTGTTGAACGAGTCGTTGAACGGGCTGCCGTCCGAGTCGGTGCTGTAGTCCACCCCGTGCGGGTGGATGGACAGCCGCTGGGTGGTGGTGTTGACCAGGGTGATCTCCAGGGTGTCACCCTCGTAGATCTCCAGCACGGGCCCCGGCACGGTGGCCTGCCCGGGTGCGAGGCCGTACCCGAACAGCCCGCCGGGCAACTGCTCGGCGTAGATGGTGACCTTCCTGGTCACTCCGGCGGCGGCCCGGGCCGGGCTGCCTCCGAACGCGCCGCCGAGCGTGGGCGCGGACGCGCCCAGCGCCCCGGCGGCGAGCGCCCCGGTGGCGATCAGTGATCGGCGGGACAGGTGACGATGGGAGCCAACGGCGTGATCGTCCATGGGTCTCCGTTCCCGACCGGGCGAAGACGCGACGAGGGCAGGGTGCATCGACCGCCGAGCACAAGGCGGCAGCACGACTGAGGTGAGGATCGTCGCGGACTTCGCTCGGAAGACTCAGAACTTTCGATGGATGAACCCAACTTATGTAATCCATCGACGAAAGTACAGGTCTGATTGCAGGAAGATTACCGCGAGATCACGCCGTGCGTCGATTGACCAGGCGATGTGGAGTGCTCAGACGGTGTGCCGGTCGTCCGTCGGCAGGCCGGGCGCCTCGGGCGGCTCGGGCGACTGGTCAGGCTGACCGAGCCGCTCCACCCGGGTCGGGTCGAGGACCCGGGCGAGGAACGCGCGCGTCCGCTCGTGCTTCGGCGCGCCCAGCACCTCCTGCGGCGGCCCCTGCTCGACCACGACGCCACCGTCCATGAACACGACCCGGTCCGCCACGTCCCGGGCGAACGCCATCTCGTGGGTGACCACCATCATCGTCATGCCGTCCTCGGCGAGCCCCCGCATGACGGTGAGCACGTCGCCGACCAGCTCCGGGTCGAGCGCCGAGGTCGGCTCGTCGAAGAGCATGAGCTTCGGCTCCATCGACAACGACCGGGCGATCGCGGCCCGCTGCTGCTGCCCGCCGGAGAGCTGCGCCGGGAACGCGTCGGCCTTGTCGGTCAGGCCGACACGCTCCAGGTTGGCCCGCGCGATCCGCTCGGCCTCGGCGCGACCGCGCCGCAGCACCCGCCGCTGGGCGATCGTGAGGTTGTTCAGCACGGTCAGGTGCGGAAACAGGTTGAACGACTGGAACACCATGCCGATGCCCCGGCGTACCGCGTCGATCTCGACGTCCGGGTCGGTCATCTCGACGCCGTTCACCCAGATCGTGCCGGCGGTCGGCTCCTCCAGCAGGTCGACGCAGCGCAGCAGCGTCGACTTGCCGGAGCCGGACGGCCCGATGACGCAGACGACCTCGCCCTGGCCGACCTGGAAGTCGATGCCCTTGAGCACCTCGAGCGGCCCGAAGGACTTGTGCAGGTCGCGGATCTCGACGGCGGGACGGGACGGGGTGGTCGTCATGCGGGTCACCGGGCCTTGGCGTAGCGGAGTTCGAGGCGGCGCACCACCTGGGACAGGGGCAGGGTGATGACCAGGTAGGCGAGGCCGGCCACCAGCAGCGGCGTGGCGTTCACCCGGTCGTTGAGCATGTCCCGGCCGAACTTGGTGACCTCGATGGTCTGCGCCGTCACGCCCAGCACGTAGGCCAGCGACGAGTCCTTGGTGAGCAGGATGAGCTCATTGGTCAGCGGCGGGATGACGATCCGGAACGCCTGCGGAATGACGATGGTGCGCATGGCGGTGAAGTGCGACATGCCGAGGGTGCGGGCCGCCTCCATCTGCCCCTTCGGCACGGCCTGGATGCCGGCCCGGATGGTCTCGGCCATGTACGCGGCGGCGGTGAGGCCGAGACCGATCGCGATCGAGCCGAACACGCCGCCGGGAATCTCCCGCTCCGGGAAGGCGATGGGGATGCCGTACCCGACGAGGAAGAGGATCAGCAGCGCCGGCAGACCCCGGAACAGCTCGATGTACGCGGTCGCCAGCCAGCGGTACGGCGCCACCCGGGACAGCCGCATCAGGGCGAGGACGGTGCCGAACACGAGGCCGAAGGCGAACGCGCCCAACGTGTAGAGGATCGTGTTGCGCAGCGCCACGGTGATGATCGTCGGGAACATCGACTCGATGATGTCGACGCGGAAGAACGCGTCCTTGAGCCTGCCCCAGTCCGCGGCGAAGAGCACCGCGACGATGATCGCGACGAAGACCAGGTACTGGATGCCGAGGGACAGTCGTTCCCGCTGGCGGCGTCGCAGCTTCACGTTGGCTCGTTGCCTTCCCGGAGTGTGCCGACGGGAAGGGCGCGCGTCGCGCGCGCCCTTCCCCACTGAGCTTCGATCAGGCGCTCGGCCGCTTGCCGATCCACTTGGAGTAGATCGCGTCGTACGAGCCGTCCTGCTTGGCCTTGGCCAGAGTCTCGTTGATCTTCTTGAGCAGTTCCGGGTTGCCGTCCTTCTTCACCGAGAACCCGTACTGCTCGCCGGTGTCGAACTCGGCGGTCACCTCGAACCCACCCGGGTTCTTGCGGAGGTACTCGGTCCACACCGGCAGGTCGTTGACGGCGGCCTCGACCTGGCCGTTGGCGACGGCTTGCTGCAGGGCGGCGAGATCCTCGAACTCGACCAGCTGCAGGCCCTTCTCCTTTTCGAACTTCCTGGCGTAGTCACGACCGGTGGTGGCCGCCTGGACGCCGAGCTTCTTGCCCCGCAGGTCGTCGAGCGACTTGTACGGCTTCCCGGTCTTGACCAGCAACGCCTGCGTCGCGTCGAAGTACGGGTCGGAGAAGTTCATCACCTTCTGGCGTTCGGCGGTGATGGTCATGCCGGCGGCCGCCGCGTCGCACTTGCCGGTGTTCAGGTCCTGACCGGACTTGATCCCCTCGAACGGCGTGTCGATGATCGTCTGCTCGACGCCCAACTCCTTGGCCACGAGGTCCATCACGTCGACGTCGAACCCGGTGACCTTGCCGCTGGCGTCCTTCGACTGGAACGGCGGGTACGGCAGGTGGGTGCAGACGGTCAGCTTGCCGGCCTCGACCAGCTTGACCCCGCTGGCCTGGACCTCGCTGTCATCCTTCTTGGCGCATCCCGCGCTCAACGCCAGAGCGGCGACCGCCGCGACAAGGCCGGCCTGACGGACTGCGCTACGGACTCTCACGAGTGTCCCTCCGGTTCGGCTCCCCTGTGACGGGCAGCCAGGTTGGTGCGAAGACGGTGTAACAGGGGACGGTACCTGATTCGACGAACGGTACCCAGATCACGGGGCGTAGCCGTCGTGCTGCGGCGTCCATCACAGCCCGTGAACGGGACAGGCGGTCACGAACGGGACGACGGGGCGCAGCGGACCCCGACCGTCCGC
This sequence comes from Micromonospora sp. NPDC005237, assembly GCF_040607775.1. Taxonomy (NCBI): domain Bacteria; kingdom Bacillati; phylum Actinomycetota; class Actinomycetes; order Micromonosporales; family Micromonosporaceae; genus Micromonospora; species Micromonospora sp. NPDC005237. The sequence goes on along the minus strand of NZ_JBEXHJ010000006.1, from coordinate 76,114 downwards.
CGTCGTCCGGTGACCCGAGGCCCGGCCCGCTCCGCCGCGACGAACGGCAGTTGAGTACCCGACCCACCTCGAACGAGTAAGCCGTCGTGCCGGCCACCGCTGCGCCACCACAGAAGCTGGTGGACGATCAGTGGTACCGCCGTCACGGGAATGGGGAAGCAGAACTGACCATCGAGCCGGGTACACCGAGGCGATTCCGGGTGGGAGGGCACGGCTGAGATGGACAGCTACCCCATGACACCTCAGATGGCCTTCGCGCAGTTCGTCCGCCAGGCCGTCGACGACGCCCGCGAGGAGCACGGTTGGACCGTCGGCGACATCGCGCAGCACACCGGCGTCAGCCGCTCGACGCTGTTCCGCTGGCTCGCCGGTGACTGGCAGCGCTACCCCGAGCTGGCGAAGGTGCGCAGCCTCTGCGCCACCCTCGACCTCTCCATCGCCGCCGCGATCCGGCCGCTCGCGATGCCGAACGCCGCCGTGACGCCCCGGGTGCTGGCGGAGGTCGAGGCGGACATGGGCAGCATCCGCCGGCGGTTGCTCGACGACACGGTCTCCGCCGCGGACAAGCGCCAGATCCGGGAGCTTCTGCGCCGCCTCGCCGGCCGCGACCTCCCGGTCGAGGCGGCGTCGCCGTCCACGACCGGCTCCGACGCCACCCCGCCCTCCCCGTCGCAGGCAGGTGCGTCCCGCCGGTAGCTCGATCGGACGGGCGCCGCAGGGCCGGCCGACCTCAGCGCGCGGCAACTCCGCCGGCCTCAGCGCGTAGCGCAGCCAGCCTCAGCGCGCGGCGCGAGCCGGCCTCAGCACGGTGACGCGACCCGGCCTCAGCGCGGGACGCAGCCGGCCTCAGCGCGTGGCGCGGCCCGGGCGGCCCGGGCCGGTGCCGGAACGCCGGGAACCGATGCGGGGAGCCCGCACCACCGGGGAGCTGCCGGCTCCGGGGCGGAAGTCCCGTGCCGCGGCGGCCACCATGTCGTCGGGATCGCCTTCGAGCGTCCGCCGGACGTGCGCCGGGATGATCTCCGACGTGGCCATCGCCAGCCGGACCTGCACCGAACGGTCGTCGACCAGGGCCGCCAGATCCTCCTCGTCCAGCTCCAGCGCGCGGACCAGCGCGGCCCGCACGTCGACCGCCGGGTCCCTGGCCAGGGCGCTGCGCTGCGCGGCGGTGGTCCGCGGGTTGCGGGCGAGCCCCTTGCGGACGCGGACGGTGCGGTCGGCCAGCAGGGCGACGATGACGTCCGGATCGTGGGTGTGCGTGGCGAGCCGTTCCCGCACCTCGGGTGAGACGTCGTCGACCAGCCGGGCGGCCAGCTCGGGCTCCAACTCGCGGCTCTCGGCGAGCAGGCCCCGAAGCTCCTTGTCGGGTGCGGCTGCCATCACCCGGCGGACCGACTCGTCGCAGGCCGGGTTGCCGGCGACGGCCCAGCGGACCCACCGGTCCGCGTCCTTGACCAGACGCAGGAGATTGCCGACCGAGGTCGCGGGATTGCGCGCCACGGCCTCCCGGACATGACGATCATGGTCGCGGGTCAACGACCGCAGGGCCTGCGCGGGCGCGTCCGGCCGGGCCGCGACCGCCTTGCGGACCGCGACCGACGCGTCGGACGCCAGGTCGATGAGGGTCATCTGTGGCGTTGTGGGGTCGTGTGCGACGGCGTGCCGCGCGTCCGCCCCATCACCGGTCGGACGGTCGGCCGCCGTGCCCGACCCGCTGTCCCGGTCGGCCCCGCCGACGTGCTGCTGCTTGCCCATGGGCGCAATCATGGCACGCGCCGGACCGGACCCCGCGCGGCAAGCCTGCTCGCAGCCCCTGGTCCGCGGCGAGCCGCCGAGGGTCAGTCCTGGCGCGGGGCCACCAGACCGGACTCGTACGCGACGACCACGAGTTGGGCGCGGTCGCGGGCGTGCAGCTTGGCCATGGCCCGGTTGATGTGGGTCTTGGCGGTGAGTGGGCTGATCACCATGCGCGTGGCGATCTCGTCGTTCGACAGGCCCTGGGCGACCAGGACGACGGCTTCGCGTTCCCGGGTGGTCAACTCCCGCAGGCCGGTCGGGGCCCGCAGGTGGCGCGGCTCGGCGACGTACCGGTCGATGAGCCGGCGGGTGATCGACGGCGCGAGCAGCGCGTCACCCCGCGCGGCGACGCGTACGGCATGCAGGAAGTCCTCCGGCTCGATGTCCTTGACGAGGAAGCCGGCGGCGCCGGCGCGCAGCGCGTGGAAGACGTGTTCGTCGAGGCCGTAGTTGGTCAGGATCACGACGTGCACCCCGGCCAGGGCCGGGTCCGCGGCGATGAGCCGGGTCGCCTCGATGCCGTCCAGCACCGGCATCTGGATGTCGATGAGCGCGATGTCGGGCAGGTGACGCCGGGCGAGGGCGACCCCCTCGCGGCCGTCGGCGGCCTCGGCCACCACCTCGATGTCGTCCTCGATGTCGAGGAGCGCGCGGAAACCGCTGCGCAGCAGCGCCTGGTCGTCGACCAGCAGGACGCGGATCATCCGGGCGGACCGACGGGAAGTTCCGCGTGGACGGTGAAGCCACCCTCGTCCCGCGGCGCCGCGTGGAGGCGACCGCCCAGGGCGGTGACCCGTTCGCGCATCCCGAGCAGCCCGACTCCGGGCTTTGGCACGGTGGCCAGCGTGGCCGTGCCGTCGTCGTCGACGCGGATCGCCAGGGCGTCCGGACGGTAGTCGACGCGGACCGACGCCGTGGCCGCGGCGGCGTGGCGGGCGACGTTGGTGAGGGACTCCTGCACGATCCGGTAGGCCGTCCGGTCCACCGCCGCCGGCACGGCCTGTCGTTCGCCCTCGACCGTCAACGTCGCGTCCAGCCCGGCCATCCGGGCCCGCTGCACCAACTCCGGCAGGTGTTCGAGGCCGCGCGGCGGGTTCCTGCCGTCCTCCCGCAGGGCCTCCAGGGTCACGCGCAGCTCCCGGCTCGCCTCCCGGCCGGCCTCCCGGATCGCCAGCAGCGCCTCCGGCACCGCCTCGCCGCGCCGGCGGGTTAGGTGGACTGCCACCTCGGCCTGCACTTTGATGATCGAGATCTGGTGGGTGAGGGAATCGTGCAGCTCCCGCGCGATGTGCAGCCGCTCCTCGTCGGCGCGGCGTCGCGCGGTCTCCTCGCGGGTGCGCTCGGCCTCGTCGGCCCGCCGCTCGGCCTGCCGCAACGCCTCACCGGCGGCGCCGGCGGCGATCAGCCACGCCACCTCGAGCGCACCCCGGGCCCGGGCGAGCGCCTCGCCCAGCGGGAGGTCCTGCGGCGGGGCAAGAGCCGTGAGGGGCAGAGCGACGAGCATCAGCACGGCGGCGACGACCGTGACGACACGGTAGCCGGCCCGCACGCCGGTGTAGACCGCGAACAGGAAGGCGACGGCCGGCACGTCGAAACCGACCGCCTGGTACCCCACGGCGCACAGCCCGGTGACGGCCAGGACGGCGACGGGCCACCGACGACGCGCCGCCAGCGCCAGACCGCTGGCCGCCAGCAGCGGATAACCGAGCAGGTCGCTGTCGAGGGTGGCGGGGTCCGCGGACAGCCCGGCGACCAGCAGCACCGCCGCCACGCCGACGGCGATGGCCCAGTCCCGGACACCGGCACGCCCTGTGCTCATGGGCGCACCCTAGCCCGAGGTACGCCCCGAGCGACTCCTGCGCGCGAACGACAGGCGACTACCACGTCCGCGGTAGACGCGCGGCACGCACGCCGTACGCGGCAGTCGCCTGCGCCCACGGTGGCAGCGCGAAAAGCCTCCGGCGGCCGGACGACCGGCGGCCGACGCGGCGACACGATCGAACGGCAACCACGACGTCCGAGAAGGAGATGCGCATGTTCCGGTCAGGAAACACGTCGGCGGCGCGGCTGGTGTTCACCGCTGCCGCGTCCGCCCTGCTCGGGGGTCTCGGGCTCGCCGCGCCGGCCGCCGCCCACACCTCCGCCCAGCCGTTGGCGGCCACCGTCACCACCATGAGCGCCGGGCGGCTCGGGGCGAGCGTGGGTGGTCTGCTGGCCCTGGCGGGGGTGATCGTCGGCGCGGTGGCCCTGGCCCGACCGGCCAGTCGCGTCGGTACCGGCAACGGCACACTCGGCGCCGTGGTGGCCCTCGCGTCGGGACTGCTCGGTGTGGGCCTCGGCGCGCTGGTGGTGGCGACCTCCGACGGCGGGATCGGCACCGGTAACGGTCGGGGCGGGGCGTACGTGGCCCTGGTGGTGGGGTTGGCCGCCCTGGGCCTCGGCGGACTGGCGCTCAGCCGCACCCGCGGCTGAGCGGTGTCGCCTCTCCTGCCCCAGGTGGCGCAGGAGAGGCGACGGTGTCGCCGGGGCGGCCGCTGGTCGTCAGGCGGGCCGCGCCCCTCTGCGGAAGCCCAGGATCACGACCGCGCCCACCACCAGATGCATCAGGACAAGGGCGAACCTGGTGCCGGCCGAGGCGTCGACCAGGGACGCGGGCACGAGAGACAGCACGAGGACGGCCACCGCGATCCCCGTCCAGATCGTCGTGGCGCGAGCCGAGAGGCGTTCGAGCACCGCCAGGAGGCCCCAGCCGAGCAGCGCCGCGAGCGCGGACGTCACGAGCACGGCGAGCACCGTGACGTCCTGCGGACCGGAGCCCTGGTCGACGGTGAGCTGCGCGCCGGCGAGGGTGGCGATCGACCACACGGCCACGGCGGCGAGCACGGCGACCACGAGGGCGATGGACCGGTTCCGCACGCGCGAAGCGCCGTCGACGGCCCGGGGAGCAGAGGCTTCCGCAGACATCAGGGTGACTCCTCAATAGAGGGATACGGTGTCGAGATCGAACCGTACCAGAAGGTTTTGTTCTTAACTATCTTGTTCTCACCTTGTCCGATGTGGCGCGACAATGCTCCGCTACGAGATAGTTCGAATCACAAACTAGTTGTTAGGCTGCCGCCATGACCACCGGAACCTCGGGGCCCGATGCCGCAGCCCCCGACCTGATGTTTCTGATGTCCTGGGCCACCCACGCGCTGGCGCAGGAGCACGCCGCCGCGCTCTCCGGCCTGGGCATCTCGACGCGTGCCTACTGCGTGCTCGATCGCGGCCGCACCGGTGAGTACACCCAGAGTCAGCTCGGCGAGATGTGCGGCATCGACAAGACGACGATGGTGGTCACCCTCGACGAGCTGGAACGTGCCGGCCTGGTCGGGCGCCGCACATCGACTACCGACCGACGCGCCCGCATCGTCACCGTCACGCCCGACGGCGAGCGGCTGGTCGCCGAGGCGCGGCAGATCGTCACGCGGCTGCAGATTGACATCCTCGCCACGGTCCCGGCGCGTGACCGCGCAATCTTCCTGGACGTGCTCGGTCGACTGGTGGACGGCCGGCTGTCGACCTTCGTACAGACCGAACGGCGCGCCCGCAGACGGTCCTCCCGGGCAGCCTGACCACCGCTGCGAGGACCCGCCGGCGACGGACAGCGGTCCGTCGTGGACGAGCCCGATTGGCACGCCGGCGCGACTAGACTCGCAGGCGGCGTCGAGCGGGGGAGCATGTCCAGGTGAGTTCGGACCAGCTCCTCGTCACGCTGGACCGCGACAGTTCGGTTCCGTTGCAGCAGCAGCTCTGCGACCAGATCAGTGGGTCCGTGCGGGCCGGCCGGCTGCGCCCGGGCGACGCGGTGCCGCCCAGCCGCGAGCTGGCGCACCAGCTCGGGGTCTCCCGGACGGTGGTGACCCGGGCGTACGAGCTGCTGCGGGCCAACGGGGTGCTCACCTCACGGCGCGGTTCCGGCACGCGGGTCAGCGCCGCCCTGACCGACACGCCGCCACCCGCCCCCCGCGCCGCCCGCGCGCACCTGCGACCCGAACCCCCACTTCCCACCGACGCCGGCAGTCCGCTGTGGAAGCCGTGGGAACCGGCGCCGATGCACCGGCCGGACGGGACGTACGACTTCCGGCACGGCACCCCGGCGCTGGCCAGCTTCCCGGTGACCCGGTGGCGGCAGTCGCTCGCCGACGCGGTGAGCCGGGCCGACGCGGTGGCCCTGGGTTACGGCCCGGCCGAGGGCGCGCTGTCGTTGCGTGCCCAGATCACCGCCCTGCTGCGGCGCAGTCGTGCGCTGGACGCCACCCGCGAGAACACGGTGGTGACCAGCGGCGCCACCCAGGCCATGGACATCCTGGTCCGGCTGCTCGTCGGCCCCGACGACGTGGTGATCATCGAGGACCCGAGCCACACCGTGCTGCGGCAGATCTTCGGCTATTCGCGGGCCGCGGTGGTGCCGGTCGGTGTCGACGAGGAGGGCCTGCGGGTCGACGAGATCGAGTGCCAGGTCCGCGCGCACGGCCTCGACCCGGCCCGGGTACGCCTGGTCTACGTCACCCCGTCGCACCAGTTCCCCACCGGGTTCATCATGTCCGAGCGGCGGCGACGAGCGCTGCTGCGCTGGGCCCGCGAACACGGGGCCACGGTGCTGGAGGACGACTACCACAACGAGTTCACCTTCGCCGAGGAGCGGTTGCCGTCGCTGGCCGCCGACCCGCAGGACGCCGACGTGGTCTACGTCGGCAGCTTCAGCAAGACCCTCTTCCCCTCGCTGCGCATCGGGTACGCGGTGTTGCCGCGACATCTCGTCCGGTCGTTCCTGGGCGTCAAGTGGATCACCGACCGGCTGACCCCGACGCTTACCCAGGAGGCGCTGGCCGAGTTCATCTCCTCCGGCGCGTACGCCCGGCACATCGGCCGGATGGACCGCCTCTACCGGCAGCGGCGCGCCCGGCTGCTGGAGGCGCTGTACGAACACTTCGGCGCGGGGGTGCGGATCTCCGGCACGGCGGCCGGGCTGCACGTGCTGGTGACCCTGGGCGGCGCGCCCGACGTCGGCGAGGCCGAGATCGTGCGCGCCGCCGCCGCGCGAGGCGTACGGGTCTACCCGGCCTCGGGCTACTTCGTCACCCGCCCGCCGACCGAGCCGACCTTCCTGATCGGGTACGCGGCGCTGCCCACCGCAAAGATCACCGAGGGAGTGGCGCTGCTGGCCGCCGCGGTGCGGGACGTGACGGCTCGGTGAAGCGGGGCCGGTGAAAGCGCGCGCTCTGGGCGTACGGGACGGTGCAGTCGAAGACCGCCTTCGCCGTGCGCCCGTCGGCCGACAGCGACGGGGAGTAGCCGGTGTGCTGGCTCGGGTCGAGCGGAAAGCCCTCCCGGTCCGGCAGCACGAGCAGGTCCTGGTCGGCCTGGAAGCGGGTGACCATCGCCCACCACAGGTCCTGATCGGACTCGATGTCGACGTCCTCGCCCACGCACAGCACCAGCTTGGCCATCCGGAACTGCTCCAGCACCGCCTCGGCGGCGGCGCGTACCGCGGCGTCGTCGGACGGGCCGCGCTTGGCCGGCCACTTGAGCACCACCATGAGCTGACCGCCGCCCGCCGTGTGACAGTGCGCCGCCAGGGCCGGCGTCCCCCGGCGGCGCAGCAGGTCCAGCACCGCGGCCTCCATCCCGAAGCCGAGCAGCACCGACTGCTCGTGCCCAGGCCCGGAGACCGCCTGCAGGATCGGGCTCTCCCGGGCGGTGATCGCGGTGACCTGGATCAGCGGCAACGAGGGATGCGCCCGACCCTGGTAGCCGAGGAACTCCGGCGTGGCCACCGTGCCGTGCGCGCTCTCCGGCACCCGGTCGGCCAGCAACTCGCCCTCGATGACGTACTCGGCGTGCGCGATGAACTCGGCGTCCACCGTGGCGCAGGGCAGCAGCTCCACCGGCTGACCGGCGAGCGCGCCGGCCACCGCCAGCTCGTCGAGGTCCGGCGGGACCAGCGAGGTCGGGCAGCAGGAGGACAGCAGCACCGCCGGGCTCAGCCCGAGGTGGATCGCGACCGGCAACGGACGCCCCCGGCGCAGGGCGGCCTGGTGCGCGAGCTCCAGGTCCCGTCCGGGGACCATCCAGATGGTCAGCGTGTCGGGCCCCTGCACGCACATCCGGTGCACGGACAGGTTGCGGACCCCGGTGTCCGGGTCGGTGGCGAGCACCGCGCCGAGGGTCAGGTAGGGCCCGGCGTCCTCGTCGGTGAGGACCGGCACCGGCAGCGCGGTCAGATCCAACGGCAGCGTCTCGCGCGGCCAGCGGGACGCGTCGGGGGCGGGCACCGGCGGACGGGGGGCGGCCACCGCGGCGAGCAGCCGGTGCGGCAGCTCGGCCGGCGTGCAGCCGAGCAGACCTGAGGCACGCCGGCGGGTGCCGTAGAGGCCCATCAGCACCGCCCGGGTCGGGCCGTGATCGGGGCGTACCCGGTCGAAGAGCACCGCCGGGCCGGCGCCGGTGGGCGGGGCGGCGGGCGCACCCGCCCAGCGGGCGTAGTGGGCGGAGACGCCGTAGCGGGCGGGCAGCTCCGTGGCGACGCGGACCAGCTCGCCCGGGAGCGGGTCGAGGCTGGCCAGGGCGTGCCGCAGGTCGACGGGCGGGCGGTGGCTCATCACTCCTCCGCCAGTGACGCGGTGGCACGGCGGGCTGCCAGCAGGTCGAGCTGCATCCGGGTCAGCTCGTCGATGAGCGCACGGTAGGTGCCGACCGCGACCTCGGGCGGCATGCCGTGCCGGGTGGCCAGGTCGTGCACCCGGCCGAGCACCTGCCGTACCCGGTCGGGTGATCGGACGGTCGCCTCGTCCGTCTTGTGCGCGGTCAGCTCCTGCACCACCCGGGTACGCTCCGCCAGCAGGGCGATGATCCGCTGGTCGAGCGCGTCGATGGCGACCCGCAGCTCGGCGATCCGGGCCGGGCCGTCGGCGCCGCCGACCGGCGGGGAGCCGGCCGGCGGCGCGATCCGGTGCTGATCGCTCACGGCTGCGGGACCTGGTCGATCACGAAGACGACGGTGGGCTCGGCGTCGCTGCCCTGGGACCGGTGCTCCTCGTCGTCGGGGATGACGAAGCCCATGCCGGGGCGGCACGGCACCGACCGGTCCCGGAAGTGGATGGTGAACTCGCCCTGCAGGACGTAGCCGGTGTGCCCGCGCAGGCACCAGTGGTGCTCGTCGAAGCCCGGCGGCAGCTCCAGCAGGCGCAGACGCTGACCCCCGACGTACGAGATCTTGACGCGCCCCTCGGCTCCCGGCTTGTCCCACCTCTCCCACTCGGTGGCCGGGAAGTCGATGCCGACCGGCGCGGCGACCTGCTCAGTGGACATTCTCGATATCTCCTCTGGTTGGGGCGGTTTCGGTACGGCGGGGCCGCGGAACACGCTCGTTGCGGTCGCGGCGCGGGAGGACCGGACCGCCGTCGACCCGCTGGTGCCGCTTGAGCAGCTGCACCATGTCGAGCATCCGGTGCACCATCCGCTCCAGCGCGTCGACGCCCTCGACGTCGGTCAGGCCGGGAGCGCCGGTGGTGTTGCGCAGCAGGACGGGGAAGCCGCTGCCCACCAGAATCATCCGGTTGAGCAGCAGGTTGTTGACGATCTGGTTGTGCACCGACGAGTCGCTGTATCGGCGCCCGGTGACGATGATGCCGCCGACCTTGTCGGCCAGCGGCCGGGTGAAACGCAAATAGCCGACGCCCGCCCGCTCGATGAAGACCTGCATGAGGTGGGCGAGGCCGAAGCCGTGCACCGGGGCCGCGTAGATCAGCCCGTCGGCGCTGGCCATCTGCTCCACCAGGGCGGGGACGTCGTCGTCCACCTGGCAGGGCAGGGTACGGCTGTTGCAGTCGCCGCACGGGCTGCACGGCGAGATGCGGTGCTCGCGTAGCGCGATGGTGCGCAGGATCGCGCCCCGCTCGGCGATCAGCTTGCCCGCGTACGCGATGGCGTGGTCGGTGTTGCCACCGGCCCGTTCCGATCCGTTGATGGCGAGGATGGTCGCTGCTTCGCTGTGCAATGGCACCCCCGGTGCTCGTCGCGAAGGGTGGACGCCGCAGGGGCGCCCACCCCCTTGCGAGGTCAGTCCGTCAGTTTTCCGGCGAAGTAGTCGATGTAGGCCTGCATGTCGAAGTGGCCGTGCCCCGAGAGGGAGAAGACGATGGCCTTCGACTCGCCCGTCTCCCGGCAGCGCAGCGCCTCGTCCACCGCCACCCGGACCGCGTGGGTGGACTCCGGGGCCGGCACGATCCCCTCGCTGCGGGCGAACAGCACGCCCGCCTCGAAGCAGGCGGTCTGCGGCACCGCCCGCGCCTCGATCAGGTCGATGTCCCGCAGCGCGCTGACGATCGGCGCCATGCCGTGGTAGCGCAGCCCACCGGCGTGGATCGCCGGCGGGTGGAAGTCGTGGCCCAGGGTGTGCATCTTGGCCAGCGGGGTGAGCCCGGCGGTGTCGCCGAAGTCGTAGTCGTAGCTGCCCTGGGTCAGCGACGGGCAGGAGGCCGGCTCCGCCGCGACGAACCGCACCGTCGGGCCGCCCCCCAACTGGCGGCGCAGGAACGGCAGGGCCAGCCCGGCGAAGTTGGAGCCGCCGCCGGCCGCGCCGACCACGATGTCCGGGTAGTCGTCGGCCATCGCGAGCTGGAGCAGCGCCTCCTGCCCGATGATCGTCTGGTGCATCAGCACCAGGTTGAGCACCGAACCGAGGGCGTACTTGGCGGCGCCGCCGCTAGACATCGCCGCCTCCACCGCCTCGGAGATGGCCAGGCCGAGGCTGCCGGTGGAGTCCGGGTCGGCGGCGAGGGCCGCCCGGCCCGCCCCGGTACGGTCGCTCGGGCTCGCGGTGACCGACGCGCCGAACGTCTCCATCAACCCCCGCCGGTACGGCTTCTGGTCGTAGCTGATCCGCACCATGAAGACCTCGCAGTCGAGGCCGAAGTACGCGCAGGCCATCGAGAGCGAGCTGCCCCACTGGCCGGCGCCGGTCTCGGTGGTCAGCCGCTGCACGCCGTCGAGCTTGCTGTAGTACGCCTGCGGCACGGCGGTGTTCGGCTTGTGGCTGCCGGCCGGGCTGACCCCCTCGTACTTGAAGTAGATCCGGGCCGGCGTGTCGAGGGCCTGCTCCAGGCGACGGGCGCGTACGAGCGGGCTGGGCCGCCACTGCCGGTAGATGTCGAGCACCGGCCCGGGGATGTCCACGTCCCGCTCGGTGGTGAACTCCTGCTCGATCATGCCGGTGGCGAAGAGCGGTTCGAGATCCGCCGCGGTGATGGGCTCCCGGGTGCCGGGGTGCAGCATCGGGGGCAGTCCCTTGGGCAGGTCGGGAACCACGTTGTACCAGGTCGTCGGGATGTCACTCTCGGGCAGCACGAACTTCGTCGCGGTCATGGCCTCTTCCGATGCGGGGTGGGGTGTCAGGGACTGGCGGTGGCCGGTTCGGCGAGTGCCGGCACGGGCCGGACGGCCGGTCGGATCCGCAGCGCTGCGAACGCGACCATGCCGACCACCGGGGTCAGCAGGAGCAGCAGGAGAACGGGACGGTGTCCCTGGGTCTGCCAGACGAAGCCGAGACCCATCGGCACGACCAACCGGGCGGAGCTGAGCACGAAGGCGTTCAGGGCCATGAAGCCGCTGACCCGGTGCTCCGCCACGTGGTCGGCGATGTAGGTGGGCACCACCACCGACGCGATGATCTCGCCGAGGGTCCAGACCACCGTGGAGAGCAGCACGGCGGGCAGCGAGAACGCGAACACCAGGACGGCCATCCCGGTCGACCAGAGCAGGCCCGCCACGATCAGCAGGACCCGGGTCGAGTACGCCTTGATCCGCTTCTCGATCAGCAGGCTCGCGCTGACCACGACGACGCTGTTGATGGTGTAGACCGCCCCGACCAGCGCCACCGACGAGTGCAGCACTGTGGTGACCGCGAGGGGCAGCGTGTATTCCAGGCCGATCAGCGGCGCGACGTAGCAGAACGAGACGAGCACCAGCACCGCCACGTCGATGTCACGCAGCAGCCCGGCCCGTCCGGTGTTCGCGGTCGACGACGCCGTCTGGGCACGCCGGGTGTCCGCCGGCACGAAGAGCCAGATGGTCGCCGCCGCGAGCAGGCCGAGCAGGATGTTCCCGGCGAACATCAGCTGGTACGAGAAGGCCGCCGCGAACCCGCCGAGCAGCGGGCCGACCCCCATGCCGAGGTTGTTGGCGAGGTAGCTGACCGTGTACGCGAAGGGCCGCTCACCGGGCTCGGTCAGGTCGGCGATCAGCGTGTTCGCCGCCGGAGCGAACATCCCCATCCCGACCAGCGCGACGAAGAGCAGCACCGCGTACGTCCAGGTGGGACCGTTGACCAGGGCGAGGCCCAGGTAACCGGCCGCGTTGAGCAGCAGGCTCGACACCAGCGCGGCGCGTCGGCCGGCCCGGGCACAGACCGGGCCGCTGAGCAGGCTACCGGCGAGCAGGCCGGTGCTGCCGACGGAGATCAGCACGCCAGCCTCGCCGGTGCTGAGGTGCCGGCTCTGCACGAGGTAGACCGCGAGCAGCGGGAACACGAACATGCCGGCCCGGTTGATGAAGGAGGCGTAGACCAGCATCCGCAGCGGGCGCGGCAGGGCCCGGAACCGGGTCAGCCACATGACGGCTCCCCCACCGGCTCGGTGCGCACCTCGAAGGAGTCCCGGATGACCTTGAACCGGGCACGGACGTCGTCGAAGTCCCGGCCCTCGCAGACGTACCAGCCGAGCACGTCGTTGGAGGCGGTCGGCACGGCGAGCACGTCCCCGACGGTCTTCCACACGTCCGCGTCGCGCACCGCGTCCAGCGCCCGCAGCTCGTCGGCCGTGGTGATCGCGGTGATCCGGCCGTACCGGTCGGAGCAGAGGTATTCGGTGCCGATCTCCGGGCCGAGGGTGGCCGCCGGCACGTGCTCCGGGTCCAGTTCCAGGCGGCACCACTCCCCCGCCAGGTTGATCCCCCGGCCGGCCTGGATGGCGGGGACGATCGAGCCGCCGCCGGCCCGTGCGGCCGCCTCGCCGAAGACGACCTCGCCGTCGTCGCGGAGGAAGAACTCCACGTGCGCCACGCCGGTACGCATCCCGAAGCCGCGCAGCACGGTGGCGCTGGCGGCCAGGATGCGCCGCTCCGCAGGGGTCAGATCGTGCTTGCGGGAGACCGTGCCGCCGGGCTCGTCGCGGAACTCCAGGACCGAGTACGTGTAGCGGGAGAGCTGCTCGAAGACCACCTCGCCGTCGCGCAGCAGCGAGTCGACGTGGTACTCGGCGCCCCGGACGTACTCCTCCACCCGGTAGTCGTGCCGGTCGTCGGCGATCAGCGGCCACACCCGGGCCAGGTCCTCGGTGGAGTCCACCCGGTGGGTGTCGCCGCAGGCCCAGCCGGCGTACGGCTTGATCACCACCGGCCAGCCCACCTCGGCGGCGAACTCGGCGACCGCCCCCACCGTCTCCGGGCGGCACGAACGGGCCACCGGCACGCCCAGCTCGGTGGCCCGGCGGTGCATCACGTTCTTGTCCCGGAAGGTCAGGGCCTCCTCCGGGTCGAGCCCGTCGATGCCGTGGTCGCGCCGGCAGTACGCGGCGGTCAGCACGTCACCCTCGAAGAGCGGGAAGATGCGCCGCACCGGGTGCGTGGCGAGGATCGTCGCGACGACCGAGCGGACGGCCTCGGTGTCGTCGAGGTCGGCGTGGTAGCAGGGCAGGCCGGCGGCTTCGGCGGCCGGCTGCCCGGTCGGCAGCAGCGCCACGGTGGTCACGCCCAGCTCGGCGGCGGCGGCGACCACGCTGCGGAACTGGGCCGCGTACCGGCCGGCCGCCGGCCGGTAGATCACCAGGATCGCGCGGTTCACGGACGACTCCCCTGGTGGTTGCCGGCGGAGCTGAGCGGGCCTGCGGTACGCAGGACGGCGCTTGTCGTCCCTGCGTCGAGCACCGCCTCCTGCCGCGGGGCGTCGGACAGGTCGTCGAGGGCGGCGGCCAGCCGGGCCAGCGCGTCCACGACCTCCGCCCGGCCGCCGGGATGGGCCGACTCGACGGTGAGCAGCAGCCGGTGCCGGCCCAGGTCGGTGCGGACCAGGTGTCCCTGCCGCCAGTTCCAGCGCCGGGAGTGGGCCCGCCCGTCGGCGTCGGCGTAGACGACCTCGCCCGGCTCGGGTCGCTCCGGCGCGTCGGGCACGCCGAGGGGCAGGAACGTCTCGGTGCCGTCGGCCGGTCGGACGACGAGGTCGGTGATGCCGTCGACCGCGCACGAGGCCACCGGCAGCGCCGCGCCGAGCGAGACGGCGTTGCAGAGGTCGACCAGGGCGTTGATCCGGGGCAGCCGGTCGCCCTTGGCGACCCGTCGGGCGATCGACTCGGCGGCGCAGGGGAACCGGTTCGGGTTCACCCCCACCGTCCGGTACGCCTCCCGCCACGCGGCAATGCCCGGCAACTCGGCCACCCCCGCCTTGTCCAGGCCGGCCGCGTGCAGCGCGTCCTCGGCGGCGGTCAGCAACGCCGTCACGCGGGGAGGCGCCGGGGCGACCTCGATCGCCGGCAGGGCGAGCACGCCGAGGACGTAGTCCGGCACTGCGGTCAGCACCCGGTCGTCGATGCGGACGGTGAGGGTGTCCGCACCGTCGCTGAGCTGGGTCATCGTGATCCTCGTGAGGTTCGGGTCCGATTGTCGGTCCGACCGTACGCAGCGCGACGACCACTGGGTGTGGCCAATCCGGGGTGATCCGGTGTGGCCAATCGGGCGGTCGGTGGCCGGTCGTCGCGACTGCCGGCACGGGTCCGCGCGCCGAGCAGCGTGGTGCCCACCGCCAGGACGCAGAGTGCGGCGCCGACCGGCCCGAGCAGGTCGAGGGCGTCCGCGCCGCCGTGGCGCAACAGCCGGTTGCCGAGGAAGCCGCCGAGGGCGATGCCCACGAACGTGGCCGAGGAGTTGAGGGACAGCAGCAGCGGCCCGGAGGTCGGCGCGATCGTGAAGAGCCGATGCTGCTGGGCCGGCTGCGTGGCCATCGCGGTGACGCCCCAGGCCGCCATGGCCAGCGCGGCCGGAAGCAGCGCCTGCCGGGTCAGCGGCAGCGTGACCAGCACCAGGGCGAGCCCGGTGATCGAGACCACCAGGACCGGCAGGCCACCGAAGCGGTCGGTGGCCCGCCCGCCGAGCACCGTCCCGGCGACCGCCGGCACACCGAAGATCAGCAGCAGCACCGCGAGCAGGGTTCCGTCGCCGTCGGTGGCCAGCGCGAGCAGCGCCCCGACGTACGTCAGGGCGAGGTAGCCGCCGGTCATGAAGAGCGCGGTGGTGAGCACCGCCAACCCGACGCGGCTCTCGCGCACCGGGGCGAGCCGGGCTGCCAGCGATGGGCCGGGCGGCAGCGCCAGCCTCGGCAGGCCGACCAGCACCGCCACCGCGCAGGCGGCGCCGAGGGCGGCGAGCAGCCAGAAGGTGGCCCGCCACTGCAGGTCGGCGGCGAGCCAGGTGCCGAACGGCACCCCGGCCACGGTGGCCGCGGAGAGGCCGCCGAGCACCACGGCCATGGCCCGGCCACGCCGCTCGGGCGGGGCCAGCGCGGCCGCCGACGCGGTGGCGGCCGGGACGTAGAGCGCGGCGCTGACCGCCGTGAGGACCCGGGCCAGCAGCAGCAGCGGCAGGTCGGGGGCGAGCGCCGAGGCGACGTTGCCCAGGGTGAACCCGACCAGCGAGATCACCAGCACGGTACGCCGCTCCAGCCGGCCGGCCAGCGCGCCGAGCACCGGGGCGGCGACGGCGTACGCGAGGGCGAATACCGTGCTCACCCACCCGGCCGAGGCGACGCTCACCCGCAGCGTGCGGGCCACCTCGGGGAGCACCCCCGCGACGACGAAGGTGTCGGTGCCGATGGCGAACGCCCCGACGGCGAGCAGCGGGACGACGGGCACGGACCGCCGCATCACGCCACTCCCGCCGGCTGCCCGGCGCGGTAGCGGGCGGCGTCCCCGGCGACCACCCGGCCGCCCAGCAGCACCAGCTCGATCGCCTCCGGCCGGCCCAGCACCGTGATGTCCTCGGCCGGGTCGCCATCGGTGACGACCAGGTCGGCCAGCCGGCCCGGCTGCACCGTGCCCGCGTCGTCGCCGCGCCCGGCCAGCCGCGCGCCGTTGGCCGTGGCCCAGGTCAGCACCACCGGCGCGGGAATGCCGGCCATGGTCACGTAGGTCTCCAGCTCCTCGGCGTACCGGCCGTGCGGGGTCCAGGCGAACCCGAAGTCGTCGCCGGCCACGATGGGGATGCCCATCTGCACCATCAGCGGCAGGATGCGCAGGGTGTTCTCCACCTCGGCCTGGAACTCGAGCGTCTCCAGGTACTCCGGGGTCTTGCCATGTCGCGTGCCGGTGGTGAGCAGCCGGTACGGCTGGTGCAGGCTCGGCACCACGAAGATGCCCCGCTCGGCGATCGCCTCCAGGGCCGCGTCGTCGGCGTACGTGGCGTGGTCGATCACGTCGACCCCGGCGGCGATGGCGTTGCGGATGCCGCCCAGCCCGCGCGAGTGCGCCCGGATGCGGACCCCCCGCTCGTGCGCCGCCCGCGCCGCGATCACCAGCTCCTCGGCGGTGAACAGCAGCTCGTGGGAGCGGCCGTTGGGGAACGTGTCGTCCCCGGTGGAGAAGACCTTGATGATCTCCGCGCCCTGGTTGACCTCCGTGTCGACGTACTCGATCAACTCTTCCGGGGTGTCGGCCAGCCGCATGAGGTCGCTCGGGATGCGCTGCTTGACCGCCGGGTTGCGGCGCTCCGGCGGACCGGACACCATCAGGTCCCGGCTGCACGGGGTGATGCGCGGGCCGGGCAGCTGGCCGGCGTCGATCGCCCGGCGCAGCGCCATGTCGATGCCGGCCACCGAGCCGGCGCCGACGAAGGCGGTGTAGCCCAGCCGCAGCATCGCCGCCGCGTTGGCGGCGGCGCCGAGGGTCACCTCCGGGATGCTGTACTTGAACAGCATCTCCCGACCGTCGAGCACGTTCAGGTACGCGATGTGGGTGTGGCCGAGCGTCATGCCCGGCATGACCGTCCGGCCGTCGAGGTCCAGGACGTCGATGTCCGGGTCGTGCAGGGGCGCCTGCGCCTCGGGTAGCACGGCCACGATGCGCTCGCCGTCGAGCAGCACGCTGTGGCGCGGTCGGGAGGGCACCGCCAGTCCTTCCTGGACGGTGGCGCGGTGCAGCAGCATTCGTCGGGACACGAGGCGTCTCTCCGGTTCTCTCGGTGTCTGGTCTCAGCGGCGGCCGAACAGGGTCCACACGATCTCGGCGCCCGGACGGCGGGCCACCCACCGCAGGCCGTGGCCGTCGACCCCGGGCGCGTTGGTCACGGCGACGTCGGCGCCGCCGGCGGCGAGGATCTCGGCGGCGTGCTGGGTGGAGTCGGCGTCGACCCACCGCACCGACCGGTCCCGCAGGGCCGGTGGCGCGAGGTCGGTGAAGATCCGCCGGACCTCCCAGAGAGCGGCCACGGCGAGCTGACCACCGGAGGCGTCCGGCTCGCGGTCCGGATGGGCCGCGATGCCGTACTCCGGGGTGGCCTGGGCGAAGTAGGCCTCCAGCCGCAGGTCGCGGTGCCAGTGGAAGCGGGTGAGCCCCTGGTAGGCGCTCGGCACGAGGGCCTGGTCGACCCGCCGGTCCACCAGCGCCGCGAGCACCGCGTCGAAGGTGTCGGACAGCTCGACGCGCAGCCCGTGCCGCTCGGCGAGGAACACCGCGGTCAGGTGGCTGGACGTCCCGGGCGGGCCGAGCGTGGCCAGCGTGGTGCCGGGCCGGCTCGCCCAACCGTCCACCACGCTGCGCCAGCGCCGCCCGTACGCCTCGGTGAGCGGCCCGGGCAGCGCCGGCACCCGCTCGTCGGCGACGGTCTCAGGTGGTGTAGCCACGGTTGCCCGCCATCCGCTGCGCCACCTGGGTCTCGTGGTCGGCCTCGACCCGCCGGTCGACGATCCGGGCGGCCTTCCAGCTCACGAAGGCGCCGGTGCTGACGATCGGGTCGAGCCCGTCGGTCAGCTCCACCTCGACGGGTACGCCGAGCGCGGCGGCGGCCCGCTCCCGGGTGCCGTCGGCCACCCCGGCGGGGTCGTCGACGAGGTCCTTGAGCAGTTCCAGGCGGACGGTCAGCCGGTCGCCGCCGGCGGCCGGGTCGTGGTCGATCACCACCTGGTAGCCGCCGGAGCCGGTGACCCCGGTCAACACGGCCGTCTCGATCTGGCCGGCGGTGAAGCGTCGACCGCCCAGCTCGATGCGGTCCAGGGTCCGGCCGACGATCTGCACGAGGTCGCCGGCCATCTCGCAGTCACAGTCGGACGCCTCGACGATCACCGCGTCGCCGGTGCGGTAGCGGACCAGCGGTTTCACCCCGTCGATCAGCATGGTGACGGTGAGTTCCCCGCTGCCGCGCGGGCCGTGCGACGCGCCCGTCTCCGGGTCCACCACCTCGATGAGGTAGTTGGTCTGGGAAAGGTGCATCCGCTTGTTGCGGCAGGCGGTGGCGATGACGAACGCCTCCTGCGAGCCGTACAGGATGTTGTAGACGTCCGCGCCCCAGACGGACTCCAGATTGCGGGCCAGCGCCGGGGTGCACATCTCGCCGGTGACGAAGAGCAGTTTGACGGCGAAGTCCTCGCGCAGCCGGTAGCCGTAGTGCTCGGCCGCCTTGGCGAGCATCATGGCCACACCCGGCGTGCAGCAGACGACCTCCAGCTCCAGGTCCTTCATGAGTTGCAACGCCTTGGCGAACCCGATCACCGGCGAGTACGGCCAGATCTTCGCGTTCAGCGAGCCGACGTTGCGGGCGATGTCACCGAGGGTGTCGCCGAAGGAGTGCACCTCGGTCGGGCCCATCAGCCCGATCCGCGGCGGGTGGTCGCCGAAGTGGTGGCGGAAGATCGACGCCCAGGACTCGGTGACGTGGGCGTTGCTGGCCACCACCTCCCGACCGTCGCGGGGGCACGGGGTCGCGCGGCCCGTCGTGCCGGTCGTCTCATAGAAGAAGATTCCCTCGGCCAGCGGTCGGCTGAGCACGTCGAGCATCTCCTCGCGCAGGTGCGTCTTCGTCGTGAAGGGCAGCCGGTCGAGGGTCGCCGGGGTGATCGTGGCGAGGTCGACGTCGGCCAGGTGCCGGGCGTAGAACGGCGAGCCGGTCGTCACCTGGTCGAGCACCGTGCGCAGTTGGCGTTCCCGCCACGCGTTCAGCTCGGCGGGATCGAGGGTGCGGTCGTAGAAGGCCTTGTGCAGGGCCAGGTAGTCGACGGCGAAGTCGGCCGCCGGTCCGGTGGTCGGAAGCCACATGGTCGGGATCCTCTCCAGGGGTGAGCCGGCTGCGGTGCGATCGGCGCTCGGGCGGTGACGCGGCTCAGTGCAGGCCGCCGTTGACGTCCACCACAGTGGCGGTGACGTAGCTGCTGGCCGGGTCGGCGAGCCAGGCGACGGCCGCGGCGATCTCGGCCGGTGTGCCGAACCGGCCGACGGGAATCCGGGCCCGGTAGTCGTCGCGACGCTGCGCCGGAATCCGGGCGGCCATCGGGGTCTCGACCAGGCCGGGAGCGACCGCGTTGACCCGGATGCGGTGCTCGGCGAGCGACCGGCCGAGGCTGTGGGTGAGCGCGATGCACGCACCCTTCGACGCCCCGTACGCCGCGTCCGGGCTGCCGGACTGCCCGCTGATCGAGGCGACGTTGACCACCGTGCCGGGCCGGCCGGCGCTGATCAGGGCGCGGGCGAACGCCTGCGTGCAGAAGAACGCGGCGCCCACGTTGACGTCGAACACCTGCGCGTACGTCTTCGGGTCGTAGTCGAGGAAGGCCCGGGCGTGGTAGACCCCGGCGTTGTTCACCAGCACCTCCGGCAGGCCGTACCGCTCGCGGATCTCCGCGAAGAGCTGCTCGACCTGCTCCGGCACGGCCACGTCGGCGACAAGCGAGGCGTACGCCGCCGGGTCGACGGCCGGGTCGACGTCCACGCCGAGCACGCGGTGCCCGGACTCGGTCAGGGCCGCGGTCACGGCCCGACCGATGCCGCCCGCCGCGCCGGTGACCACGGCGAGGGGTGCCGACCGGTCGGTCATGACGAACCCGCCGTCAGCGTCGCCGACGCGCTGCGCAGGAAGTTGTCGAACAGGCGCAGCCCGTCCTCGGTGAGCACGCTTTCCGGGTGGAACTGCACCCCCTCGACCGGCAGGGCCCGGTGTCGTACCCCCATCACGTAGCCGTCGTCGGACGACCGCGCGGTGACGTGCAGGGCCAGCGGCGCCGGGTCCGCGACGATGAGCGAGTGGTAGCGGGTCACGGTGAGCGGGGCGGGCGCGCCGTCGAAGACCCCTCGACCGTCGTGCGTGACGACGCTGGTCTTGCCGTGCATCAGGTGCCGGGCGACCGCGACCGTCCCCCCGTACGCGAGGCCGATCGCCTGATGGCCGAGGCAGACGCCGAGCAGCGGGACCTGGCCGGCGAAGGCGTGCACCAGCTCCACGTGCCCGGACTCGGCGGGATGACCAGGCCCGGGGCCGAGCACCACCGCGTCCGGTCGCAGGGCCGCGAGCTGGTCGCTGGTCCGCGTCCGGGAGCGGACCACCACGGTCCGCGCGCCGAGCGTCCGCAGGTACTGGTCGATGATGTGGGTGAAACTGTCGTACGCGTCGACGAGCAGGACCTTCACGACAGCAGCTCCGCACCGGTCAGGGCCCAGAAGGTGGCGTTCATCTTGGCCAGCGTCTCCCGCCACTCGTCGCCCGGTGTGGAGTCGGCCACCACCCCGGCGGACGCCTGGGTGCGGTAGCGCCGGCCGTCGTGCACGGCGGTGCGGATGCAGAGCGCGAGCACGGCGTACCCGCGGACGTCCACGAGCCCGACGGCGCCCGCGTAGACGCCCCGAGGCTCGTCCTCCAAGCCGTCGATGATCTCCATCGCCCGCAGCTTGGGGGCGCCGGTCATGGTGCCGGCCGGGAAGGTGGCGCAGATCGCCGCCCACACGTCGGCGTCGTCGGCGAGCTGGCCGGAGACGGTGGAGACCAGGTGGTGCACGTACGCGAACGGCTCGACGTCGAACATGGCGTCGACGCTGAGCGTGCCGGGCACGCAGACCCGGCCGATGTCGTTGCGGCACAGGTCGACAAGCATGACGTGCTCGGCCCGTTCCTTCTCGCTGGCCGCCAGCTCGGCCACCCGCCGTCGGTCGGTCTCCGGGTCGGTGGCCCGGGGCGCGGTGCCGGCGATCGGCCGCATCGACAGCCGGCCCTGTTCGATGCGCAGGAACAGCTCCGGGCTCGCCCCGATGACGGTCTGGCCGGCCCACGGGGTCAGGTACATGTACGGCGACGGGTTGCGGTGGCGCAGCCGTCGGTAGACCTCCAGCGGCGTGAGCGTGGTCTCCACGTCGATCCGGTGGCCGATCTGGATCTGGTAGCTGTCCCCCACCTCGATGTGCCGCAGGCACTGCTTCACCCGGGCGGCGAACGTCTCCTCGTCCACGGTGTCCCGGACCAGGCTGGGCGGCGGGGCGGCCGGCACGTCCGGGTGGCCGTCGGCCGGCCCGGGAAGGTCCGGTAGCCGGGCGGCGTCGTCGTCCGGCGGCAGGTGCGGGCCGGAGGCGGAGAGCTGCCGCACCGTGCCGGCGCGCAGGTCCCACCAGACGGTGTGCCGGAACAGCGCGAGTGTGCAACGCGGGATGTCGTCGACCACCCGGTCGACGGAGAGCTCGTCCATGTCCCGCGCGGCCTCGTACGCCAGGGTGGTGAGGAAACCGAAGGCGAAGCTGTCGGCGGGGACTGAGGTGCGGACCGCGAACGCCCGCTGCACGGCCCGGACGGCGGCCCACACCTCGCTCGGTCCAGCGACCGGCCAGACCCGCTGGGCGCCGCGGTGCCGGACCGGCTCGCCTAGGACGGCGGTCAGCACGGCGGCCACGGCGTCGCCGAGCGCACCCTCGGCGGTCACCTCCAGCCGGTCGGCGATGAACCGCACCTCGGCGAGAAGACCCCAGCCGACGGCTGCGGCACACCGGTCCTGCGCCGGGCCGTCCAGGCTTTCGAAGAGATACAGATCGTTGTCAGCGCAACTTTCCGCGAGTGCCGTATAGAGCGACAAAGGATCGATCGACGGCAGTGTGACAGATGTCACCTCTATGGGAATTGAGTTGGTCAATGGTGTATGTGCCACCGCCACCGAATGCGACGGGATGGGCCACGTGGCGAGCTCTGTTGACAATAGGGACACTTGCGGAACCCCCTCTGAACAGCCCGATTCCGCGCCACCGTCGGCGCTGACCCCACCGGCGACGCGGCAGGTCGGACCCTTCCCCCCAGACGAAAGGACTCGCACGACCACTCTGGCACCGGCGGTGGAGGCGTCCGCATTGGACATTCTCGGAACGTACGCCCTGATTCGCCGGTCAGTGAGCGGTTGCGCGCCCGGCCAACACTTTCCACAGGCACGGATCACGCTGTCCATACCACTTCGACGATCTCGGAGCGGACCACTTGTCCCTGAATCTAAGCCTGTCAATAGATGCTCAATCACGTGAAACGCTGGCGGTGCAGCTCCGTAACGCATTTCGTACGCAGATCGAGGAGGGCACGCTGCGTCCCGGCACCCGCGTGCCGTCGAGCCGGCAACTCGCCGCCGACCTCGGGGTGTCCCGCAGTGTGGTCGTCGAGGCGTACGAACAGCTCTGCGCCGAGGGGTACCTCGTCTCCCAGCACGGCTCGGGCACGTCCGTGGCGGCGACGCGTACCGACGTCGGCTCGGCGCTCACCCCGGACGACCGTGCGCCCGCCGCGGCGGTCCACGACCTGCGCACCGGCGGCCTGCACGACTCCACCTTCCCCCGCCAGGACTGGATCCGGGCGGTCAGCGCGGTGGTCACCTCGGCCGGCCGCCGGGAGCTGGGGTACGCCCCACCGTCCGGCCTGCCGGTCGTCCGGCACACCCTCGCCGGCTACCTCGGCCGGGTCCGCGGCGTCCGCACCCGACCCGAACACCTCATGATCACGTCAGGCTTCGCGCAGGGCCTCGCGCTGCTCTGCCGCGAGTTGCGCGACCGGGGCCACGACACCATCGGGGTGGAGGACCCGGGGCACCCGGGCGAGTGGGAGTTCATCGCCGAGGCCGGACTGCGTCCGGTGGGCATCCCGGTGGACAGCGACGGCATCCGGGTCGACGCGCTGGCCGCGAGCGGGGTCCGCGCCGCGCTCGTCACCCCGGCCAGCCAGTTCCCGACCGGGGTCACGCTCAGTGCGCAACGCCGGGCGCACCTGGTCGCCTGGGCGCAGGAGGTGGACGGTTACCTCGTCGAGGACGACTTCGACGCCGCCCTGGTCGCCCCGGCGCAGCGGATGCCGGCGCTGCAGAGCCTCGCACCGGACCGGGTGATCTACGCCGGCAGCGCCAGCAAGGTCCTCGCCCCGGCGCTGCGCCTCGGCTGGCTGGCCACCCCGGCCGACCTGACCGCACGCGTCGAGCGGATCCGCGCCGGCTGGGACATCGGCTGCTCCGGCCTGGAGCAACTCGCCTTCGCCCGGCTGATCGACACCGGCGCGTTCGACCGGCACCTGCGCCGACTCGGCTCCGACGTCCAGAAACGCCGTCAGGCGGTCCAGCAGTTCGTCTCCCGCCACCTGCCCGACGTCACCGTCCTCGGTCAGAACGGCGGGCTCCAGGCGTACCTGGCGCTGCCGGCGCGGTGCGCCGAGGAGGCGTTGGTGCAGGCGGCCCGCCGCCGGTCGGTGCTGGTCCGCGGCGGCCGCTTCTACGCCCTGCGTGCGGACGACCGGCCGCCGGCGCTGGTCGTCGGCTACGCCGGGGTACGCGGCCCCGAGCTGGGCCGCGGGCTGGCCGGGATCGCGGCTGCCTACCGGGAGACGACCGGCGGCAGCGGTGCGTGAAGCCGCGAAATCCGCTTGGTACTGGCGGCGGGCTCCGGCGGAGTGTCCCGGTGACCGCACGGGGTCTGGACGTCGACGCAACCATCGCGCGTGAAGCCTCGCTGGGGCGGAGCCCGGAGGTCAGCGTGGCGACGCCGTGACCGATCGCGGCCGATCCGACGCCGTGTCGGCCCTGCCGCGCCACCAGCGGCGCGCCGCGAACGCGGCCAGCCCGGCGCCGGCGGCGTTGAGCAGTACATCGTCCACGGACGTCACCCGGTCCAACCGCAGGACGTACTGCGCGGCCTCGACCAGGACCGAGCAGCCCGCGGCGAGCGCCACGATCCGTGGTACGGACGCCAGTGCCGCGAACCGCAGCGGAGCGAAGAATCCCAACGCCGCGAACACCAGGAGGTTGCCGACGACCTGACCCGTCAGCGTCAGCAGCCCTCCGTCGGAGAAGATGGTGAACAGGTCACGGAGCGGCACCAGGCTCAGCCGCCCGGGAACAGCACCCGCCCGGGAGCCCGGCAACATGATCATCCAGACCCACGGCAGCGTCCCGTACACGATGCCGACCTCGGCCAACGACGTTCGCCACGCCCACGGGGCGCCGTTCGCACGCCGACGGCGGGCCAGAGCCCACACCGCCAGCGCGGCCAACGGCAGTGCGGCCACCGTGATGAGCACGACGCCGGTGAACGAGCCGACCCAGCCGTGCCACCCCTCGATCACCACCCGGGCACCATAGCCGCCTTCCCACCGAGGCGTCGCCATGCGTCCACGACGAACCGGGAGACGACCGGCCGCGGCGGTTGATCAGTCGCTGCGCCCGGCCCGGGTCGGCTCGCTACGACGTGACCCGTCGCGTCGCGTCGGCCACTCAGGTGGCCCGGACCGCCTCGATGATCGACTCGGCGACCTCACCCGGCCGGGCCACCGCCATCGCGTGCGAGCCACCGACGATCTCGCGCTGGCCCCGCGGGGCGGCCCGCTCGGCCATGAACCGGTGCGCGGCGGCCGGGATGTTCATGTCGGCGTCGCCGAACACGAACCAGCTGGGCAGGGCTCGCCAGGCGGGGTCGCCGGAGAGCCCGTCGCTCAGGGCCTGCTCGGTGATCGGCCGCTGGGTACGGGCCATCAGCGCGGCAAGGTCGCCCGACACGTCCGCGGCGAACTGCGCGTGATAGGCGTCCTGGCCGATCGCCACCTCGTTGCCGCCGGTCGACACCGGGTACTGCACCAGGGTGTCGGCGAGCGTGCTGCCGGGGAACTTCCCGGACAGCGACAGCGCCGATTCGCCGGTGTCCGGAGCGAAGGCGTTGACGTACACGAGGGCCCGCACCGTTGTGTCGCCCGCCGCGGCCTGCGTGATCACCATGCCGCCGTACGAATGACCGACGAGAACGACCGGGCCGCCGATCCCGCGTACCACGTCCCGCACGTACGCGGCGTCGCCCGCGACGCTGCGCAGCGGGTTCGCGGCGGCCACCACGTTGTACGCGGCGCCCAGCCGCTCGATCACGCCGTTCCAGCTCGCCGACTCGGCGAACGCGCCGTGCACGAGGACGATGGTGGGCTCCGGATCGGGCATGACACGCGCTCCCTTGCTCCGTGACAGTGTTCATCCGCCGGCCACGCCGGCGTGCCTGATTACCCGTTCCGCGACCGCGAAACGTCCCGTTCCGCCGCACGTCGCGCTCGATCGTGGTGATCTGTCCGCCGCGTTGGATGCCATGGTCGGCACCGCCCTCTGCCGCAGCGTCCGGAACATCTTGACACTCATCGATGTTAGCGCCAACACTTAGGGCCGTTACGTGGGCGCAACGCGCTCGACATGATCCCGGCCCGCGGGCGTTCCTTCCCAGCGGGTGCCGCGGGTTGATCGCCGCTTTCGCGGCCGATCGGCTCTCGCGCACAGACGTCACGGAGGACAGATGCCGCTGCGACTCCACCGAACCGATGCCGCCGCCGGCCGAGTCAGCGGCCCGGGGCGTACCGGCCGCGGTGGCGCCCGACGCCCCCGATCGGTCCTGGCCGCGGTGCTGGTGGTGCTCGCCGTGTCGGCCGGCCTGCCGATGGGCGCCGGGCCGGCGCACGCCGCACCCGCCGTGAGCTACACCAACCCGCTGGCCAACCAGCGCGCCGATCCACACATCTTCCGGCACACCGACGGCTACTACTACCTGACCGCGACCGTGCCGCAGTACGACCGGATCGTGCTGCGGCGTGCGACCACCCTGCAAGGGTTGGCGACGGCCGCGGAGACGACGATCTGGAGCCGGCACACCAGCGGAGAGATGGGCGCCCACATCTGGGCGCCGGAGATCCACTTCATCAACAACCGGTGGTACGTCTACTTCGCCGCCGGCCGGACCGACGACGTGTGGCGCATCCGGATGTACGTGCTGGAGAACGCCAACGCGAATCCGCTGACCGGTTCGTGGACCGAACGCGGCCGGATCACGACACCCTGGGACACCTTCAGCCTGGACGCCTCGACCTTCGCGGCCAACGGCGTGCGCTACCTGACCTGGGCGCAGCAGGAGCCGGGCATCTCCACCAACTCCAACGTCTACCTCGCCCGGATGGGCGCCAACCCGTGGCAGATCACCGGCACCGTGACCCGACTCGTCGTGCCGACGTACGACTGGGAGACCCGCGGCTACCGGGTCGCCGAGGGCCCCGCGGTGATCCAGCGCAACGGCCGCCTCTTCCTGACCTACTCGGCCAGCGCCACCGACGCCAACTACTGCCTCGGGATGCTGAGCGCCTCCGCCACCGCGAACCTGCTCGACCCCGCCGCCTGGAGCAAGAGCCCCAACCCGGTGTTCACCAGCAGCGCGGCCACCGGCCAGTACGGTCCCGGTCACAATTCGTTCACCGTCTCCGAGGACGGGCAGAGCGACATCCTGGTCTATCACGACCGCAACTACCGGGACATCAGCGGCGATCCGCTCAACGACCCGAACCGACGGACCAGGGTGCAGAAGCTGTACTGGAACGCCGACGGCACCCCCAACTTCGGCATCCCGGTGCCCGACGGGGTTACCCCGGTCCGGCTGCGGTCGCACGACCTGACCACCAGCTACATCCGACACTACGACTACCGGGCCCGAGTCGAGCCGAACGTCACCAACCTCGCCGACAGCCAGTTCCGCATCGTCAGCGGCCTGGCCGGCGGCGGAACGGTGTCGCTGGAATCCACCAACTTCCCGGGCTACTACCTGCGTCACTACGGCTTCGCCCTGTCCATCGCGCGGAACGACGGCTCGTCGGTCTTCTCCAGCGACGCGAGCTTCCAGCGCCGGTCGGGCCTGGCGGACAGCGCCGGGCTCTCGTTGGAGTCGCAGAACTACCCGGGCCGCTACGTCCGCCACCGCGACGGTCTGCTCTACCTGGAGGCGGTCAGTTCGAGCGGCGAACGCGCCTCCGCCACCTTCCACCTGGAATAGCTGGACCGGGCCGGCGGCCCGACCCGCACCCGTGCCCGCCCCGCGACCCCGAGATCGTCGGCCGGTCCTCGCGACCCGCCGACGCCGATTGGAGCATCCGATGATCCGGCGTCCCACCATCGCCGTCCTGGCCGGACTCTGCCTCGCGGCCAGCGCCGCCCCGCTGCCCGCCGCCGCACCTGTGAGCGCTCACACCACGGCCGCCGTCGCGCTCGCCGGCCCGCCCGGCACACCGCCCGGAGCGTGCCTGACGGGGGCCGGGTCCGGGTCACCGCTGCCGTCCAGCTCCGTGACGGCGACGAAGATCCGAAGCGGCTTCAACTTCCTCGAAGGGCCCGTCTGGGTCGCCGACGGCGGCTATCTGCTCTTCTCCGACATGGCCGCCGGCACCGGGCCGTACAACGTGCAGCCGTCGACGATCCGCCGGTTCACCCCGCCGTCGACCTTCGACACGTTCATCGCCAACGCCGGCAGCAACGGTCTGGCCCTCAGCGCCGACGGCCAGCAGATCATCGCGGCCACCCACGACCAGCGCAGCGTGTCCGCGTACCGGTTGAGCGACCGGAGCCGCAGCACCGTCGCGGCGAACTACCAGGGCCGGGCGTTCAACTCGCCCAACGACGTCGCGGTCCGGTCCGATGGCGTCACCTACTTCACCGACCCCAACTTCCAGCGCGGCAACCGCCCGGACCAGATGTCCGGTCGTACCAGCGTCTTCCGCGTCTCCGGGGGCCAGGTGTCGCTGGTGGACGACCAGTTGCGCCAGCCCAACGGCATCGCGCTCGCACCGGACGGATCCACGCTGTACGTGGGCGCCTACTCCGAGAACAAGATCTACAAGTACGCCGTCCAGCCCGATGGCACCACCGGCGCGCGCAGCGTCTTCGTGAACTACATCGGCGGCCCGGACGGCGTCACGATCGACTGCGCCGGCAACGTGTACTGGGCCTCGGGCGGGGACTCCCTGGTCCACGTCTACTCCCCCACGGGCACCCAGCTCGGCACGATCCGGCCCGGCTTCTCCGGGACGACAAACGTGGCCTTCGGCGGGCCCGATCGGCAGACCCTCTACATCACCTCGGGTGCGTGGGGCGACTCCGGCCTCTACAGCGTGCGGCTCAACGTCCCGGGCTATCCGTACTGAGGGCGGCCCGGAGGCGACCCCGACGCCCGGACCTGTCCATCAACACCCGGCGATACGGCTCAGGCCGTAACGCGACGGCTGGGAACCCTTTTCCGCCCCGGTTGCCCGATCGTGACGGGTGCCGGGGCGGATCGCAGCCCCTCCTCCATGACGAAGATCGACCGTCGCGCCACCGCGTCGCCTCGATCGTCGAGCTGGTACCCGTCGAGCCAGACCCACCCGTCGTAGGTGATCCAATCGAGTACGCGGATCACGCGGAACCGGATGGGGCGGATGAACTGCACGCTGGCTTCTCGCCCCACGATCAACAAGTCGCCGGCCTTCATGCGAGCCATCCGAGGAACCTGCGGTACACAGCGTCGGCGCCGTGCGCCATGCCTGTCCCGCCCATCTGTGTTCCAAAATGGAGCGAGCTTACACTCACGTTCCGTGCCGATGTCTGGAGACGCCCGCCGATGAGAGGCCGCTACGACAACCTGAAGCGGACCCGCACGCTGGACCCGCAGCGTGACTACCTGGACATCTACCAGACCATGCTGCGCCGCGAGTTTCCCTGGGACATGAAGCTCGGGCTCAACCTCGCCTTCAACCGGTCCTTCTCGATCCCCGCCATCGCCGCCGTGCACACCGCCACCGGCGAGCTGACCGACCGCACCCAGAAACGCATCGACGACACCGGCCTGCTGATGTACGAGATGGTGCTCAACGGCTTCGACCAACCCCGGGGCCGCGACGCGCTACGGCGCGTCAACCAGATCCACCGCCCGTACGACATCGGCAACGACGACTTCCGCTACGTCCTGGGCTGCCTGGTCGTCATCCCGACGCGGTGGTTGCAGGAGTACGGCTGGCGCCCGCCCTGCTGCCACGAGCGGCAGGCGACGTACCTGTTCTACCGGGAACTGGGCCGGCGGATGGGCATCACGGACATCCCGGGGTCGTACGCCGAGTTCGAGACCTGGTTCGACGCGCACGACGCGGTTCACCTCCAGCCCAACGACGAGGCGGCGGCCATCGAGCGGGCCACGCGGATGTTGCTGCTCACGCGGCTCCCCCGGCTGCTCGCACCGCTGGGAAACGCGCTGGTCAGCGCCATGTACGACGCGCCGCTGCGACGCGCGACGCGGGTCGACGCGCCGCCGTGGCCAGTCCGGGCCGGCCTGCACGTGGCGTTGAAGACGCGCTCGCGGCTGCAGCGGTGGTGCGGGTCGCCACGGACGACACCGCTGTTCGCCGAGGGCATGAGAGCCAGGAGCTACCCCGACGGGTACGAGATCAGCCACCTCGGCCCGCACCACGACCCCGCCCCTGAGTAGCACGCCGCCGCCCAGGGGGTCAGGCCGCCCTGGCGAGAGGGGTGGCTTCCCGTGTCCCAGGGCCCGAGATCCCCTGCCCGCACGACAGGGTGGCTGAACGTGAATCTCGCCTGAGCCGACAGTTCTCCCCCTAGGTTCGATGCGCAGGACGCAGCCAAACCGGGGAGAGACGTGGACAGCTATCCGGCGATCGAGGATCACGGACTCATCGGCGACCTGCAGACCGCCGCGCTGGTGACGTGTGACGGCACGGTCGACTGGTTCTGCGCGCCGCGCTTCGACTCGCCGAGCATCTTCGCGGCCCTGCTGGACAAGGACAAGGGCGGCTACTTCCGCATCGCGCCCCACGACGTCCGGTACGTCACCAAACAGCTCTACCTCCCCGGCACGCCCATCCTGATCACCCGGTTCATCAGCGCGGACGGCGTGGCCGAGGTGATGGACTTCATGCCGGTGACCGGCGAGCGGGTCACCGACGCGCACCGCCTGGTCCGCATCGTCACCATGGTCCGCGGCAGCATGCGCTTCCGCGTGGAGTGCCGGCCGCGGTTCGACTACGCCCGGGAAGAGCATCAGCTGGAGCGCCACCACAACGGCTACGTCTTCCGCAGCCGGTCGGCGACGCTGACGTTCAACCCGGTGGACCCCACTGGCCGGTTGATCTCCGAACGCGGCGAGATCCGCCTTGAGGGCGACGACCTCGTCGGCTACGGCACCCTGAACGAGGGCGACACCGGCGGCGTGGTCCTGGAGACCGCCGGCACCGAGCCGCGCGTCATCCCGGCGGAGGAGATCCAGGGCGTGTTCGAGTGGACCCGGGACTACTGGCGGCGCTGGGTCGAACGCTCCCGCTACACCGGCCGGTGGCGGGAGATGGTCGAGCGCTCCGCCATCACGCTGAAACTCATGACGTACGCCCCGACGGGCGCGATGATCGCCGCGCCCACGGCGGCGCTGCCCGAGCTGGTCGGCGGAACCCGCAACTGGGACTACCGCTACACCTGGGTACGCGACACGTCGTTCTCGGTGCACGCGCTGCTCGGGCTCGGTTTCACCGAGGAGGTCAGCCGGTACATGACGTGGCTGGACGAGCGGATCCGCGAAGCCGGCGACCACCAGGATCCCCTGAAGCTCATGTACCGGGTGGACGGCTCCTCCGACCTGCACGAGGAGGTGCTGGACCATCTGGAGGGCTACCGCGGCTCGCGGCCGGTGCGGATCGGCAACGGCGCCGCCGACCAGCTTCAGCTCGACATCCACGGCGAGGCGCTCTACGCCATGCACCTCGCCGACGAACAGGGCATCCGCGTCTCGCACCAGGTGTGGAAGAGCACCGTCCGGCTCGTCGACTGGCTCTGCCACAACTGGGATCAGCGCGACGCCGGCATCTGGGAGAGCCGCCACCACCCCCGTAACTACACCTTCGGGCGGGTGATGTCCTGGGTGGCGCTGGACCGGGCCATCCGGCTGGCCACCCGCACCGGCCGGCCCGGGGACATGACGTGCTGGACCGAGCAGCGCAACCGGATCTACGACCAGGTCATGGCCCGCGGATACAACCGGGAGCGCGGCACCTTCGTGCAGGCGTACGACGAGAGCGTGCTGGACGCGGCGCTGCTCGCCATGCCCTCCGTCGGTTTCGTCACGCCGAGCGACCCACTGTGGCAGTCCACCCTGGAGGCGATCGAACGCGAGCTGGTCTCCGACAGCCTGGTCCACCGGTACGACCCGGTCCACTCCCCCGACGGTCTCCCCGGCCATGAGGGCACCTTCAACATGTGCACCTTCTGGTACGTCGAGGCGCTGGCCCGGTCCGGTCGCCTCGACGACGCCCGACTCACGTTCGAGAAGATGTTCACCTTCAGCAACCACCTCGGCCTCTACGCCGAGGAGATCGCCGTGACCGGGGAGCAGATTGGCAACTACCCCCAGGCGTTCAGCCACCTGTCGCTGATCAACTCCGCGCTGACACTCAACGACCTGCTCGACACCGAGGCCGAGGCCCGCAACCGCCGGTAGCACGGGCACCTCCGGTCGGCCGCGTCGCGGGTGGCCTATCCCGCGACGGCGAGGGCCATTCGGCGTACCGCCTCGGTGATCAACTCCGGCGCGGTGGCCAGATTCAGCCGGACGTGACCGCCGCCCCCGGTGCCGAAGGCCGTACCGGAGTTGAGCGCCACCCGGCCGCGGTCGAGGAACACGGCCGCGGGGTCGTCACCGAGGCCCAGGGCGCGGCAGTCGAGCCAGGCGAGATAGGTGGCCTGACCGGGGTCGTAGCGGATGGCGGGCAGATGCTCGGCGAGCAGCGCGGCGAGGAGCCGACGGTTGTCGCCAAGGCCGGTCAACAGGGCGTCGAGCCACTCGCCGCCGTCGCGGAAGGCGGCGGTGTGGGCGATCACGCCGAGGTGGCTGGTGCTGACGCTGGCCCCGAACGGAACGCGGGCGAGGTCTCCCGCCGCGGCCGGGCCGGCGATCAGCAGCGCACCGCGCAGGCCGGCCAGGTTCCACCCCTTGGAGGCGGACATCAGCGACAGGCCGTTCTCGGCGCCCGGCACCGAGAGGTACGGCACGAAGCGCGCTCCCCCGAGCACCACCGGAGCGTGGATCTCGTCGGCGATCACCCGCACCCCGTGCCGCTCGGCCAGGTGGGCGACGGCGGCCAACTCGTCCGCGGTGTGCAGGACGCCGGTCGGGTTGTGCGGGCTGCACAGCAGGTACGCCGCCGGCCGCCCACCGGAACGAGCCTGCCGGAACGCGTCCTGAAGCGTGCCGAGATCGATCCGCAGGTCCCCGCCGAGCGGCGCCTCCACGATCCGGCGGTCGGCGTGCGCCACGAACTCGTAGAACGGTGGGTAGACCGGGCAGTTGACGACCACCGCGTCCCCCGGCTCGGTGACCAGCCGCAACGCCTCGACGACGCCGTGCATCACGTCGGGCACCAGCGCCGTGCGTTCCACCGCCAGCCCGTCCCAACCCCACCGCCGCCGGGCGAACTCCGCCAGCGCCTGCGGGTACGCCGTGCCGGCGGTGTAACCGGTGTCGCCGCGCGCGACAGCGTCGGTGATCGCGGTGGCGACCGGCTCGGCCAGCGGCACGTCCATCTCGGCCACCCAGAGCGGCAGCACGTCGTCGGGGTACTCCCGCCACTTGAGGCTCGTCCGTTGCCGGAGCTGGTCGATCGTGAGCTGACGAAGGGGATTCACCGCGTCGCGCGGAGGGTTCAGCACGCCACTCATGGCCAAAGCCTATTCGGCGAGCCCGCAGCGCGCCGGACCCCTTTCACGGTGCGACGAACTACGCGCTGTCGCGCCCTCGACCTCGGATGACCGTCCCAGCCGCGCCGAACACTCCCGGAAGGTCGTCGGCCGCGCGCGCTCCGGCGGCGACGAGCTCCGCGACGGGCCCGGGCGTACGTGCCCAGACGACCACGTCGACGCCCGCGTTGACGAGGTTCGTCGCCATGGGCACGCCCATGATGCCGAGCCCGATGAATCCCACCGTACGAGCACTCATCCCGGCTACCTGCTTCCGGTCGTCACCGGATCTGGTGTGCCGAGCAGGACGGTGAGGCCTTCTTCGGCCGCCAGCACAGGCCCGTCGAACTCCAGCTGTGCGGCGGCCACTGCGGCTGCCCGGTCGTTGCCCGGCCAGAAGTGGGTGAGCAGCAGGCAGCGGGCGCCCGCCCGGCGAGCCCAGTGACCGGCCTCGGTGGAGGTCATCAGATGGCGGGTGGGTCGGTCGGTCTCGCCGTCGCGGTCGGTGGCCTCGACGATGAACAGATCGGCGTCGCGGCCGAGCTCGGCCAGCACGGGGGTCGGGCCGGTGTCCCCGGAGTAGGCCACCGCTGTCCCGTCGGCCTCGATCCGAATGCCCGCGTTGGGCACGTGGTGCGGAAGGGACAGTCCGGTCAGGTCGAAGGGTCCCACCCGGTAGGTGCCGGGCAGCGGATGCACGTCGAAGACCGCGTGGAGGTCGACGTCCGGCTCCAGGCCGCTGATCCGGTCGAGCACGCCCGGCGGGCAGTACAACGCCAGCCGTGGTTCAGCAGAGGATCCGTAGAACCGCATCCGGAACAGTCCGTGCAGGTCGACGCAGTGATCGGGGTGCTCATGGGTGATGACGACAGCGTCGACCGCACCGTCTGGCCAGTGCCCGAGCAGCCGCGGCAGCGTGGCGTAGCCCAGGTCGAGCACCAGGCGGTAGCCGTCCCAGTCCACCGCGAAACCGCTACAGGCACGGCCCGGCTCGGGAAGGCGCCAGAACTGCCCAGCACGGTGACCCGTCGCATCCGCACAGAGTGCCAGACCGCCAGCCACGAGAGGCCTCACCGCCCACCGCCTGTGATACGCAGACCGGGCCGACAAGGACGGTCAGCGGAGCATTTCCCCGGCAATACGCATCAGCCCGCGATCCCGGCTCCGGCTTGCCGCATCCAG
Organism: Micromonospora sp. NPDC005237; assembly: GCF_040607775.1. Lineage (NCBI taxonomy): Bacteria > Bacillati > Actinomycetota > Actinomycetes > Micromonosporales > Micromonosporaceae > Micromonospora > Micromonospora sp. NPDC005237. The sequence goes on along the minus strand of NZ_JBEXHJ010000006.1, from coordinate 42,066 downwards.
AATCCCGCATCGACGAGGGCGCCGTCAGTGGGATCGACGAACGGAGGGCCTCGTCCAATATCGCAGGCACAGATCAGACCGAACGTTCTGTCGCTAAGATGGTGGGATGACGCGCGACGAACCCGATGCCCGGCCCTCTGAGGCACGGCTCAGGCTTCTCCGCACGGCGATCAGAATCTTCTACGCGGAGGGCATTCACTCCGTCGGCGTCGACCGGATCATCGCCGAGGCGAAGGTGACCAGGGCCACGTTCTACCGGCACTTCCCCAGCAAGGACGACCTCATCCTGGCCTACCTACGTAAGGTGCATCAGCTGGAGCGCGGCATGGTCGACGAGGCCATCGCCGCCAACCGATCGCCGGTCGATCCACTCCTGGCCATCGCGGGTTCCATCGCTCAGAACATCCAGTCCCCCGGGTTCCGCGGGTGCGCCTTTCTGAACGCCGCAGCGGAATACCCCGACACGAACCATCCCGTGCACCAAGAACTCACGGCCCACCGGCAATGGTTCCTGGACACCATCACCATGCTCATGGCACAGGTCCACGAAGAAACGGCGGATCCCGCGGCACGCCACTTCGTCATGCTCCGGGACGGCGCCATGGCAGCCGGATGCCTTTCCGACCCCACGTTGGTGTCCGAGACCTTCCTGCGCGGTGTCGAAGGACTCCTCAGGATCAACTCGGAGCGTCAGTCGGCAGAGTCGGCCCGCTAGTCCTCGCGCGACCGTTGCCGCACGACGTCGAGCTGGGCCACCCCCGGTGAGGGGATGGCCCAGCTCCTTTCGTGTTGCCACCACCGGTTGAGCCCGTTCGTGAGCCTCGTCGCAACGGGTGCCCGGCCGGCGGTGGCGAGCACGGCCGAACGGCTCGGGTCAGCGGCCGTACGCCTCGAGCAGACGTAGCCAGACCTCGCTGACGGTCGGGTACGCGGGAACGGCGTGCCACAGCCGCTCCAGGGGGACCTCACCGACGACGGCGATCGTCGCGGCATGGAGCAGTTCCGCGACGTCCGGGCCGACGAGGGTGAAGCCGACGATGACCCGCCGGTCCTCGTCCACGACCATCCGGGCATGCCCCTGGTAGCCGTCGGCATGCAGCGCGGACCCGGCGACGGCGGCCAGGTCGTAGTCGACGACCCGGGTCCGCAGCCCGGCGGCCTCGGCGGCGGCTGCGGTCAGCCCCACCGACGCGACCTCCGGGTCGGTGAAGACGACCTGCGGCACGGCGCGCGCGTCGGCGGTGGCGACGTGCCGACCCCACGGGCGTTCGTCTGGCGCTTCGCCCCTGGCCCGCGCCACGATCACGTCGCCCACCGCTCGAGCCTGGTACTTGCCCTGGTGGGTCAGGAGCACCCGCCGGTTGACGTCCCCGGCCGCGTACAGCCATCCGTCGCCGATCAACGCGCCGGCACCGTCGACCACTCGCAGGGTGTCGTCGACCGTGAGCCAGGCGCCCGGCTTCAGGCCGATCCGGTCGAGGCCGACGTCGTGCGTGTTCGGCGTACGGCCGATCGCAACGAGGATTTCGTCGGCCTCGACCTGGTCGCCGTCGGTGAGCGTGATGTGCACCGTGCCGTCGCCGTCGCGGCTCACCGAGGTGGCCTCGGCACCGAGTTGGACGGACACGCCGGCTTCTCGCAGGGACTGCGTGACCCGCTCGCCGACGAACGGCTCCGCCAGCGTGAGCACTCCGTCCCGCGCGAGGACCGTCACCGACGATCCGAGGCCGGCGTACGCCGTCGCCATCTCCGCGGCCACCACGCCACCACCGATGATGGCGAGCCGGCCGGGAACCTCGCTCGCGGCGGCGGCCTCACGGCTGGTCCACGGCGCCGCCTCATGCAGGCCGGCGATGTCCGGCACCAGCGCGCTACTTCCGGTCGCGATGACGACCGCGTGTCGGGCGGTGAGCGAGGTCGGGGCGCCGTCCGCGCCGGTCACCTCGACGAACCGGTCGGAGCTGATCCGCCCCTGGCCCCGATACAGCGCGATCCCCGCCGAATTCAGCCAGGACACCTGGCCGTCGTCCTTCCAGTGCGAGGCGAAGGAGTCCCGGCGGCGCAGCACGGCCGCCGCGTCCAGATCGCCGGTCACCGCCTCGCGCGCTCCGGGCAGCTGACGAGCCGCCCGGAGCGCCGTCTGGCTGCGCAGCAACGCCTTGGTCGGCATGCAGGCCCAGTACGAGCACTCACCACCCACCAGTTCCCGCTCGACGATCGCGGCGGTCAGGCCGCCCCGCACGACGCGGTCGGCGACGTTCTCCCCCACCGGCCCCGCGCCGATGACAATGACGTCGTACGTGGCGTTCTGCACGTCAGTTCCCCTTCGCGGCGCGGCCGAGGCGGATGGCTGCGATGAGGAAGAAGATAGCGCCGGGGATGGCGTAGCCGATCGCGTTGGTCAGCGCCGGGTTGTCCGCGGAGGCAGCCGCGAAGAACGATCCACCGGCAATGACGGAGATGCCACCGCTAATGATCATCGGCCACTGGCCACCCATCTTGCGGCGGGTGACGCCCACGATCAGCTGAACCAGCCCGGCCACGACCGCCCAGGCGCCCCAGACACGCAGGACCGCCGGGATGCCGGACGCGCCGGCGATGCCCAGGCCCACCGCGGCGAGCAGGCTGATCGCGACGTTCACGTACAGCAGGGTGGGCGATCCGGTGGCCCGCGACGCGCGGACATCGACGATGGCGGCGGCCACGTCGAACAGCGGGTAGAGCACGAGCAGCGCGACGGTGAGGGGGTTGAGGTGCGGGGCGAGTGGAAACGTCACGGCAGCCCAGACGATTGCGAAGGCGAAGCGGCCGAAATACAACCGCCGCAAGGCAGCGGCCGTCGTCGAGATGCCGGGAACGGCAAGGGTGGTCATGGTCATCCTCTCGGTGATTCCGGAGCGGAGGGACGCCCAGCGGGTGCGGGCCACCGCCGGGACAAGACGGCGGTGCTACTCGATGTTGGAGAACAGCCCCGTGATCTCCACCTGAGCGCCCTGGAGCCCACCGAAGACGGCGCGGGCAGCGGGCGTCGCGACCGCGGCGGAGGCGTCCTCGTAGCTGGCGAAGTACGGGTCGAGCGTCCGGTACGCGGGAGTAGGCGTGCCGTCCTCCTTCGGCCACACCTTGGCTGACTCGACCGCTGAACCTTCGGGAATGTCTCCGCGGCCCGACGCACGTCGGCGTAGACCTTCTCGAACTCGGCAGGGTCGGCGGGATTACCGATAACGAGGGTGATCTTGGTAGGCATGGCGCTCTCCTTCAGGGACAGCCGCGCACCCGGCTGCGCCAGGTGGAACGAACGTTCTGTCCCTGAGAACCGTACCGACCGACACTTCTGCCGTCAAGACCGACCGTTCTATCTGGCCACTATTGATCGAGTGGGGCTCGCCACTACCCGTGACAGCAGCGCAGGTGCGGCATCCGCGCCCGGTGCGTGCCACGCCGGGCGATTACCCGGCGTTCGGGCAGCCGCGGCCCAGTTGGCTGCTGTTCGTGGTGGGCGGTCCGATGCTCTTCCTCGTCGCCCGTATGCGGCTGGAGTACGAGATCTTCGGCCGGGTTTCCCGACCCCCCATGATCGGCTTGGTGGCCCTGCTGCTGTTCACGCCGGCGTTGGCCCGTTGGACGCCGATGGCCGGGCTGAGCGTGGTGGCCGGAGTGCTGGCCCTGGTCGCGCTACTCGACGCGCTGCGAAGCCGGGGGCAGCCGCTGGAGGGTCCCGCCTCGCCGATCGGACGGGAGACGTCCGGAGATCGCGACTCCGAGGCGTGACGCGGCGGTCCTGCGCACCTGCTGCGCGGGCGGAACCACGTGGCGAGGACGGCGGCTGACGCGATCTCCGTGTCCAACACCGCCACGGCCGAAGCGGAGGCGAGGCGGTCGATCGCCGCGATGACCCGTGTCGGATGATCGATCACCAGCTCGTAGCCGACCGCCGTGACGAGCACGCTTAGCACGATCAACAGATGCGTCCGTTCCAACACCGCGCCCAGCCGGCCCGGCATACCCGCTCGGCCGAACGCCTGCGTCAACAGCAAACCGGCGCGGTAGAAGTAGATCCGCCAGAGCAGCGCGCTGGTGACGAACGCGACCGCGAAGGCGGCGGCCCGCTCCGCGGAATAGTCCGCGCCGCTGAAGACCACGCCGATAACCAGAATCGACTCACCGAGTGCGATGAGAAACATCTGTTGATAACGGTCCGCGAGATGGGTCCCCTCGATCCGCCACCGACCTACTTTCGACACCCCGAGCCACGGCAGCGGCCAGCCCAGGGCCCAGGCGAGGTAGTCGACGGCGAGTGCGGCAGCCCACAGCGGCAGGCGGAGTCGGTCCGGGCCCAGCGCGCCGGCCAGCCACAGCGGCGCGCTCGCCGAGGCCCACACGGCAAGTCGGATCGGCACCAGCCGTCGCGGGTGGCCACGCAGCGCGGCGGCGATCACCACTGGCCGCACCACCATCACCATCAGGTACGCGGCCGTGAACGGGAGCGCTCGCTCCTCCATGGCGCGTGGCAACGTCACCGCCATGATCAGGCCGGCGAACATGGTGCCGACCACGACGGCTTGAATGATCGGTTGCTCTGGTTCGTAGCGACTGGTGATCCAGGCGGTGTGCGACCAGACCAGCCAGAGCGCCAGAAAGAGCAGCAGGGTACGTCCGAACCCGGTGACGAGCGCCCAGCCAGTGTCATCGCTCAAGGTGGCGAATCGTTGCGAGACCCGGGTGAGGGCAACGACGAAGGCCAGATCGAAGAACAGCTCCAGGAAAGTGGCACGGCCCGAACTGGTGGGAGGGCGCAGCAGCTCGGCACCCCGCCCCGCCGCCATCGTCCGCCTCCGTCCGCCCCGTGTCACCAACGAGCCGGTCGCCAGAGGAGTTGCGTCAGCCCTCATCCCGCCGCAACGACGCCTGGCAAGCGCAGGAGTCGTTCAGAAAGGTGAAATCGCTGGCGTTGGCGCGGTCGCCCCGGTCAGTCGATGCCTTCGATGATGCGGAAGTCGCGCTCGACGCCGTCGGAGAGGGCGACCAGCGCCTCCTGGTAGGCCTCGCTCTCGTGTGCCGCGACGGCCTGTTCGAAGCTGTCGAACTCGATCAGGACGGTGCGCTCGGCGATTCCGGCGTCGTGTGCGACGACTCGACCGCCGCGGGAGAGGACCCGCCCGCCCCCGGCCTGGACGGCTGGAGCGGCCAGCTTGTTGTAGGCAGTCAGCTTCTCAGGGTCTGAAATGGTGCGGTAGGCACTGACCCAGTAGCCCTTGGCCACGGAACCTCCAGTGTTCTTTCCACGATCGGCTGACGGGCTTGACCCGTTTCGAGGGACAGGGGCGCTGCGGTGTCAGGCTACCCGCCGGGCCGTACCGAGTGGGTCGCGGTGGCTACACAGGCCGCTGGCTGAGGTAGCCCAGGCTGCGGCCGAAGGCGTCCGTGCCGTAAAACTCCTGCGAGATCAGATGACCCTCGGACTGTCAATGAACGAATCGAGATTGATTGAGGTGATCTCAGCGGGAATCGGGCAGGTATCGGTGTTCGAAATGGGTCAATACGAGGCTGGCGCGGACGATGTCGCCGACGTCGAGGATCACGTGGGACCAGCCCTCGTCCGCGACCCGCCGCAGGGCGGTGTGTAGGTCCGGGGCCTGAGCGGACAGGACCGTGATGGCCTCGGCGATGTAGCGGTACGCCGTGGCCCTCGACACGGCGAATCCAGCGCCGAGCAGGGTCTTGTCCCCGCCTTTGCGGAACCAGACCAGCGCCATCAGCGCCTGACGAAAGCAGGTCATCGCCCTGGTGCCCTTTCGGGTGCCGCGGGCGCGGCGTTCGGTGGCCAGCAGCCGGGCAAGGTGGTGCACGAGTTCCCTTGGGGACGTCGAGCATGGCACGATAAGCGATCACGTGGAGTCCTGACTGGTGAAGTAGATTTTGGCAGATCTTCTTCTACCGAGGACTCCACGCCGAGTCCAGCACCGTCCGCTCTGGACGGTTGGTTCCGTGTCGACCCATTTCCGGACTCCAGCTCCGGCATTGACACTTCGCTAAAGAGCTGGCCAGACCGCAGGCCATGCAGCCGTACGCGATCCTGCGTCGCATTCGAAGGGCCGGCCCAATCAGCGTGGGAACGGACCCAGAGGTGACTTGTCGCCTACTGACCACTTGTGGCCGAACGGGTCCGTGAAGCCACCTTGACGGTGCGTCCCCCAGGGCACGTGGTGATCCTCGATTCCCGCTCCGGCGATCGCGCCCGCGGCCACGGCGCGCTCGATGAAGGTGTCGGGATCATCGCCGAACACCTCAATGCGGGTGCTTGTGACCCCCGCCTGGCCGGGACTGGTCTCTGTGGGGTTCTCGGGATTGACCTCATGGAGGAAGAAGGCCGCGCCACTGATCTCAAGGCCGGCGACGCCACCAAGGTTCCACAGCTCTGTCGCGCCCAGCGCAGCCTTGTACCAGGCGACCGCAGCGTCAGCATCCGGGACGATCAGCATCACAGAGATCACTGATGGCGAAGCGGACACCGTGTCGCCGGACGGCACGGAACGATCTCTCAGTTCCTCAGTCATACCCACAGCATGCCCGATGTCACCAGCAGCGTCTCTCCAGTCCGGCCCACGGCCAGACTCCACCAGCCCCGAAGACGAGCAGCTCGCGAAGCGTCAGTGCCGTCCAACCCTTTGCTGAGATCACTTCATTGAGGCCACACGCGAACCCGAACTGCAAGGTATTGAGATTCCCCTCCCTGCCGGCGGATTTCCTGGCCGATGACGGAAACACAAACCTATGCTTGCCGCCGACCGCACTGCGGCTCGTCCGGGCCGAGGGACACCCATACAAGGACTTGCGAATGCGCCGGAAGTCTGCTCTGAACAACGGCACTGCTGGCGTCAGCGAACCACCGACCTCTACCGCGGAGGGCGTCGCGCGCCGATCCGCGATAGCCGAGGAACAGGCGTTTCTCGACGTGGCCACGGCCCGGCGCGACAAGCTGGTCGACCAGCTACAGGTCGAGCTTTCGTCGGAGGCGCTGGACGCATTGGCGCTGGCCCGGCAGCGCATGCTCCGCCAGCAGTTCGACGAGCTCCAGCGAGCAGAGGAAGGGCTGGTCTTCGGCCGCCTCGACGGTCTTGACGGCACCGTGCGCCACGTCGGCCGTGTCGGTCTCCGCGACGACGGCGAGGGCAGCGAGCCAATGCTGGTGGACTGGCGCGCTCCCGCAGCTCGGCCGTTCTACACCGCGACGGCTGTCGACCCACAGGGTCAGGCACGGCGCCGACACATCCGTACGACGGGATCGGTCGTCGTCGGCGTGGACGACGAGCCTCTGGACGGAACCACGACGGCGGAACTCGTCGGCGAAGGCGCTCTCCTGGCCGCCCTCGACCAGCGGCGCACCGGTCGCATGTCGACAGCGATCTCCACGCTGCAACGCGAACAGGACGACATCGTCCGGGCGGAGGCGACCGGCCCACTGATCGTTCAGGGCGGTCCCGGCACCGGCAAGACCGTTGTCGCCCTGCACCGCGTCGCGTACCTGCTGTTCACCCACCGCAAGATGGCCGACCAGGCGGTCCTGGTTCTGGGCCCCTCGCCGCGGTTCCTCAAGTACATCGCCCAGGTGCTACCCGCGCTCGGTGAGACCGCCGTCGTCTCGGCGACCTGCGACACCCTGCTGACCGACGTTCAGGTGGGCCGCGACGAGAGCCGGCCTCTCGCCGAGATCAAGGGCCGCGCCCTCTGGCAGCCCGCGCTCGAAAACTACGTCACGTCGCTGCTTCCCCGGCCCCGCGAGCTGAAGCTGCGCTGGGAGGGCGAGTTCTACGTCATCGCAGCCACAACTGTGGCGCACGCCCTCGCCTCGGCGGTGCAGGGACGCCCCTACCACCGCGCCCGCGCGGCGTTCGCCGAGCAGTTGCATCACCTACTCGCCGATGTCGTCGCCGAGCAGCGCGAGGCGCTGATGGACGAGATGGAGGAGGGCTTCGAGGACATCCTCGCTCGCGTCGACAGGGACATGGGGAATGACCACCACTCCGCCCGGACGTCCACCGGCAGTGACATCGACGGGTTGCTCTCCGAGGAGGAGACCGAACAGTTGCGCGATGTCGTATCGCCGAGGACGCCACCATCGCCCGGTTCATCGAGGCATGGTGGCCCACCCTCGACCCCGAAACCCTGCTGGGTGATCTCCTGACCGACCGCACCCTGCTGGCCCGGTTCGCCCCGCAGCTGTCCCCCGAGGAGATCACCGCCGTCGCGGCCGAGCCCGCCGGATGGGCATCAAGCGACATTCCCCTGCTCGACACCATTGCCGACCTGCTCGGCGAGGTCGACGCCCCGCAACCACAGGGCGAGTTCGTTGCCGACCGCGCTCGCCGGCAGCGTGGCTGGGTGTACGGCCACGTCGTCATCGACGAGGCGCAGGAGCTGTCCGAGATGCAGTGGCAGATGGTTCTGCGGCGCTGTCCCAGCCGCTCCATCACCGCCGTCGGTGACATCGACCAGGCGGAGGCAGCCCACCGGCACACCAGCTGGGCACAAGCGGTGCGGGCCGTTTTCGGAGACCGCTGGACCGCCGCGGAACTCACCATCTGCTACCGGACCCCGCGCGAGGTCATGGACCTCACCGAACCGGTCTTGAAGAAGGCTGGCAGCCACAACACGCCGCCACGGGCGGTACGCTCCTCCGGCATCGCCCCCTGGGAGCTCACGATCGCACCCGCTGATCTTGCTGGTGCTGCCGCCGAAGCAGTGCGGCAGCTGCAGCAGCGGTGGCACGGCGGCACGGTCGGCGTCATCGCTCCCGCCGACCGCATCGCCGAACTCCTGGCCGTGCTGAGTGATGTGCCAGTGCTCACCGCGACCCAGTCCAAGGGATTGGAATGGGACGCGACGCTCCTCATTGACCCCAGGGCATCGCCGCTGAGCCGCGCGGTTGGAACGGCCTCTACGTCGCGCTCACCCGATGCACCCAGGAACTCGGACAGCTGATCCTCACGCAGTAGTCGCCACCTCTACTGAAGGGGCTGTCCGCGTCCGGCGTACATCAGCGCTGGTGGCGGGAGCCGAGCCGGCCCAGGCGAACGAATCCGTTGACAACATCATCGGCACCTCAATACGCTTAACAGCTTCGTTAAGCGAAGGGGGTTCAGGTGGCTGGCACCGACCAGCTCAGCGCGGTGTTCTCGGCGCTCGCCGACCCGACTCGACGGGCAATCCTCGCCGAGCTGGCCGAACGCGACGCCACGGTCACCGATCTGACCGCTTCTTTCTCCATCTCGATGCCAGCGGTGTCACGGCACCTGAAGGTGCTCGAACGCGCCGCGCTCATCTCGCGATCGCGGTCGGGCAAGTGGCGCGAGAGCCGCCTCGAGGCTGCCCCGCTGCGCGAGGCGGCCGACTGGATCGAGCACTACCGGCGGTTCTGGGACTCGTCCCTCAGCCGCCTCGATGCCCACCTTGCCGCGGTGCAGGCCGCCGGACGAGCAACGGATCAGATGGCCGACGACTCCCGGGAGCTCGAATGAACGCCGAAACTCCGCAGCTCGTCATCTCTCGCGTGTTCGACGCGCCACGGGAGCGAAAGAGCAGGATCATGACGAACTTCGTTTTCGTCCCCGGAATGTGCCACGGCGGCTGGTGCTTCGAGCACCTCACCCGGCGACTGCGCGACGTCGGGCACACCGTCCACCCGCTGACCTTGACCGGCGTGAGTGAACGCCGACACCTGCTGCAGGGCACGGTGAACCTCGACACGCACATCCAGGACGTCATCGCCGTCCTTGAGGGCGAGTACCTGCGGGAGACGGTACTGGTCGGGCACAGCTACGGCGAAATGGTGATCACCGGGGCCGCCGACCGGGCGCCGGACCGGGTCGACTCCTTGGTCTACCTGGACGCGGTGGTGCCCGGCGACGGTGACTCCTGCTGGTCACTCGTCTCGGACCAGGAACGGAGATGGTATGCGGACGTGGACGAGACGGGATGTGCGTCCCGGCCACTGCCGTTCTTCGACGCCCGGGCGACGGCACACCCGATCGCCTCCGTGCTCCAACCGCTACGGCTCGCCGGCGACCTGGCGCACATCCGCCGCCGGGACTACGTGTACGCCGCCGGGTGGGCCGACCAGTCGCCGTTCACCCCGACCTACCGCAAGCTGAGCAAGGACCCCCGCTGGACCACGCACGCGCTGGCCGCCGGCCACAACCTCATGCGCGACGCCCCGGACGAGCTGGCGAGGATCCTGAGCGACGTCGCCGCGTCCCGCTGATCGGCGCCTCCGCCGGCGCCGCCGGGAGACGCTCGCCGAGGCGTACCGCTGGTGTCCCCCAGAGCACCAGCGCGCCCAGGCCCGCACCCGATCCGCCGGCGCGGACCCGGCGACCTGCTGCGTCGACCGTACGGCAGAGCCCAGCTGCGGGCGACCTAAGGGGCCGGCTGCAGACCCGTGAACGGGAAGATCCACTCCGGGGTGGGCTGCGGAAATCACCTGCACACAGGCATCCTCGATGATCGTCCTTACCGGATGATCATCGGGGTTACGAGGCGTTCGCTTGGCAGGATTCAGGATCGGGAGGCTACCTGGGGCAGGTGCCGGGCAAGTTCGGCGCGCAGGACGCCGGTCGCGGGCCTAAGCAAGCCGACGCTGACCGTGTAGACAGGCTGTCCCGCACGGAGCCGTGGACGAAGTGTCGTGGCAGACGGCACGACCGCTGCGGGGAGCAGAGTGACCTCAAGGACGGCGAACGGACCAGGACGGCGGACCATCGCCGACTGGATGGCCTGCCACGGGAGAACGGCCATCCGCCCCCGCTCGGCGAGCCTCAACGCCGGACCGGTTACGTCGACAGATGACCAGTTCCTTCGGTGCAGGGCGAGCGAGAAAGCGCTGAGGAGGACGGCGTAGAGGACGCCTGACGCGACGATGTTCGTCAGGTCGGCAGGCGGCCGCCCAGCAACGAGTGATAGAAGGACTTGGACAAGAGCCCAGGCCAGCAAGCCGATCACCAGCTTGAACAGGAACATGAGGCGGGCGGACGTACGGAACATCGTCCCGTCGCTTGCGTCCATGAAGGGCCCTCCCGTCGACCGATGCAGCCGACTGTAGAGCAGCCGATCACCTCGGCTGCGGCGCAGGCGTCGGATGAGTACCTGCCGACGATCCGGCCCCACCAATCCGGCCTCGCCGGCACCAGTCCTTGACGACCGGCCATGCCCTCTACCCCGACCAGATGGTTCAGCGGTCACACTTCCGAGATGGAGGTCGGGTCACGAGACATCCCTTAGCGATCCCTGGAGCTGGACGATCTGAACGACGAATCGCCGGTGGCCACGACCGGCTCGCCGCACGGAAACGCCGTCGCCCAACCGGAGCTGGCGCGAAGCGCGGCCACCGCCGCCCGGGCTGCCTCCGGGCTGGGGGCAGCAAGGGCCGCCCCGGCGATCTGGCGGCACTCGTCCAGGGTGTGCGCGGCCAGGGACTCGTGCACCGCCGGAATGCTGCGGGGCGCCATGGACAGGCTGGTGATGCCCAGGCCTGCCAGCACCAGAGCGAAATTGGGATCCGCTGCGGACTCTCCACACACGCCAACTGGCTTGCCCGCCTCGACGCCGGCTGCCGCGCAGGAGGCGAGGAGCGCGATCAGCGCGGGCTGCCACGGGTCGAGCAGGTCAGCGAGGTCGCCGCACATGCGGTCAGCGGCGAACGTGTACTGGCTGAGGTCGTTGGTGCCGATGCTGAGGAAGTCCGCGTGGCGAAGCACCTGGCTGGCACGCAGGGCAGCGGCCGGCACCTCGATCATCACGCCGGCGGTTGGCAGGCCGTGCTCGCGGCAGGACTCGGTGAACGCGGCCGCCTCCGCCGCCGTGGCGACCATCGGCGCCATCACCCACACGTCGGCGTCCGCCGCCGCAGCCGCCGTCGCGATCGCGGCCAGCTGCGTGGTGAGTACGGCGGGTGTCTGCCGCGCGACCCGCAGGCCGCGGATGCCCAGCGCAGGGTTGGGTTCATCGGCCAGACGCAGGAACGGCAGCGGCTTGTCAGCGCCGGCGTCGAGGGTGCGTACGACGATCTTGCGGCCGGGCAGCGCGGCGAAGACGTCGCGGTACGCGGCGACCTGCTCTTCGTGCGACGGCGGGTCGCTGCGGTCGAGGTAGAGCAGCTCGGTGCGGAACAGGCCGACGCCTTCCACCTCGCCGGTGAGGTCGCGGGCGGAGCCGATGTTGGCCAGTAGCGCGATGGGATGGCCGTCTGCGGTCCGCCCCGGGCCCTGGGAGCGGGCGCGGCGTTCGATCTCCGCGAGTCGGTCCGCGTTGACAGTGGTCACCGTGTCGGCGGAGACGCCGGCCACCACGACGCCGCTCGCCCCGTCGAGAGTGGCCAGCGTGCCGTCGGTCACGTCCAGGATGCCCGCGCAGCGGACCACGGCCGGGATGCCGAGTGTCCGGGCCAGGATCGCGGTGTGGCTGGTCGGGCCGCCCTCGGCCGTGACCAGGCCCAGCACCAGGGCCGGTTCGAGGCCGGCGGTGTCGGCGGGCGCCAGGTCGCGGGCGATGAGCAGGTACGGGTGGCCAGGGTTCGGCACGCCCGGCATCGGCAGCCCCAGGCACGCGGCGACGAGGCGGTCCCGCAGGTCGTCCAGGTCGCTGACCCGCTCGGCGAGGTACCCGCCCGCGGCTTCGAAGGCGGCCCGATGCACGGCGAGCACGTCGGTGATCGCGTGCGGCGCGTCCGCACCGCCGTCGATGGCGATGTCGGCCGCGTCGATGAGCGTCTCGTCCTGCGCCATCATCACCTGGGCGCGCAGGACCTCGGCGGCGGTCGCGTCCAGGGCGGTGTCGGCGCGACGGGTCAGGTCGGCGGCGACGGCGAGGACCGCTTCCCGCACGGCCGCCTTCTCGGCTGCGGGATCAACGGTCTCCGCCAACGGCGGCAGGGCCGGCGGCGGAGCCAGCCGGTAGACCGGCCCCGCCGCACCGCCAGGGCTGGCCCCGATTCCCCGAAGTTCACGCATCGACGGCATCCAGATCACGTTCGAGGAGGTCGGCCAGGGTGTCGACGGCGGCCTGCGCGCCGTCGCCGTCGGCCTCCAGGGTGACCTCGGTGCCCTTCCTGGCGCCGAGCGACAGCACGGCGAGCATGCTGCGGGCCGGCACGGGTTTTTTGTCGCCGGTGCGGATGGTGACCAGCACCGGCTGCTTCGCCGCTTCGGCGACGAACAGCGCCGCCGGGCGGGCGTGCAGCCCGCTGGCGGAGCCGACGAGGACTGTTCTGGTGGGCAACGGATCCTCCTACGGTTCGATCGTCACCTTGATCGCTTCGCCGCGCGCCACGATGCCGAAGGCGTCGAGGGCGCGGTCGAGCGGCAGGCGGTGGGTGATGAGATCGGCGACCGGCACGGAGCCGTTGGCGATGAGTCGCAGCGCCTCCTTGTTGTGTTCCGGGCTGGAGCCGTTGGCACCGACGATGGTCAGTTCGCGGTAGTGCACGAGGTTGGAGTCCAGGGAGATGACCGGCTTGTCCTTCGGCAGGCCGCCGAAGAAGCTGATCCGGCCCTGCCGCGCGGTCATCTGCACCGCCTGCTCCTGGGCGGCGCCAGCGGCCGTGGCGGTAATGACGACGTCGGCACCCCGGCCCTCGGTGAGCTTGAGCACCGCGTCGACGACGTCGGTCTCGGCGCCGCAGATCGCCGCGTCCGGCTGCACCAGGTTGGCGGCCAGGTCGAGGCGTTCGCGGTTGAGGTCGACGAGGAGCACCCGGGCCGCGCCGCGCGCCCGGGCCAGACGGACATGCAGGCAGCCGATCGGCCCGGCGCCCACGACGACCACGTCGTCGCCCTCCCCCACACCGGCGAGGTTCTGGCCGTTGAGGACGCAGGCGAGGGGCTCGGCGACGGACGCCTCGGCGAAGCTGAGTCCCTCGGGGATCCGGTTGAGCCCGTCGACGGCGAGGACGTTGTGGGGCACGACCACGTATTCGGCGAACCCGCCGTCGAAGTGGTATCCCATCGACACCTGGTTGGGGCACACGGTCATCCGGCCGCGCTGGCACTCGGCGCACGTACCGCAGGGGATGGCGGCGATGACCTGGACCCGGTCCCCCGGCCGCCAGCCCGTGACTTCGTCACCGACTTCGGTGATCTCGCCGGCGATCTCGTGGCCCATGACGCGCGGCGGGGCGATGTGGTGGTGGCCGAAGCGGGAGATCTTCACGTCGGTGCCGCAGGTGGAGCATGCGCGGACGCGGATCTTCACGTCGGCGGGGCCCGGCGTGGGCTCGGGCGCGTCCTCGATGCGGACGTCACCGGGTGCGTGGAATCGGACAACCTTCACGAGGGGTTCCCTTCGAGGATAGCGATCACGTCATCGGCGCTCGTCGACTCTCGTAGCCGCTGCGCCTGCGCCGGGTCCATCAACACCGAGGCGAGTTGGGCCAGGATGTCCACGTGCCCGTCGCCGGCCGCGGCGATGGCGACACAGACCCGCACGTCGAAGCCGTCCCAGTCGACGCCGTCCGGGAAGCGCAGCACCGCGAGGGCGTCGCGCTGGACCGACTCCTTGCTGTTCAGCGTGCCGTGCGGGATGGCGACGCCCTCCCCGATGTACGTGGAGACGCTCCGCTCGCGGGCGAGCATCGCGTCCACGTACGCCGGGGCGACCGCGCCGACCTCGACGAGTACCGCGCCGCAGCGGCTGATCGCTTCGTCCCGCGATCGGGCCCGCTCGTCGAGCCGGATCGCGTCACGGGCCAGCAGCTCAGCCACTCAGCTCACCACCGCGCTGTACCGCGTTCACGACCCTGGTGACGGCCGGGTCGCCGATGAACACCTGGATCGGCACGATCACCTTGTCGGGTGCGCTGACCCGGGCCCGCGCGGCGAGCCCCTGGTGGCAGATGACCACGTCTGCGTCCGCCGGGATCGAGTTGACCGGGGTGTGCTCGACGGTCACCGCGTTCTTCGCCAGTTGCCGCCGAAGTTGGCTGGCCAGCATCACGCTGCTGCCCATGCCGGCGTCGCAGGCGACGACGACCTTCTTGATTTCGGTGCCGTTGATGGTGGGCATCTGTTCAGACCTCCTGCTTCGCCGGCTTGTCGAGGGTCTCGTCGGGGTCGACAGCCCTTTCCTGCTCTGGGCGGACAGCCACCTCTTCGTCCGGGCCGACAGCGTCCGCTGCGGGCTCGCCGCGCCCGAAGCCGAGCAGGGCCGAGGCGACCGCGAAGGTGACGGCGGCGGCGATCACGACGCCGAGAATGACCCCGAAGTGGCCGCCCTTGGGAGTGACCGCGAGGTAGGCGAAGATGCTGCCCGGCGAGGGGGTGGCGACCAGGCCCGCACCGGTGATCACGAAGGTGCCGACGCCGGCCGCACCCCCGGCGATCATGGCGAGGATCAGCTTCGGCTTCATCAGCACGTACGGGAAATAGATCTCGTGGATGCCGCCGAGGAACTGCACGATGATCGCGGCCGGAGCGCTGGGGCGCAGCGCGCGGGGGCCGAAGAGCATGAAGGCGAGCAGCAGACCGAGGCCGGGGCCGGGGTTCGACTCGATCATGAACAGGATCGACTTGCCCTTGTCGGCGGCCTCGGCGATGCCCAGCGGGCCGAATACGCCGTGGTTGATGGCGTTGTTGAGGAAGAGCACCTTGGCGGGTTCGACGAGCACCGAGGTCAGCGGCAGCAGGTCCTTGCCGACGAGCCAGTCGACGCCTGCGCCGGCCTGCTTGGTGAGCCATTCGACCACCGGGCCGATGCCGTAGACGCCGCCGATGGCCATCGCGGCGCCGATGATGCCGGCGCTGAAGTTGTCGACAAGCATCTCGAAGCCGGGGCGGATCCTGTTCTCGACCAGGCTGTCGAACAGCTTGAGGAGATAGGCCGTGAGCGGCCCAATGATCATCGCGCCGAGGATCATCGGCACGTCCGCGCCGACGACGAGGCCCATGGTCGCCACCGCGCCCACGACGGCACCGCGCTGGCCGTGGACCAGCCGGCCGCCGGTGTAGCCGATGAGCACCGGTAGCAGGATGCTGATGATCGGGCCGACCAGTTCCGCCAGGGTCTTGTTGGGCAGCCAGCCGGTCGGAATGAACAGTGCGGTGATCAGGCCCCAGGCGATGAACGCGCCGATGTTGGGCATGACCATCGCGGCCAGGTAGCCGCCGAGGCGTTGCACTGTGGCTTTGGGGCCCTGGCCCTTTACTTCTGGTGTGTAGGAAGAGGAGGTCACGGGGGTATCTCCTTCATGAGGGGCGGTCCAGACAGCCGCAGGGGGAAGAAGGTCGTCCGGCTAGGTGTGGATGGTGACGTCGTGGCGGAACAGATCCGCCGGCCCGGGCATCCGGCTGCCGGGCAGGCTCACCGCGGCGGCGCCCCAGGCCAGGCCCTCAGCGAGGGCGGCGGCACCCTGCGCCCCCGCAGCGAGGAACCCGGCGAGCAGCGCATCGCCGGCACCGACGGTGCTACGGGGCCGGGCGACCGGACAGGTGCCGGTGCGGACCCCTTCGGCGTTGACCAGGACAGCGCCGTCAGCGCCGAGGCTGGCCACGACGGTGCCGGCTCCCCATGCCCGCAGGCACTGAGCGGCATCGACGACATCGCCGAGGTCCTTCAGCGGGGTGCCGACCACTTCGGCCAGTTCGTCGCGGTTGGGCTTGAGCAGGTTCGCCCCAGCCAGAGCGGCCTCGCGCAGGGCAGGACCGCTGGTATCGACGGCGACCCTGACGCCGGCAGCGCGCAGCTTCCGGCACAACTGAGCGTAAGCGTCGGCGGGCAGGCCGGGCGGGACGCTGCCGCACAGCACGACCCAGTCGGCACCGCTGGCGCGGGCGAGCACACGGTCGATCACCTCGTCGAACTCGGCGCGGCACATGGCCGGGCCAGGCTCGTTGATTTTGGTGACCGTGCCGTCGGGCTCGGCCAGGGTGATGTTGGAACGGGTCCGTCCGGAGATCGACACGGCGAGGACCTCCACACCCTCCGCCTGGAGTAGGCGGATGAGCTGATTGCCCTCGTCACCGCCGGACGGCAACACCGCTACCGACGGCACCCCGTTGGCCAGCAGTGCACGGGATACGTTGACGCCCTTGCCGCCGGGGTCAAGGTGAGCTGTGGCAGCCCGGATGACCTCGCCCCGGGTGAGTGAGTCGACCTCCACGGCCCGGTCGAGGCTGGGGTTGAGGGTGACGGTGACGATCATGCGCGTACCACCCGGACATTCGCGGACTCCAGGTCACCGACCAGGTCGACGTCGGCACGGCTGTCGGTGATGAGCAGGTCGACGTCGGCCAGCTCAGCGAACCGGGCGAAGTAATCGTTGCCGAGCTTGGTGTGATCGGCGACCACCACCGTGCGGCGGGCCGCACGAACCATCGCCCGCTTCACCGCAGCCTCGGACGGGTCCGGGGTGGTCAGCCCGCGCTCGACCGAGATGCCGTTGGTCCCGACGAACGCGACGTCGACGTAGAGGTCCGCCAACGGCGACAGCGCCCAGTCGTCGACGGTCGCCAGGGTCTTCCCGCGGACCCGTCCACCCAGCAGCAGGACGTTGAGGTTGGCATAGGTACCGAGGGTCGTGGCGATGACCGGCGAGTTGACCACGACGGTCAGCTCTCGGTCCACCGGCAGCAGCTGGGCCAGCCGGGCGGTCGTGGTGCCGGCGTCGAGGATGATCGCGCCCTCCTCCGGCACCTCGCTCAAGGCGAGCTTGGCGATGCGCTCCTTCTCCTCGATGAGCACCGCGTCACGCGCCGCCAGCGCGGGCTCGAACCCGAGCCGTTCGACCGGAATAGCTCCACCGTGGACTCGACGCAGCACCCCGGCCCGCTCCAGGATGGTGAGATCGCGGCGGATGGTCTCCGACGTCACGTTGAGCCCGTCGGCCAAGCCCGCCACCTCGACCCGGCCCATCTCTCGGGCGATGCGGAGGATCTCCTGCTGTCGTTCTTCGGCGTACATGTTGTTGTTTCACCGCCGTTTCGTTTTGCTTGTGCTTTGTTTACGCCCGACTTTAGGGGAAGTCAAGAGACGGACCACAGAAAGCCACACCGGTCGGCACCTGGCAGGACGAGCGGGACCTAGCTTGATCTTTAACCGTGCTCACGCGGCGTCGGCCCTCGGCTGCGTGGCAGGCGCTGCCGCCTGCGAGCGCGCCCGTAGCTCCAACCCGATCCGCACCGATACGCCAGTAGGGTCATCGGGGCGGCTGCGGCCGCCCCAGCCCACGAGCAACTCAAGCCTCTCCGCGGGGCTCCGCATATGTGGACGTCGCCGTGCGCGTTGTCAGCCGTGCGCGTTGTCAGCAGCAAAGCCGCGCATTCCGGCCCTGCCGAAGCGGTGGAGCGTGAAGCGCGATTAGGGTCTGCGGATGCGGGATGACATCGTTCTGCGGCTGGACCGCGCAACCGCCGAAGATCTGTACGTCACGCTGCACGAGGCCGGAGAGCACATTGCGGCTGGCGCAGCCATCACTCCGCCCACCGCCGAGGAGACCGAGCGGCTGGGCACCCTCCTGCGGGACCTGGGCCACGCACTTGGCCGTCGCTGTTCTCCATACTGCGAGCACCTCTAGTTGGTGGAGAGTCGCACGTATTCAGCGGCAGATGCGCTCAGCTGATCAACCGACTTTGGCGTGGCGAAGCGCATCAACTTTGCGTAGCTTGGCGGCCGCGAGTCTCTCGTCGCGGCATCGCATTTGATGCACAGCGCGGGCGCCATCGTGGTTGGGTGCCGTACACGTCGATCCCATCCTGGGTGCCCCCCGAGCCGCCATAGGTCCGGGCGTCGCGCAGCGCGTCCAGCCGTTCGACGGTCGCCCCGCGGTCCAGTAACGGTAGATACCTGCCGTTGACGCAGGTGGGCGGCAGCGGAAAAGATGCTGGCGGACGGAGGACCTGTTCGCGGGCGATCTCACGTCCCGGGGCACCCGGGACAGCATCGCTACGGTGCGCAGCCACCTGCACACTCTAGGGTCGCTCGCGGTAGAACCGATCCCTGACCCGCCCTATGCGAGTGGAGCAGGTCGATAAGCGGGTTGCATTACCGCGGCAAGCCCCCAGGGGCCTCGGCGGTCTCCGGACCCGGCGGCCGGCATCCCCCGGACCCACTGTGAGAAACACCTTCTGGCCCAGTGGCCAACCGAGCACCGTCCACACAGGGCGGGCCAGAAACTTAAGCCGGTCCTTGACTTTGCAACCCAGGGACCTACAGTTAAGTACATGCTTAAGCATGAGAGGGGGGTGGCGGACCGGGTGTTCCACGCGCTCGCCGACGCGAACCGGCGGGCGGTAATCGAGCGCCTGACCCGCGGTCCGGCGACCGTGAGTGAGCTGGCCGCTCAGCTCGGGGTCACCGTCGCCGCGACAGTCCAGCATCTCCAGGTGCTGCAGGACAGCGAGCTGGTGCGGTCGGAGAAGGTCGGGCGGGTCCGCACCTGCCAGATCGATCCGGCCGGCCTCCGCAACGCCGAGGCGTGGTTGCAGCGCCAGCGCACGGCGTGGGAGCACCGCATGGACCGCCTCGGCGCGGTCCTCGACGACCAGACGAAGGAGCCAGGATCATGACCGACCACTCGGTGAAACACAGTACGTTCACGCTGGAGCGCAGCTACGCCGCCTCGGCCGCGGCGGTCTTCGCGGCCTGGTCCGACCGCGACACCAAGGCGAAGTGGTTCGCGGCCGAGGACGGCCACTATTCGCTGGACTTCCGAGTCGGCGGCACCGAGGCCGTGCACGGCGGCGGCCTCGTCGCGAAGAGCGAATACCACGACATCGTGCCCAACGAGCGCATCGTCTACACCACGGCCCTGTTCATCGACGAGGTCCTGTCGACCGTGTCGCTTACCACCGTGCGGTTCACCCATGACGGCGACGGGACCCTCCTGATGCTCACCGAACAGGGCACCTTCCTGGACGACCGGGAACAGCCCGAGTGGCGCGAGCAGGGCACCGCCGACTGGCTGGAGGCCCTCGGCGGTCAGGTGGCCCAGCGATGACGGCGGACCGCGAACGGCAGATCCGCGCGCTGTTGGAGACCCGCACCCGCGCCTTCGGCCGCCGTGACGCCACAACCGCGGCCGCCGGCTACGACCACGATCTCGTGTTGTACGACGTGATCGGCCCATTCGTTCGCCGTGGCGAGGACCCGGCCGACCGGTTGGAGAACTGGATCGCCTCGTACCGCACGCCGATCGGGCACGAGATCCGTGACCTGGAAATCACCGCCGGAGCGGATCTCGCGTTCTGCCACTTCCTGGTCCGGATCAGCGGCACGATGCGGGACGGCACCGAGGTCGGCATGTGGGTGCGCGCGACGAGCTGCCTGCGCCGGCAGGACGGCGCTTGGACAATCGTCCACGAGCACGCGTCGGTGCCGTTCGACGCCGACACCGGCCACGCCGTCCTTCGTGGTGAGCTCTGATGACCCTCTAAGTGCGGGTTTGAGATGGGTTGATCAGGTCCAGGTGAAGGCGCGGCGGGCTTGACGGCGTGCCGGTTGGCCGCAGGTGATGCGGCGTGTGATGCCGGCGATGGCGGCCCAGCGGATGAGCGCTTTGGAGACGGCCGGGTGGTGTTCGTAGTCGCGGGCCAGTCGGCGGCAGACGGTGAGCCGTGTCCACCACGATCGAACCGACATCGTGGTACGCCACCCTGCTCGCGGCCACCGTCAACATCACACCCACGGCCACCTGGCTCGAGGTCGCGGTCTGGGTGGCGTACGCGGCCGGTGTGCTGTTCCTGTAACTCCGCCCGGCCCGGCCGCGGACGGCTATGGAGCCACCGGCCGACGAAGCATCCCGCCGGCAACCAGTTCCAGAGTGAGCCCGACGACGATCGCCTCCGCCGCCAGCAACGCGATCAGCACCAGCAGCTGAGTGGCGCCGGCCTGCACGGCGGAGCCACCGCCGAGCAGCACTCCGACGAAAGCACCGGGCAGCGTGACCAGACCCACGGTCCGGGTCTGGTCCAGGGCCTGACCGGCGACAGGCCGGCACACCTCGAGCGCGGCCTCGCGAGGCAGGAAGCCGAGCGCCAACGCCGCCTCGTACTCGCCCTTCCGATCCCGTAACTCATTGGAGTCCGACGGTTAGACAGCGACGTCGCGGTCATCGCGCCGCCGATCAGGATGCCGGCGATCGGCAGGACCGCCACCTCGGTCAGCGGCATCGTTCCGGCCCCGACGATCAGCGCGCCGACCGGCAGCGCCCCGGCCGTGATCGGGATGATCGCGAGCCACCCGAGCCGGAACGTGCTCACCCTGCGGGCCGCGGTGACGCCGGCGACCAGCAGCATCACCGCGAGGAACCCGGCAGTGGCCCACCAGGAACGCAGCACGGCGGCGATCAGCAACGAGACGACCACCAGCTGCAGGATCGCCCGGAGCGACGCCGTCACGCCCCCACGGCTTTCCCCGAGCCGGGCGACCAGCGCCACCAGCACGACGGGCCAGCGTGGGTCCGGCGGAGATCGTTCCCTGATTCACCAGAGCACCCACGCATTGAGAGAAGAGACGGGCTCTACGTTCTGGTGCGCTTGCCTGTTCGTGGCCGCGAGCGCGAGCCCGAACCGCGCGGCGGCCACCACTTCGAGGACCGCCACACCGCCGATGATTGCCCCAGCGACGATGTCCCTCGGATAGTGCACGCCGACCCAGATCCGGGCGAAGCCGATCGCCAGCGCCGCGACGGCCAGCACGACACCCCAGCGGCGGCCCAGGAACGCGTACACGCCGAACGCCAGCGTAAACGCCGCCGTTGCGTGATCGCTGGGCAGCGAGACACCGGGGTCGTGCGCGATGAGCTGGTGCACCTGATGGCTCTGGAACGGCCGCCCCTGGGCGCTGATGTGTGAGAGCACGACGGCGAACCCGAACGCCAGAACGAGCGCGGCGCCGAGCTGGACCACCGGGCGGATCCGACGGTCGAGCAGGGCCCGGCCCCCGAGCACGGCGGCGACCGCGAAACCCGGATAGATCAACCAGGTCGCGGCGAACTCCATCACGTCGTCTACGCTGTCGGCCCGACCCGCGGCGCCGTTGATCAGTTCGACGAGCTGATAGTTCACGCTGGCCAATCTCCCTGGGTGGCGCATTTAAGAGGTGCTGAAAGCCGTGGGCCGGCCCATCCCAGCGGGGGCACTGAGATGGGCAGGCGGCCTGGGTCGGCGTGGAGTCACACGCCGTCGAATTGGTTCAGGGTGGTGGTGAGGGCCCGCAGGTTGGCGGAGCAGTCGGCTGGGCTCGGCTGTCCGGCTCGCAGCGAGGTCAGGACGGCATCGATTTCGCTGTCGAGCCTGTGCCAACTCGCCGGATCGCGGGGTTTGAGGCCGGCCTCGGCGTCGTCCCAGCGCACCTCCAGGTCCTTGGCACGGGTCCGGCCACCCGCGAGGTCGTTACGGGCAACCATGGCCTGCATGTCGCCGGCGATCCTGGCGAAGCCGGTCAGGTCTCCCAGGCGGGTAGTGGGGTGCACCAGCTGGGCGGCAGCCTGCGTCGCCCCGTCGGGCTGAGCGACGGTGACGGTCTGCGCGTCCGTGCTGCCTGCCCCCGGGCGGAGGGCGCTGAGGCCGAAGCCGGCGATGACGACAGCCGCGACACCGGCGGCCGCCCAGGCGTAGTCCGGGCGGCGTCCGCCGAGCGGACCGTCACCCTTGGCCGCCACCCCGTGCCGATTGGCCAGCACCTGCTCCCGGCCAACCAGCACCAGGATGACCGCGAAGAACAGCAGGCTGGTCGCGCTGGCGCCCAGGTCGAGGCCACCGAAGTCCTTGGACTGGGTCAGCAGGTCGCCCAGGGACGCGCCGAGCGGGCGGGTGAGGACGTACGCGATCCAGAACGTCAGCACGGTGGAAGCGCCGGCGCGGTTGCCGATCCAGGTGAGCAGGATGAGGCCGCCGAAGATCAGTGTGCCGTTGCGGAAGCCCAGGCTGAGCGCCTCGGTGGCCAGGTCGCCGGCCGCGGTGCCGAGTGCGAACGTGGTGAGGATCGCGGCCCAGTAGAAGCCCTCGCGCCGCGGTGTGTCGATCGAGGTGATCGCCAGAGTGCGCTCCTGGCGATACCAGATCATGAAGACCACGGCCAGGATGACCGAGAAGACCGCGGTGCTGACGTACAGGCTGACGCCGAGGGTGTCGGTGAAGAAGTCGGTGATCTGGGTGCCGACGATGCTGACGAGCACCACGCACAGCCAGTAGATCCACGGGGTGTACTTGCGCGTTCGGAACTGCACGGTGAGCGCGGCGGCGAGCACGGCGATCATCACCGCGGTGGTGACGAGCGGGCCGAGCCCCACGTTGACGGAGAGGTAGTCGGCGAACGTCTCCCCGATCGTGGTCGACAGGACTTTGATGACCCAGAACGTGGCGGTGATCGCCGGCACCTTGGTCAGCCAGCCCCGCGAACGCGTTGCCAGGTACTCCATGGAAACTCCAGTCGACGCTCGGACGACCGCGGTCGGCGGCCGGTGACGTCGACCAAGGTGCGGCATGCGGCCTGAAAACTTGCTGAGGACCACGACGGGCGGATATCCGGGGGAAAGGCTAATTTTCCGGGGTGAGCAGGTTGCTGGTCGTGGAGGACGACACCGGACCATGCCCTGGGCGTTTCCGATCGACCGTCGGCCGTTCATTCTGATCACGGACCTCATGGGCCTCGCGAGGAGAGCCCGGGAGCGAGCGGTGTACCGACGGGTCAAGGAAGAGAAGGGAAAGCCGGCGGAGCCAGCGCAGCCGTGGGAGAGGGCCGCAGTAGAGCTTGACGCCCAGTTGTGGGCGTCGCTGTACCGCCCCGGCGTGGACGCGCTGGCGTTGGCACGCCGAGTCGTCGAGGTTCAGGCGGCCTACGACGAGTCCAGTCAGGCCAGGCAGGGCAAGCAGCGGTGGACCCGAATCGGCTGTACGAATCGCTCTTCGCCAGTCTGGGGGACGGCGCCCTGCAACCAGACGATCCAGAGGACTCCGGCCGCAGGTGGGCGAACGAGCGGGCGACCGCTCGGGACTGACGCTCATGCCGGACGTCCAGCTGGGCCCGTCAATTCAGCCTGGCAGAGCGACTACCGTCGGCGAGTGCTCGATCCCACGATCATCTTCGACACCTCCGGTCCGTTGGAAAACCCGCTCACCGACGAGCTTCTGCGTGAGGTGCAGGCGCAGCTCGGACACAAGCTACCCGCTGCGTACGTCGACCTGGCCCGGCGCCACAACGGCGGGGTGCTGGCCCGGGACGCCCACCCCTCGCCCAGCCGGACCTCCTGGTCGGCAGGCCACGTGGCGGTGTACACACTGGCGGCGATCGGTCACACCGCCTCCTTCAGCCTGTGCGGCGAACTCGAGAACGCGTTCTGGATGACGGAGTGGGGCTACCCCGACATCGGCGTCTACATCGCCGACTGCCCCTCAGCGGGCCACGACATGATCGCTCTCGACTACCGATCCCCCGGCGAGCCGACGGTCGTACACGTCGACCAGGAGTGGGACTACCAGATCACCGTCATCGCCCCCGACTTCGAGACGTTCCTGGGCGGCCTCGTCGACGCGGCCGAGTTCGACGGAGACGACTGACCGCGCGTCACCGGCCTTCCATCCCGAGTGCCGCCCACCACCTGACGATTGAGCAGGTCACGGGCGGGGTAGTGCCCGTTCTCGCGGAAGATCAAGCGGCGGCCGTCCCCGGTCCGCTGGGCGGAAGGGGGTATCACCGGTGCGGACGTGGGGGCGCGACGCCGTCGCGCGGTTGCGGGGCGACGGGATGACCGTGGTCGAGCTGACCGCCGCCGCGGTGGTCGCCTGGATCGTGGCAGCGGTGGTGATCCGTCACCCGGACCCGTTCTACGCCCCGACCGCCGCGCTCGTCGTGCTCGGTGAGTCCCGCGGTCGACGGCTGCGTCAGACCGTCGAGATCCTGCTCGCCGTGGCCGCCGCCGTGCTCGTCGCGGAGCTGCTGGTGTACGCGCTGGGCCCGGGCACCGGCACGGTCCTGCTGGTGCTGGTACTGACCACCACGACGCTCGTGGTGATCGGTGCCCGCCGTGCCCTGGTCGTGCAGGCCACCGTCTCGGCCATGTACCTGGTCGTGGTCGCCGCACCGCACGGGACGCTGATGCCGTTCCGCTTCGTCGACGCGCTCATCGGCGGCGCGGTCGCGTTGGCCGCCAGCCAGCTGATGACCGCCCGCGACCCGCTGGCGCCGCTGGTGGCCCAGGCTCGGTGCAGCTACACCGACCTGGCCGACCTGCTCGATGAGGTGAACGCGGCGCTGCAGGGCTGCGACGAGGATGCCGCCCGCGCCGCGCTGGACCAAGCCCGGCAGGTGGACGACTGCGTCGCCCAGCTGCAGACCGCCGTGCTCGCCACCGATGAGACGCTGCGGCTGGGGCTGCGCCGCCGGCACCTGGGCAAGCTCGCCGACGTGGAAGGGACGCTGCGGCAGCTCGACTACGCCGCCCGCAACATCCGGGTGCTGGCCCGGGCCGCTGTGACCCTGACCCGCCGGCACACCGCCACACCGCCGGAGCTGGCCGCCGCGATTGGCGCGCTGACCGCCGCCGTACGGTCGGCCGGGGAGGCGCTGGCCAGCGACCTGAGCGGCGCCGACGCCGACCGGCATGCGCAGCGGGCCGACGCGGTGGCCCTGGAAGCGGTCCGGATCGCCGCGGGCCTGCTGCGGTCCGATCCGCCGCTGCCGGTCACCATGATCGTCGGACAGATCCGGGCGACCGCCATCGACCTGCTGCGCGGCGTCGGCCACGACGACATGACGGTGCTGGACCGGGTGGACGAGGCGCTCGGCCTGAGCCGGGCTTGACGCCTGTCGTCCGGCCGGAGACAACGATCCGCGCCACAACGTGATGCCGCGTCACAGCGTCCGGCGCCACCGCCTGGCGGCGACCGACGACGGCGTGGCGTTGCCCGACTCCACGTTCTCGCTGTTCGCGAACGATCGTCCGGGTATGCGTCGGGGGTTACGCTGACCCGGTGGCGAGGGACAAGTGGGCCCAGTGGCTCCTTGCCCGCCGGGACGGCAACAGCGCGGGCCTGCGCGCCCGTAACGCCCTGGATCTGGCGGCGTTCCGTGATGGCGTCCTTGAGGGAGCCGGGCTGGTGGCCGACGACGTGGTCCTCGACGTGGGCTGCGGGACGGGACTGATCGCGTTCGGCGCGCTGGATCGGCTCGGCCCGGACGGCCGAGTCATCTTCAGCGATGTCTCACCGGATGTGCTCGACGAGTGCCGGCGCACCGCCGGTGGCGACGAGCGGTGCAACTTTGTGGTCGCGCCGGCCGATGACCTCGCCGGAATCGCTGACGCCTCTGTCGACGTCGTGACCACTCGCTCGGTGCTCATCTACTCCGACCGCAAGACCGCCGCCTTCGCGGAGTTCTTCCGGGTCCTGCGGCCGGGCGGACGGATGTCCCTGTTCGAGCCCATCAACGGCTTCGCGGAGCGGCTCCGGCCCGATGATCTGTTCGGCTTGGGCAACTCGCCCGTCAACGACCTGATCGCCAAGGTCAGCGACGTCTACCGGAGCACCACCGCGGAAACCACCCGACCGATGATGGACTTCGACGAGCGTGACCTGGTCGACTGGGCAGTATCCGCCGGCTTCGAGGCGGTGGAGCTGAGCTACCGCGCCCAGGTCGACGTGCCCGCCGACCCGATCGGGGACTGGGAGGCACTCAAGCGAGTGGCACCCAACCCCCTGGTCCCCACGTACGGCGAAGCGATCGCCGCCGCCCTGACCGACGACGATCGCGAGCGCCTCGACACATACATGACCGCCCTGGCCGCGGCCGGTACGCCGACGCGGCGCACGATGGCCACGGTGTTCCTTCGCGCACGGCGTCCACACGGGTACCGCTGAGGACGTACCGCGTCGCCCCGCATTCACTGACCCGACGGACACACGTCTTGCGCTGGCCCGGTCGTCCTCAGCAGGACCACCGCCTCGCCCCCTTCAACCATCGCGAGCCCGAGCTGCAATCGCGCTGATTGCGACAGGCACGGAGGCCTGTCAGTCGCGACGGCCGTCGGTCAGGTGGAGGTGACGTAGTCCCGGACCAAAGGCGGCGACATGCTCCGCTGTGCCGTGGCGCGCGACGGCCCCTGCCGAGCCGCCCCCTGGCGGGCATCGGGGAGGTCCGCACACTCGGCCAGCAGCCGACTCCTCAGTGCATCCGTCTGCTCCCCTAATATTGGCACGACACCGCCGGCAGCCGTCACCGAGCACGGTCAACTTGATCAGCGCCTGACGCCCTTGGGTCGGGCCGGCCTCCTGCTTCGAGGTGCCATCGCGACGCCGTGCAGGCTGAGGTGAGCGTGTCGGCCTCGTCTCGGGCGGCGTCCTGGTTCGGCAAAGCAGCTTGGAGGACCTCCTCCTTGATCTCACTGGCCGCGCCCCCTATCGACCGACGCGCGGGACGCGACCCGTTTGTCCGGCACGGCAATGGGTACCCGCCGGTCCAGCCGACAGGACGATTGGCAGAGGTGGGGCGTGAGCATGGCGGAGGACGAGCAGTACGAGCGGGGTCTTGAGGCGCTGCGACAGGCCGACGGCGGCGCCGCGCAAAGACTCCTGGAAGCCCTCGCCGACGTCTCGCCCGAGCTCAGCCGTCGCTCCGTCGCCTGGTCCTACGGGGATCTCTACGTCCGGCCCCAGCTCGCGCGCCGGGACCGGGAGCTGCTCACCCTCGGCATTCTGACCGGCCTCGGTGATGCCGGGGCCCAGCTAGAAGTGCACGTCAACGGGGCACTCAACGCGGGCCTGACGCCGTCGGAGATAGTCGAGGCGCTGCTGCAGGCGGTGGTCTACTGCGGCGTGCCGCGGGCCGTCAACGCCACGCTCGTCGCCAAGAAGGTCTTCGCAGAGCGCAACCTGCTACCTGTCCCGGCAAGCCCCACCCCGGCCGGCTGACCTCGCCGTCGTCGCTCACGCGTCGCCGACACAGCTGATAGCGCCCGCTCACGTCGCCCGGTCTGCTGCCGGCCCGAGGCGACGGTGCCGCGCCCGAACGGCGGCACCAGGGGCTGCCTTAATCTCGCTTAGCACCATCGTGAACTGCTTCCGCTTTTCGAGGGCCTGACCGGGGCACGACGAAGGCAGCGGCGTCGCCGCTCCGAGCGGTAGGAGCGGAGCGTCGGCCGCTCACGCCGATCGGTAGGCGGTCAGCGAGCAAACAGCGGGCTGCGCCGTCGACGATGAGACGTGGTAGCAGTACCTGAACATCGAGAACCTCAACATGCTCAACTGGCCATGTGGTCAGCGCCCGGTCTCGAATGACGGAACTGCGGCGAACCCCATCAAGCTGACCCGCAACGCTCCACATCGATCTACAGCACGCCTACAAACGTAGTCTTACAACTCCTAATGAAAATGATGTTGTGGGGCGGTTTCGTGCGTGGCATCGCTTGATCAGCTCCGAGGCATCCCACCATGCGGACTGTTGACGATGAGCGGCACGCTGTCTGGTGCCAGGAAATGGTGACCCTCGAAGTACTCCAGGTGAACGTGGCCGCCGTCGTCCATGCTGGCTACATCGTGTAGCAGGTCGGCGAGGAGCGACCGGCTTTCCGCGCCACCGTGGATGCTGAGATAGCTGCGATCGTCGACACCAATAACGACGGGGCCCTGCGTCACTTCGATGAGCACACCCCGTAGATGCCGAGGGTGAGCGGACGGCGCAAGGCTCAGCTCGCCTCCGCTTGCTACCAGGTCAGCGAGGTGACAAAGGTCTGCCCGGCCACTCGCGACGTCGACGCCTTCGGCGGCAGAATAGTAGTCAAGCTTCACCCCGCAACCGTAGGCTGCCGCGCCTATCTAGTGCCTTGACCACGAACGTTCACGGTGTTGGATGACACGCCGCTCGGCTGGACGCCCGGTCAGTCGGTCGTCGTGATGGCTGACCGGAGGCGGTTGAGCGCCTCCGCGCGCACACCGGCCAGAACCGGCTCGCCGGTCAGCACGGCGGGCCGCACGGGGACCTCGCGCGGCATCGGTGTTGTCGCCGAGCGGATGCTACCGATCAGGGCAGGGCCCCACGAACCGCCAACAACGATCTCCTGCGGGTCGGCAAGCGCGACCACGGCGGCGACGACACCGGCAACGGCCTGGCCGATGAGCTCCCGCGTCGCGGGGTCGCTGTCGAGGAGCCGCTCGACGTCGATCGCGGTCGAGCCGTCGCGGCGCAGACCCAGCTCGCCGAAGACCTCGATCAACCGGACCGCGCGACCACCCGGCCCGACGGTAAGCAGGTGGGCGATCTCACCGGTCAGGCCGGTATGCCCGCGGCGGACCTCGCCGTCGCTGACGATCGCACAGCCCAGCCCTTCACCCAAGTAGAGGTAAGCGAAGTCGCGGGCGGTGTTCCGCTCGGCCAGCGCCGCCCAGTTCACGTCGTTGTCGACGACGACCGGGCCGCCCGCCTGCGGCGCGAGGACGGCGACCGGGTCGAGGTCACCGACCAGGAAAGGTGAGTCGGGCAGCTGCACCAGGCGGCCGGTGGCGCGATCTACCGGGTCAGCCGCGCTGACGACGGCCAGCCGGGCCGGCCGGCCGGCTGCGGCGAGAACCTCGACGGTCGCGGCGGCCAGCGCATCGGCAGCCTGGCTCGGGCGGGCCGGCCGGTCGATCGGCCGGACCGCGCGCGACACCGTGTCACCGTAGATGTCCAGGCACTCCGCCACGACACCCTCCGGAGCGATGACGACGGCCAGCGCCACGCCCACCGCCGGCGCGAGCGCGTAGTACGAGCCCACCCGACCGCGACCGCGACCACCCGGGGTGCGCTCACCTGTGTCGGCCACCAGGCCGCGTTCGGTCAGCCGGCGCACGCTCTCCCCCGCGGTCGGCTTGGAGATGCCGATCTCGACGGCCAGCTCGGCGCGAGTAAGTCGACGGTGCTGCATCAACGCGCGAAGCACGTGCTCGTCGGTGAGCGACCGGACGATCTCCTGCGACGGCAAGGTGGGCTCCACGCCAACATTCTAGTCAGGGCTATTGCCTAGAAGAGGCTCGACCCAGTAAAGTCTTTCAAGTAATGGGGGCTAACTAGAAGGAGACGCCGTGTCGACCAGCACCACACTGCCGCACTGGGAGCAGACCCCCGCCGACCTCAAAGCGGCCACCCGGGAGATCAAGGCCGCGCTGCGCGCCCGGATCGAGGCCTCCGGGCGTACGGTCGATGAGGTTTTCGCCGTCGTCGAACAGCGGGTCCAGGCCGCCGTCGATGACATCAACGCCGCCCGCCGTCGCGGCGAGAGCGTCTGGCCGGTCATCGACTACGCCGACATCGCGAACTGCACCGTCACCGCCGGGCAACTCGACCTGCTGCGCCGCCGCGGCTGCCTGGTCGTGCGTGGCCACTTCGACCGCGACCAGGCCCTCGCGTGGGACCAGGACATCGTCGACTACGTCGAGAGCAACAACTTCTTCGAGAACTACCGCGGCCCCGGCGACGACTTCTTCGGCAGCGTCGGCTCCAAGCCCGAGATCTACCCGATCTACTGGTCGCCCGCACAGATGCAGGCCCGCCAGAGCGACCGGATGGCGGCCGTCCAGGCCTTCCTCAACAGCCAGTGGAAGTCGGAGTCTGACGGCGTGCAGTGGTTCGACCCGAACAGGGATTCGCTTTACCCCGACCGCATCCGCCGCCGCCCCGAGGGCGCCGACTCCGCCGGCCTAGGCACCCACCTCGACCCCGGCACCCTGGACCTGTGGATGACCAGGGCCTACCAGCAGGCGTTCCGGCACCTGTTCGACGGCAGCGTCGAACAGTACGACCCGTGGGACGCCGCGCACCGCACCGACGGCCCGCAGTACCCCGGCACCACCATGTGCTCGGCATTCCGCACCTTCCAGGGCTGGACCGCCCTGTCTGACATGGCCCACGACCAGGGCGTGCTGCACACCGTGCCGATTCCCGAGGCTATGGCGTACCTGATGCTGCGCCCGCTGCTGTCTGACGTCCCCGACGACGACATGTGTGGCGTCACCGTCAACCAGGTCTTCCCGGCTGGCCACAAGTGGCACGCTCCGCTCATGGAGGCACTGGCCGGCATCCCCGACGTGCAGGCCGGTGACTCGGTCTGGTGGCACGCCGACATGATCCATAGTGTCGCGCCGGTCGAGTCGCAGAAGGGCTGGGGCAACGTCATGTACATCCCCGCCGCACCGTGGTGCCCCCGCAACGAGAAGTACGCCGCCAACGTCCGCGAGGCGTTCCTCAGCGGATCGAGCCCTTCGGACTTCCCCGCCGAGGACTACGAGCGCGAATGGCCCAACCGCTTCCAGCCCGAAGACCTCAACGAAACCGGCCGCCGCGGCCTCGGAATCGCCTAGACATCCACGAACGCTGCACGACTCTTTCCGGCCCCTGGGATCTGCGCCGTTGATCGGCATCCGGACCCACAACGAGGATGGAGGCGTCAGCGGGCACGCCGGCGGTTCAAAATCCCATGGACAAACTTAAAGCCCTGACCAGCGTTTCCGCTGGTCAGGGCTTTTTCTCTGTCGGGACGGCCGGATTCGAACCGACGACCCCTTGACCCCCAGTTTTACAACGATTCTGTCACGCCGTGCCGGGATAGGTTGAAACATTCCTAGAAGGGGACAAGAACGGCGGACACAAATGCCGCTCCATGCCGTGGATCACCGCCTCATCCACCTATGGCGATCCCCTCCGCTACCGGGCTCGTTACCGCGGATCGTCAAGCGCTTCTCGTGCCAAGAAGTCCGGACGAACTTTTGTCTTGCACGACCGCCAGCGGCTCCAACCACCGGTCTGTAGACCGACGGGTCCGCGGTGCTGGGGCGTCCGGTGTCCCCCGGGGCCAGCGAAGGCACCGCCGCGAGCCGCGGCACATCAATCGCTCCAGACGAACTGGCGGCCACTGCGGCCGGGCTGAGCGCGCACTATCCAGGGTAGGGCCAGCGGCGCTCATGCAGCAGTTGCGTCCAGCCGTCGGCCTCGATTACCCAGGTACGCGGCTCACACAGCGGGTCATCGAGACTGGCGATCTCTCGACCGGCCGGATCTCGGGCCACCAGCCGCATCAACCGCTCGCAACTGCTTCGCAGCGGGATCAATGCCGAGCTCGTGGCAAACACGCTATGGGTGATGGGGACGCCGCCCGTCTCCTCAACCGTCAGCTCGAACTCCAGATGATTCTCCACTACGAACGATTCCGCACTGTGGTCACGCTCCGTCAGCGGACCGCCGAACTGTCGTACCCAGCCGACGGCACAGGCGCAAATCACTACCACGATCGTGAGGAGCACGGCGAGGATCGGCCACCAGCGCCGATGTTGGCCTGGTTTCCGGGACGCTGGTGGTGTTGTCATCGTCTCTCCCGCCGGGCGCCGGGGACGGTCGCCAGTTGCGAGCCCTCCCCGGACGGGGACCAGGTCAGCCTTGGCGACGCGCCAATGTCCCGGCCGTCGACGGCGAGTATCGCGGTGAACGGCGTGCCCTGCGCTTTCCCGTCTGGCGTGCCGGGCTTGCCGAACGCGTACAACGGTGCGTCTGTCCACGTTGGTCACGGCCGTTAGTGCGGCGGCCTGCGAGGTGGTCAACGCCGTAGTAGATGTCGAACGCCTTGGACTGCCCCGGCTCAAAGCTGCCAAGCTTCAGATCGATCAGAGCCCCGGTGTTTTCTGGCCCGAAGTCTGAAAATAGTCCGGTGGTCCCGAGATCTGTGAATGCGTTCTGCGGATTGGGGTCGGCGAAGCCATCATTGGTGATCCCGCCGACGTAGGACGGCACGGCCCCGTCCCGGGAGGCGAAGGTGCTGTAGAAGCCGGCCAGGTCCGGCAACATGTCCCAGTCCACCGCCCGCCGGTAGTGCACCATCCCCGAACTGCCCACGGTGCGGGTACTAGCTTGATCTTTAACCTGGGGTTGGTTTGTATCGACCCCGGCTGATCATGGCCGCAGCCCTTGATTGATCATTCTTCTTGTCTAGGGAAGAAGATCGGGATCAAGGGCTGCGGGATGATCAGTGTGCATGACAAGGTGGTCGACGTCAGTGGCGTCTCCACCGCCGACGGCGCCCGGGTGACGCAGTGGGACTGGCTCGGCGCAGCGAACCAGCAGTGGCGGCTCGCCTGGGCCGGCTTCGGCGCCTTCGCCCTGCACGGCCGGCACAGCGACAAGGTCCTCGAGGTGTCCGATCGGTCCACCGCCGATGGAGTACCCGTCACGCAGTGGTCCGACCTGAGCCTCGCCAACCATCGGCGGCGCGTCATTCCTGGCACCTGAGCCGTTCCGAGCAGGTCGGTCAGTATCATCGCGAAAGGCCGTCGAGCACGACAGGCAGTGCCGTCCACGTCGCTGGTGACCTCGCCCGTTGTCGGCTCGGCGAGGCCGCTATCCGACAGACACTGTGCGCACGCGTCGCGACGTCCTACAACAGACTTATGCCAGACAGTCAGACCGTCGATGCCTTCAAGTTCGTCGCTGTACGTCCGCCGCAACTGGTCGGGCAACGTGAGGCGGCCCTCGGCCTGATCACCGACCAGCGCAGAGCCCCCGGCGGCGGGTCGCTCGCCGGCAACGATGATGGCGAGTCCACGCGGCACCCGGACCCGCGGCTGGCCGCGCTGGCCGAAGCGGCCCGCGCGCTGGCCGACCACTTCGGCGCGCAGCCCGGCGGCGACCCGCTGGGCGACGCGGACGCGGAACTGCGTGACGTGCGCGCCTTGGCCGACCGCGATGCCGCCGAGCTGGCCGGGACGGCTTGGGACGCGCTGTACCGGGCGTATCGTCAGGGCCCGGCGGCCGGACCCGACCTGGAGACGCCGACGGCCGCGCTGCGGGCACTGCACTTCGCCGCACTGTGGCGCGCCGACGCGGCAACCACCGCCGCCGACGCGGTGACCGCGCTGGGCGCCACCCCGGTTGTGCCCGCGGAGCTCGCGGTCGTCGAGGCGCCCGAGACCACACGCTGGCGCGGCTCCGCCTCGGTGGCAGGGCACGCCGAGGTGTCCGACGAGCCGGTCCGCGCGCTTCTGCGGGAGGTCGCGGCGACCCGCACACTGCTGGACGCCGTACGGGCGAACGCCGCGCCAATCCGCGAGCGGGTGCTGTCGGAGGAGCCAACCCAGCACGGCGACGTGTTCCGCAACCGGATCACGCTGGGACGCGTGGCGAGCATGGCCCGGATATTCGATGGCAACCTGCCCGAGGAAGCGCGGAGCGTCGCGGCCCGTCTACGGATCGGGGAGGCCACCGCGGTTCCGACGGCGACCGCGACCGCTCAAACGCACCTGACCACGCTGCTGCGGAGGGTGGACGCTCTGCGTGACGACCCGGCGCTGCGGCGCGAATTCCGGGCGCTGTCGGGCACGCTCGATCTGCACGACGTGGGCACCATCGCGCCGGGCCTGGACCTCCCGCCGATCTTCGATGCCGACCCCGACCCGGGCACCAGCCCCGACGTGGATGTCAGCGGCCGGATCCGGCCACTGGGCGTCGGCGACCTGAAGGTGGTCAAGCAGACCCTGCTCGGGTACGCCCCGGGAGAAGTTGCACACATAGAGAACGTGCTCAAGGGCGAGCACCGCGAGCGGGTGCACCGCATGCTGGACCGGGTCGAGACCACTTACTTCGAGTCGTCGGAGGAGGTGAACGAGACCGAGCGTGACCAGCAGTCCACCGACCGGTTCGAGCTGAAGAAGGAGGCGGACCGAACCGTCAAGGAGGACATGAGCGTGCAGGCCGGAGTGACGGTGACCGCCGCCTTCGGGCCGGTCGTCACCACCGCGCACGGCGACTTCGCCTACGCGACATCCAAGCAGGAGTCGACCAGAAGCAGCTCGAACTTCGCCCGCGATGTGGTCGACCGCTCCGTCACAAAGATTCAGAAGAAGGTGAAGACCGAGCGCACCACCAAGACCTTCCACGAGGTCGAGGAGACCAATACCCACGGCGTCGACAACGCCCAGGGCGCCGCGCACATCACCGGCGTCTACCGCTGGGTGGACAAGCGCTACCGGGCACAGGTCTACAACTACGGCCGGCGGCTGATGCTGGAGTTCATCGTGCCGCAGCCGGCGGCCTATTGGCTCGCCTCGCAGCTGCGGCCGAAGACCGTGGTGGGCGCTGAGCCGCCGATACCGCTCGTCAACGCTAAGAACCAGCCGCTGACCGCCGCCGACCTCGACGAGTCGAACTACCAGACGTTCGCCAGCCGCTACAACGCCCAGGGAATCACCACGCCGCCGCTGGAATGGACGTACGCGGCGACGTCGTTCGAGCAGAGTGGCGTCGACAACGGCAAGACCGTATCGAAGATGCTCAAGGACCTGGTCGTGCCGGACGGCTACACCATGATCTACTACATCGCCAACGTGTCGCTGATCTACGTGGTCGGCGGGCCACGGTTCTCGATCCAAATCGGTGACGACGCCGCCGAACTCATCGCCAGCACCGCGGTCAAGCAGGGCGGAGTGCACACCCTGGGGTGGGCGCAGTCCTCGGAGACCTTCGACAACCCGACAGGGCCCATGGCGGTCAGCTGCATCGGGTACGACATCAACGCGTACTCGGTCAACGTCGGCATCAACTGCTACCGGAACGACGCGCACCTGCAGGACTGGCAGAACAAAACCTTCGAGAAGATCAGCACAGCCTACCTGGCCATGAAGACGGCGTACGACCAGAAGGTGGCCCAGGCCGGCGCGCCGGAGGGGGCCGTGGTGATCCAGGGCCGTAACCCGGCCACCAATCGGGAGATCGAGCGCACCGAGCTAAAGAAGCTGTGTGTCACCATGATGACCGGCAGTCACCTCAGCGACTACAACGCGATGACGGACCCGGCGGACGCCCCGGCGAAGCTGCCCGAGGTCGACGTGTACGAGGCGATGGCAGAGGGCCCGGTCATCCAGTTCTTCGAACAGGCCTTCGACTGGCCGCAGATGACCTACCTGTTTTATCCGTACTTCTGGGGCCGCAAGACCAAGTGGACCGAGGCCAGCAACCGCTCCGACATCGACCCGTTGTTCGCCCAGTTCAAGCAGGCAGGCGCGGCCAGGGTGGTGGTCCCGGTGTCGCCCGCATACAACCTGGCGGTCGCGTACTTCCTGGCTCGCAGGAGCCCTCGGCTGGCCGACCGGGTCTGGCTCGGCGGCGAGCCGCCAACCATCGACGACCCGCTGTACAAGTCGGTCGCCGACGAGGTGCGGGCGCAGACCGACGACCTGGCCGGCGCGTTGCCCGAGGGCAGCCCGTGGGAGTTCACCGTGCCGACCACGCTGGTGTGGTTGCAGGAAGGCCCCGAACTCCCCGTCTACCCAGCCTGACTCGATGGCCATCGACCTGGGCCCCTACCGGCGAATGCTGACCTCGGCTCGTGTCGAGTTCGAGGCCGGCATGACCGGCGGCAGGGCGAGCGCCTTCGAGCTGGCCGTGCTGCGCGGCGGGGTCGCCATCATGGCCGAAGATCTCGCTCGGCGGCCTGACTCCCTTGCCGCATACGAGCATCGCAAGGAGGGCGGTCTCTCCGGCCCGGAGCTGTGGAAGGTCACCGCGCGGCGGCAGGCGGCAGCCCCGCTGCGCCGCCGTGAGCTGACCCCGGAAGCCTTCACCGCCAAGAACAACGAATACCTGGCGCTGATGCGGATGCTGCGCGAACGCGCCACCATGCCCACGCACCTGGTCGTCGATCGCACCCGCAAGCGCGTACTGCTGGTACAGGAACACGACCGGGCATCGGCGGTGCCAGGATCTCCGGTGCCTCCCACGCCTTCTGTTCCCGACGCCCTCGACGCCATTGCGGCGACCCTGGCCGCGTGGGTGATGGCGCACCAGGGCGACGACGACTTTCTCACCCTGCCCGCGGCCGAGGGTATGAGCCGGATGCTGGCACAGCGCCAGGACCTGCTGGTCACGCTGCGGATAGCCCAGCAGCAGCCCACCGACACCAATTCCTTCCCGCTGCCCGTCGAACACCGTCCGGCGGTGCTGGAGGTCGTCGAGTTCGGCATCGCCCTCATCCCGGTCGTCGGCACCGCGGTTGCGATCTTCGAGGCGGCCTTCGGGTACGACATCTTCGGCTACGAGCTGACCGAGGTCGACCGGTGCATCATCGCCGCGGGCGTGCTGCTGCCGTTCGCCTCCCGGTTCGTCAAGGGCGGTCGGGCGCTCTACACCGCAGCGCGGATGGAGCGGCTGTACGGGCTCGGCGCCGCACGCTGGAGCCTCGCCCTGGCTGCGGGTGAGAAGGTCAGCGAGGACGTCACTGGGCGCCTCGCCATCTCCGAGGCCCGGACCCTGATCGCGGCGGGAAAGAAGGTCGATTCGGCGCTGGCGGCGAGGGCCGTCACCGCGCTGGAGAGGATGGGCGTCAAGCGGGGCAGCCCGCGGGGCATGTCCATCGCCACGTACGTCGCCGACTCGTTGAAGAAGCTCGTCAGCGGCACGGCAGTGCTCAGCGAGCTGGACCATCTGGCGCTGATGCGGGTCGTTGAGAAGGGCCCGAACATTAACCTGATGAAGGGGCAGCTGCTGGAGGAGTTCCTGGAGGCGCGGATCGCGGCGTGGCTGCGTGATCCCGCCGGGGCGCGTGCCCTGGGCATCCACATCCCCGCGCCCCAGACGCTGGAGTTCATCCCGGGCCACATGATCCGCGACGCGTCGGGACGCCAGCTCACCGACGGCATCCTGGCCCACCGGCAGAACGGTGAGCTGATCATCGTCGCCATCTTCGAGGCCAAGGCAGGCAGGCACGCCGCCCGGGAGTTGAAGATCGCCTCCGGCGGCATCAGTTCCCTGTCCCAGGCTGAGCGCGCCGAGCTGCGCGCGTACGCCCGTGACGTGCTGCGCGCCCGCAACAACCGGGCCCGGCTGCGCGGCGAAAAGTTCCCCACCAGGGCCGACGAGGTCGACGCGGCCCTGGACAGGATCGAGCGTGAGGTCGTGCTAAGCGAGGAGGGCGGGCAGGTCCGCCGCGACATCGAGCGGCTGGCGGCCAATGAGGACGGTACCGCGGCAGTGGTCCAGGTCGGTGAGGAGTTCCTGCCGGTGCGGGTCTCCCCGAAGGACACAAAGGTCTTCGGTGTACTTCCCAGGGATGTGCCGGTGGGGAACATGCAGGAGCAGCTCACGGGACTGGGCTACAACTTCGAGGTGCTCGGAATGAATGTGACGCAGAAGGAGCTGGTCGACCTGTCCAACAGCCTGCGCATCCACGTGCCGCCGGAGCACCTGCTGGGCCCGGCTCCCCTGCTCCCCCGCGGCGTGCCCGGCCAGGCCGTCCCGGTGCCCGCCACCGGCCAGCCGAAGTAGCAGCCCCACCGAACAGGCCCCATCCGGCAGCCAACCAGTCCTGTCGGCGTACGGGTCCAAATGCACAAGCAGGTACGGCTGGAGCGTACAGAGGTCGACGCTCCAGAAGGGGCGACGACGTCTGTCGAGCACCTTCCCATGTCGCATGACGGACCGCCCTGCCGACTACAATCCGTCACCGCTGGGGTGGTCGCGCTCGCGCCGGATCGCGGCTAGAAGCGGATGTCTCGGTATCTGGTGGTGATGCTGGTGACGGGCGACAATGAGCCGGTCGGGTGAGGCAAAGCGGACAGGGGCAACCGGTGGAGCGATTCGCGGTCGTGGTCGGCGCCGGCTCGTTCAGATCAGATGACGGTGGTGC
This sequence comes from Micromonospora sp. NPDC005237, assembly GCF_040607775.1. Taxonomy (NCBI): domain Bacteria; kingdom Bacillati; phylum Actinomycetota; class Actinomycetes; order Micromonosporales; family Micromonosporaceae; genus Micromonospora; species Micromonospora sp. NPDC005237. The sequence goes on along the minus strand of NZ_JBEXHJ010000006.1, from coordinate 3,449 downwards.
GATCGGGTTCCCTCACCGCTGGACACCTGAGGGCGTCACGGTCGAGGCGGACTTCACCGGGGCACACCTGTTGCACCTCGCCGCGGCTGGCTGCGTCCTGAACGACATATATCGGGAGGCAGGCGAACTCGGCATCCGGATCGACGGGGTACGTGTATCGGCCGAGGGAGGTTTCGACACGCAGACGTGGATATCCAGCGGCATCACCTACCAGGTCGAGTTGAGCTCGCCCGCGTCCGGCGACGAACTTGCCACGCTGCTGGATCGTGTCGACGATGTCGCCGAGATACCGCGGGCGATTCGAGCCGGGACCACGGTACAAAGAAGCTGACACGCCTCTCGACTCTCACATCACCAGCGGTCACGCCGGGCATCGCGCGAGGAGAGGCTAAAAGGGGCATGGGTGGGCGCCTCCTCGGCATCCGGGTCCCGGTGCTGACCGCGTTCCACCCGCACCCCCACATCGACTACTTCCTGACGCACATCTTCTGCCACCCGGACCAGGTCGAGCGGACCAGGCGCGGCCGCGGACGAGCTGGTAGCCCAGCTCGCCGCCGAGGGCACCCCCCCTCGGCGCTGCATAGGGTGCACCGTCACCGATCGTCGACCCTGGCACCATCCACGTCATGCGCGGCGACCCGCTCCACCAGGCGCTAACAGCGAAGCAGACCAGGCTCATCTGACCCACGTACGAAAGGGTCCGGTCCGGGCCCACCGCGGTGATCCGGCGAACACGGTGGTGCCCTGTACCGTGCCAAAAATTGTGTTGCAGGCTATGAGCTGCGGATTTGTGAGCGGATCAAGCGGCCCTGTGATACTCGTTGATGAGGCCACCAAGGATGCGGCGCCGGCGGATCGGCTTGTCGATCGCGACGACCGCGCCGCCGGGGTCGTAGTCGGGTGGATGCTGCTCCAGGCCCTGGTGTGGCCGGTGCCAGTCGAAGTGGTCCTCATAGTCACGGAGCACCGTGCGGGCGTGCTGTTCGTTGTAGATCAACATCCGGTCGGTGCACTCGGTCCGGACGCTGCGCACCAACACGCCCTAATCATCCCGCAGGCGCTTCAGTCGGAGGCCGATGCGTCGACGGTGGTGCCAACGGGCCTTTCGTCCTACCTTTGCTGCGGCTTTTGTCGGGACTGATAGAGTTTCAGACTTCGGCACAAGATAGATGAGTCGAAATCCTTGACTGAGTGCCTGTGTTGCCGGTTAATGACATCTACATGTCGGCTGCGTTCACCCTCCCGGGTGGTCGACGACGTCGGCGCATCGTCGAATCGATTCGACTACAGCCGGCACATACGCCATGGCTCGGAGTCATACGGCTGTCGGGTGAGTCGCAGGAGGTTACCGTGCATCGTACGAACGTCCGCTGGGGTGACCGATTGTCGGCGCCGGCCAGAGGGCTGGCCGCGACCGTGGCGCTCGGCCTGACCCTGACGCTGGGCGGCCTGACCCTGGCGACCCCCGGTTCGGCCCTGGCCGCGCCGGCCGCGACGCAGAGTGTCGCGGCCGCCGGACTTGACGGTGTGGCGGCCGGTAACGGCGCGATCGCCTCGGTCGATCTGAGCGGGACGTGGAGCTTCACGCCCTCGGGTCGGGGAACGACCTCGATCACGGTGCCTGGTGGCGGCTGGTACAAGCAGGGCTTCACCGAGGTGAACGAGGCGGTGTACTCGCGCAGCATCACCGTGCCGGACTCGGGGCAGCCGCAGTCGACCTGGATCGAGTTCGGCGCCGTCAACCACCAGGCGACACTCTCCGTCGACGGCCGCGTGGTCGCGACCCAGACAACGGCGTTCACCCCGTCGAACTTCGACATCAGTGGCTACGCCGCACCGGGCACCACCCATACGATCAGCGTGCAGGTGAAGGGCCGCGGTGCGTTGAAGTCGTCCGACGGCAAGTACCTGGTCCCGGTGGCGGCCGACTGGTCCGAGGCGATACCGCAGGGCATTTACCGGTCCGCGTCCCTGCGGGTGTACCCGGCGGTGTATGTCAGCGACGCGTTCGTCCGTACCTCGGTGGCGAACCGCACCCTCAGCTACGACGTGTCGGTAACCAACTCCTCGGCCGCGACCAGAACGGTCGCCCTCAGCGGGTCGCTCGCGTCCGACGGCGCGGGCTCTTTCAGCTACCCGCAGCTGCCGCAGCGGACCGTGACGGTGGCGGCCCGTTCGACGGCGAAGGTCACGGTGGGCCCCGTGGCGTGGGACCTCGGCACCACCTCGTACTGGTGGCCCAATGTGCCGTACCGGTCCGGATACCGGCCCCAACTGCACCGCCTGGCGATCCACGCCACCGTTGACGACGGCCGCACCAGTGACGCCACGTACCGCTTCGGGTTCCGGGAGAGCACGCAGAACGGCGAGTACTACTACCTCAACGGCGTGCGGGTGAACTTCCGAGGCGACAGCCTGCAGGGCGCCGACTACGACCGGGTCAACTACGGCGGGAAGGGCGACGCGTACGACACCCTGCCCGGCTTCCTGCCGCCGTCGTCTGGCAACGGCGGCTGGCCCGAGGCGGTGAACAACTACCAGCGTCTCAACTACAACGTGGTACGCATGCACATGGAACCGGCCAGCCCGTACATGCTCGACGTGGCCGACGAGATGGGCCTGATGGTCATCGACGAGACCGCCATCCGCAGCGGTGCCCAGGACTTCGTGTCCGGACGCAACAACATGGTGGCCCACGCTCGTGCGCTGACCCTGCGCGACCGCAACCATCCGGCGATCATCCGCTGGAGCCAGATCAACGAGCCCAGCTTCAACAACAACGACTCGCAGCAGTTCCAACAGGACCTGTACGCGGCGATGAACGGCAACGACGGCACCCGGCCGATCAGCATCGACGCCGCTCCGGGCGCGGACTCGGCCAGCCGGTACCCGGCCATGAACTACTCCAACTTCGCCATTTTCGCGCACTACCTGGACGGTGTCGGCCGGTACGGCGAGGCCCTGAATCGCAATTCCGGGCGTCCGGACGGCGAAGGCGAGTACATCTGGCCCGCCTGCAGCACCAGGCAGGGCTTCACGTGGTTCGCCACCGCAACTGCTGCCAAGCGCGGCAAGGACGCCAGCGACCTGCGCCCCTACACGCTGCTGTCTGCCTGGGCCAGCGTGGTGCCGGGCGTGAGAACCACCGACTTCACCACGGAGGAGGGCACTCGCCCGGTCTACGGCGCGGACAATCTGACCGACCCGTGGAGCAACGCACAGATCCAGCGCGTGCAGGCGGCGTTCAACCCGGTGGCCGCGGTCGACCTCCCCTACTGGTCCGCCTCCGGCAATTCGGACTCGAACGGCACCTTCCCGCTGCCGCAGGCGGTACCCAGCTACGCCCGCAACGCCACTGTGACCCGCAACATCACCGTCTTCAACGACGACTTCACCAACACCTCGGTGGGCTTCACCTGGACCGCCCGGCTCGACAGCCCGACCGGCAC